>NZ_CP036281.1:600000-900000 GCF_007750395.1 Polystyrenella longa | reverse complement strand
TGCGGACTGATTCCAGAAGTCGACCTTCCTCCCCTGAAAACTGGTGTTCGTCCAAGCGTACATAATTCCGTGTTGATGAGGATGGTCTGCGGCGAAGTCTCCCGTGACTAATTTTCCTCGGGGCGTATAGAGGGGATGCAGATAACCGCTGCGTCGGTAGATATTACTTTGCCCCATGGGAGGCTCAAGGGAGTCAGTGCGATAGCGAAAGACTTCCCTACCGCGATTACTCACGACCAGACATCCTTCTTTCTGCACGATGTTGAAGACTGCCGATGCTGCCTGGACGGGAGGAACTGCTGACACGGTAAAGTCGAGTGTCTCCCCTTCTTTGATCTCGCGCGGAAATAATCCAATCCACTCTTCACCACTTTTTTGTAGTGGGATTTTCGTTCCGGTTTCGGCTTCCACTAATTGAAGAGACTCGTCCGCATCGGTCTCTTGTTTGACGAAAAGGGGTGTTCCGGCGGGAACACCGGTCGGAGCTTTCCACACGATCGAATGCTCGGCGGCAGAAGCGTTGTCAGTCGAAGCGATAAACGAGGTCGACAAAATAAGACTGAGCAGGAGCACAAAGAATCGATTGGATCGCAAAGCAGGATCTCCAGCGGAATGATTGGGAAACAGAAATGCTCCCTCTATCATGCGCGATTCTCGAACGAAACGAAACCGGTTTCAGGAAGAGTTTTTACCAGAGCAGCAGAGTCTTAGCTATTCAGCCAGCGAACGGCCTCATTCCGATCCTGGAACTGAGACCACATCTGGTTCAAGTTCATCGCGTCAAGTACGACCTGCATGTCTTCGGACGCACCACACATCGCCGCTTTGCCCCCGCGCCCTTTCACCAGCGAGGAGAGTCGCACCATACTGCCGATAACGACGGAACCGAAGTAGTTGGCGGCGCTGAAGTCGATCATCACGTGATGGACCGGTAATCGCTCGAGCTGATTGAGGATCATGGTCAGCTCCCATTTAACGTCACAGTCCTTGAAGGCGACCGCGTCTCCAACCGGAGTGACGACCAGCACTCTGGGCTGCACTTCTACCGGGAAAACTTTATGCGGCATTTCCATCAGGATAGGACCTTCGAATTGAACGGCTGATCGCAACATGAATCACCCCCTTTTCCAGTGTGAAGGAAAACCACCATCGACTGAACAGGTCAGGCAGTGAACCCGCCCATCGTCAGGACACGGTTGTCGGGAATCTGAATTCAGCGAATCGTATCGAGAGCGGGCGTACCGCTCTGTCAGAACCGCGTACTTATTATCCTGTTTACTCTTCTGTAGAACAACCTCTCTCAGCATGGGGATTGTCTCTTTTTAAACTGTTCAGATAAGTCGGAAATGTTAGAAATTCAGGTGAGGAAAGCGCAATACAGGTGGGAAGGACTTAAAACCGCAACAACCTCGGGGAGAGGTTTCTGATGATCGAAGGAAGGAATCTGTTTTGAGGGGAAAGCGGGAAACAGACGAGTCGTGTTAATTCTGCGGTTCACTCCGTATAGGTTTATTACGTATAAAGGAGTTGGAGATCCGTTAGAATTTTGAGAACGGCTCACGAAGATCGCCAAAAGCTGGCCCGATTGACCCGACCGAGATGTGAACAAATTGTCACACCTGCTCCTTTCTTATTTGCATTTCTTACAGTCTGAAATTATATGAAACTTCATTCTCTGGAAACTCATTTGAACCACCTGGAAGAACATACGGGCTGGTTGAATGATTTCGACCACGCCATCGCCCGCCTTTCTTCCCGGTTGATCGAAATCCGTCGCCACCTGCATGCTCATCCGGAACCCAGCGGGGAAGAAATTCAGACAACGACCTACCTGACCGAATTGCTGCAAGCTGTCGGCCTGAATCCAGTGGTGAAACAGAACGACATCGGCCTGACTGTCGATTTTGAAATCGGTAACCCGGATCCGACGACTCCGCTGATTGCGATCCGCGCAGATATTGATGCATTACGCATTCCGGATGAAAAGCAGGTCCCCTATCGCTCCCAGAATGATGGCGTGATGCATGCCTGCGGTCACGACGCCCACTCCACAATTGTCACCGGCATTGGCCTCGCCGCCATGGGAGCCGAACTGACCGAAGGGGTCACCAACGTACCTGCGGCACGGGTCCGGCTGTTGTTTCAACCGGCTGAAGAAACCTGTCAGGGTGCTCGCTGGATGATCGAACAGAATTCACTGGACGGAGTCGCCGCGATTCTGAGTCTGCATATGGAACCGGAACGGGCCGTCGGCGAAGCTGCTGTTCGATATGGAACAATGACGGCCAACTGCGATGAAGTTCAATTGACCGTGACTGGTCACGGAGGCCATGCCGCCAGACCGCATCATACGTCGGACCCCGTAGCAGCTTCGGCTGAACTGATCATGGCGCTCCATCAGTATCTTCCCCGCTCGGTCGATTCCCGCCATCCGTCAGTCTTTTCTGTGGGTCAATTGATGGGAGGTTATGCTCCGAACGTCATTCCCGAGACAGTCGAGATTCGAGGTTCCCTTCGCACGATTCAAGCCGACACTCGTGAACGATTACACCGCCGCATTCGTGAAATCGCCCATGGAGTCGGAAAGACAAGTGGCACCCTCATTGATGTCGATTTCCATAATGCCCTCCCTTCGATCGTCAATAACAACGACGCCACCCGCTGTCTGGAATTGGCCGCCATGCAAATTCTGGGAACCGAGAACACGAGTCGGATTGATCAACCCAGTATGGGCGGAGAAGATTTCGCCCTTTATCTTGAGCAGGTTCCAGGAGCCATGATTCGCTTGGGCTGTGCCCGAGACATAAGCGACCCCACGTTATTGCACTCCTGTCGCTTTGACATTGATGAAACGGTTCTCTCTCTGGGAGCACGTATTATAATGCGTTCCGTGCTGTTGCTGGGACATCAACTTGAAACCACTTCCGGAGAGTCGTTATGAACGCGATTTCGTTTACTCAAAACGATTACCCCACGCTGGGTGTCGAAATCGAATTGCAACTAGTCGAATCTAACACACTCGCACTGTCCAACTCGATTGATGAAGTCCTCAAGGCACTGCCCGAGGAATTCCATCAGTTCGTCAAACCTGAATTGATGCAGTCCTATCTTGAAATCAACACACGCGTCTGCCGTACCGTGGCTGAAGCGGGCAACGACTTGCGTACCACGTTGGAAGCCACCGAAAAAGCGATTGAAGAACTCGGTTTGAAACTCTTCTGGTCGGCGACCCACCCGTTCTCCTCCTGGCGGGAACAAGAAATTACGGTTAATGACCGGTACTATCGTCTGGTCGATTTGATGCAGGATATCGCCCGTCGGCTATTAACCTTTGGCCTGCATGTGCATGTCGGTGTTGATACTGGTGACAAGGCGATTATGGTCAGCGAACGGATGCTCCGTTATCTCCCGCTGTTGCTCAGCCTGTCGTCGAACTCCCCCTTCTGGGAAGGACGGAATACAGGAATTCATTCTAACAGATCCGTCATTATGGAGGGACTGCCCACCGCCGGACTGCCGCATCTGGTGCGAAACTGGAGCGAATACACCTGGCTCATTAACCACTTGATCAACACCGGTTTCATCAATTCCATTCGCGAAATCTGGTGGGACATCCGACCGCATCATAACTTCGGAACGGTGGAAGTTCGTATCTGCGATATGCCAGCGAATCTGAATCAGGTCCTGGCGATCACTGCATTCGTCCAATGTATGGTGGTGGCTTTATCAGAAGAAATTGATTCGGGAACTTACCAAGCCGATTATCACCCCATGATGGTTCAGCAGAACAAATGGCGTGCGACCCGTTACGGTGGCGAGGCTGAACTCGTCAATCACGATACGTTCCAACAGCAGTCTGTCCATGAACTCACGTCCCACCTGGTCGACCTGCTTCTTCCGACGGCAGAAAAACTCGATTGTGTCCCGGAACTCAAATCAATTTTAACGCTGCACAACGAGACTGGAGCATCACAGCAACTCGAAATCTATGACCGAACCGGTTCTCGGAGAGAGGTCGTTCGGGAAATGGTGCAAAAAAACAACTGGCGAACCCTGCCGCCGCTGCGATAATTCCGTTGAGAAACGGAAACACCAACTCCCCTACCCTAAGCCAACTATGCCACCTGCTGACGAACCACACAGCAAGCCGCTTGATCCGGAAAACCCGTACGCGCTGCTTCACAAAAAGCTGGATGAATTGCCCACCACCTCCGGTGTTTACCTGATGAAGGATAACCGCGGCGTGGTGATCTACATTGGCAAAGCGGTCAACCTGCGCAGTCGCGTGAACAGCTATTTCACGAAGGCGGCACGCCTTGATCGCCGGACAGCGGATCTCGTTCCTGAAATCGTTGACTTGGAAACCATCGATACCGAAAGCGAAGTCGAAGCATTGCTGCTGGAAGCCCGGCTGATTAAAGACACTCAACCCCGGTTCAATTCCGAGCTAAAGGACGACAAGTCGTTCCCTTATCTACAGATCACTACCAACGAAGACTTTCCTCGGATCGAATTCACCCGTACTCCGAAATTAAAAGGGACCAAGCTTTACGGTCCTTTTACAAACGCCAAAAAACTTCGTGGAGCCATTTCAGTCCTGCAGAAAGTCTTTCGATTTCGTAACTGCACTCTCGACATCGAAGAGAACGACGAAAAGTGGCGTTGGTTTCGTCCCTGCCTGCTCCACAGCATCAATCAGTGTACCGCGCCCTGTAATTTGCGAATCACGAAGGAAGAGTACAAAAAAGACATTAAACATCTACGCATGTTTCTCGATGGAAACAAAAAGAAGGTCCTCAAAGATTTGATGAAGGAGATGGAAGAGGCCTCCAAAGAATTGAAATTTGAAAAAGCAGCCCGCCTGCGAGATCAGATTAAATCACTCGAAAACCTGAACCTGCGCGGAGACATTGAAGAACATGCCCAACCTGAAGTTTTTTACATCGACCCCAAGAAAGGTGTCGAGGGACTCAAACGCGTGTTCAAGCTCGATCACCTTCCACGCCGCATCGAAGGCATGGATATCGCCCACTTGCAGGGAGGCCAGACCGTTGCCAGTCTGGTTCAGTTCATCGATGGCTTGCCTTTCAAACATGGTTACAAGCGATATAAGATCCGCACCGTCCAGGGAATCGATGACTTCGCTTCCATGCGGGAAGTAGTCAGCCGCCGTCTGCGCCGGCTGGAGCAAGAGGGGGAACCATTTCCTGACATCCTGCTCATCGATGGGGGCAAAGGGCAGTTAAACGCCGCACTGTCCGCGATGCGTGCCATCGGGGTCGATCCCCCCTTCACCATTTCGCTGGCCAAGAGAGAAGAAGAAGTTTACGTCCCCGGCGAATCCGAACCTCGCCGCCTCAGCCGCCACTCCTATGCACTTCGCTTGCTTCAATATGTCCGCGACGAATCTCATCGCTTCGCCCAGCACTATCATCATCTGTTGCATCACAAACATACGTTCGATGAGTAAGCCACAGCGGAACGAGATCCTGTCCAGGATAAGTGTGGCGGCTCTCGGTCCCGAAAAGCCCTGAAAAACAGTAGGCTACGCCGCCAGAACACGCTACGGTTATCTGGAATGCGCTCTAAAGTTTCTGAAGTAGGCCCAGCAATCGTTGTCGGAATGCCTCAATTGAGAAATTGGCGTTTGCCCAAACCATCCCCGCTTGCGATATCTGCTGGCGTGTTTCAATATCCTGCAGCATTTCAATCGCGAGTTCAAATTCCGCTGGATGGTGACAGAGAAACCCTGTATCGGAATTGATCTGTTCGACAAATCCACCACGGTCGTCAACAATCGGTATCGTCCCCACTCGCATCGCTTCCGCCACTGTCCGACCGAAAGACTCTGTCAAATCTGGATGATGATATAACATCGCATCCCAACGCGCGACATGTTCTCGCGCGTCCCAATTGGCTTCCCTGAATAAAACCTCTCCCTTGCAAACTTTCGTGAGTTCAGGCTGAAAGCGCATGGGGCATCCAATGAATTCCCAAAGGACTTCCGGAAATTTCCGAGCGAGCAAAGCATAGAATGGAATCAGTGCCTGCGGCCATTTGCGAACCGTCGGTGTGCAAATGCGACCAATCGTCAACCGTGAATGCGTCTTCTTTTCTTCTTCATACCTTGCGGTCAGTGGAACACCTTGCCAGCAAACGAATCCATCAGACTGCCCTCGTTTGCTAGTCAGCCAGTGAGAACAATTCATCTCAAAGTCGGCCTGCATCGGCTGTATTTGAGAATGCACATATTGCACTGAGGGAATCACCTGCGGTACTTCAACGACTGCCGGTCCGATGTTGTGCATGAGAACTAAGTCAGGGCGAACAGCCATGACTTCTTTATGGGAGAGGTGACGCCGATAAAGAAGTTGTTCGACTCCCGCGCAAGCGTTAAATCGCTCACTCGTCTCTCTCGTCGGTGGAGAACGAAAACAAATCACATGCTCGCAATCGGGTAATGCACGAACGACACTCCAGGTACAAGCAGCAGTTCCCCCTACGATGTTTCCGACATTACAAACCTGAAGTAAACGCAATATCGGGGCTCCTGTTTTTGACCTGTTTCCATTTTAGACGAAAGAGTTTCCGGTCCCGCCGCCACTGTTGTCGATGCGTCGGTTCGAGATGAGCCGTTCGGTGCCCAAGATGCTCCAAGCCAATATCACCAATGGCTTTCAAGCAACTCGAACCAAACTCTTCTCGCATTCGAAGTTGAAAATCGGTATCCGAAAAATAAGTTTGAAACTGCTCGTCAAACCCACCGATTCGATAGTAATCCTCAACGAAACAGGAGAGAGCCCACCCTTCCAGCAATCGAATCGTCTCATCTTCTGGAAGTTCTTCATTCAATGATCCCACTGGCACATTCGGTTCGATTCGATAACGTACTCCCGTCATTCGTGCCGTTTTCGTATTGAGTGGTTCCAACATCGCTTCAACTGAGGGAGTCCGAAAGAGCACGTCATTGTTAATAAACAACACCGCTTTGGTACAAACCTGCAGTGCTCCCAGATTCCAGGCCGCGGTCACTCCTGCCTGAAACTGGGTAACCAACCGGACACCTGGCGGCTTCAGACGATCAAAGCGTTCCACTTCCTCCATCGTCGACCCATCATCCACCACGACAACCGGCCACCGTTTCGATTCAACCCGCCTTAGTGAATCCAGACAATCAAGCGTCAGTTCAATGTGACCACGTTGGGGAATCACCAGAGTGCTGTCCATCATTAACCTTCTTCCTTAACATGAACAGGTACTTGCTCCATGTGTTGCGCTTGCAATCGAAGTTGACCGGCCCCTGCTGCTCGTGGTTTTTTATTTTCAAACCCTTCTGCTTCAACCAGAAACTCGTGTTGATTATCACGTTTTCTTTGAGGTTCCGGCGACTCTCGGGACTGATCAACCGGAGGTTTGAAATCTCGCATTGGTCCACGAAAATCCACACGTCGGTCCGTCAATTGTCGATACAGTCCATCCGTTGTCTCGACAGCCGGGTCGCCTGTCTCGTTCTTGATTTCGAAAGCCGCCTCGTCGAGCGAAAGGTATGGAAAATAGTCATTCAACCGACTTTCAGGTGTCACGGAAACAAGCCTGAGACCGGCCAGACTCATTGCCCGGCGACATAACCGCAAGTACTGAGCGATGCGAAAATAGTGCGACTCCGCACTCGCTGCTGCCTTTAGTGATTTCGTTTCGGCGAAGTGATATTGCTCTTCCCGTTCGACCGATTCCAGTTCTTCAACCGACAAACCTTTCTCCTCGCAGCGTCTCAGAAAGTCTTTGAGTAACTCACCCGATTCATAAACAACCCCTGCCTCGCGAGCACGTGTCTGCTGAGCGACAGAAGGCTGTACTCGCATTTCGCATCCCACCAGAAAGAGGGTGCGAAACCCAAGTCGATAGAGAATATCGATGGCCTGAACCATCGAATCCGACCAGTCAACAATCCCGGAATGGTGCGGTGCCAGAAAATCGTGAAACTGCCGATCTCGTTGTCGATCAAAGAAATAGAGGTTAGGGCAATCGCAAACTTTAAAAGAGGATTCCGGAACCAGGTCGAGCGCACGCCTCTTATGCACAAACTTGGTAATACCGGCATCAAAATAAATAGACTTATGAAAGCGCGTCGACGGATCATAAGATGTCCAGAAGGTGGGACGAATCAAACCTGCCCCGGCCAGATTGATGCACATTCGTGGACTCGGCGTTTGTTGAATGATCTTTGCTGATTCTTCAGTCAGCGATGGCCCTCCACCGATCAACCAGCATGAAGTCGATGTCGACCCGGCAAACATGTTTTCCAACGAGGCTGGAGTTTCACTTCGATCCGTATTCATACGCACAAACAAGTTTGACATTTTTTCTCTTCCTCAAACTACAGGCAGTTGATCTGAAACGATTCAAATTCATGGGGAGTCTCGGCGTCATCATCATTGTTCGCATACAATCCGAATGCCGCCGATGTTAATGTGACACCTGTCGTCGATACGGTCACTCCTTCTGTTGTTGCTGTGATCGTACTTCCGTTACACTCCGCAGAAATCGTGAACGTCGCTCCCGGCGCAAGACTGACAGCCTGGGTATCAAGTATCGAAGCGGTTCCTCCCGTTACTTTCACGAGTCGAAGACTGGAGGCAGAAACCAACGCTGCATAATATGTATTGATGGAAGCCACTCTCAGTACCAGCCCCACCGAACCCAACCATTCGATATCACCACGAAACAAGAGCGTTCCTGCCTGAACAGATGCCGACACCACAACATTCGTCTCTCCATTACCCAGATACGCGATTCCACTACCACTCCCGATTGTTTTGAATTGTGCGCAACCGGAGAAAATCTTGAACCCAGAATTCGAATCGGCCCACACCACACCCGAGGGCGCAATATCTGGTTGATGCGAGGATAAGGCTGTTCCATTCGTATCCACGAAGTTATCCAGAATCGCTTCTGCGCATAAATCGCTTCCCGAAGAAACCCCACCAGAACCAGAAGACCACCCGCTCCAATCGCTGGAGAAACTTTCTCCCGATGAATTGGAAGTAGTGGAACTTGCTTCACCACTCGACAGCCCACTACTGTCGCCGCTCCCCGATGATTCTCCGGTCGAATCTGTGTCTGAATCACTCTCTTCAGCGGAATCGGAGCTACTCAGTTCTGTTTCTTCTGTCTCGCCGCTTGAAATACCATCGGATCCACTGGACGACCACAATCCAGAACTCGATCCTGTCAAGTCCGACCCACTGGATAAAGACGATGACATTGCATCCGACGACGATACCTCAGATGACGAGACCTCCTCTGAAGAATCCTCCTCGCTGGACTCGTCACTATTATCACCCGAACTGAGTGATCCCCCATCTGAACTTCCTTCGGACGAAAAGGTAACCACTCCTCCCCCACCCAAACCATTCAGCTCCCATCGTTCATCATGTTCCGGCTCTGGCCACAGTTCCTGGGGCGCTTCTGGGCCAACGGAAAGTTCGTATCGGGGTACAGCATCAAACTGTACCCGGACTGTTTCCACTGCTGCGGTCACCAATTCGTTTCCATCACGATCCTCCAACCGGACGGCGCCCGCCCAGGGAAAAATCAGATTCTCCATTCCAGCCACTTCGATCTCATAACGAGAGGTCGGACGGGCATAGACGCGAAAGAACTCTCTCACAAATTGATGCGCATCGGTTTGGGAACGAATCCACGGTATCCACATTCGAATCCGTCGATCACCGTATTGCCCGCGACTGAAAGGTTGCACATAAGTCCCCCGCCAACGATAAAACCCCGCCGCAGGAACCTCTGAATTCAATTCTCCGTCATAGATATAATCGCCCGTCAGTAACAGCCGGTTGTAAACCTGGTCGAGATTTCGCACCTCTCTGAGTGACAATAAATTGTCTCCCTCCCGCAGTGTTGTCTGCACTGTCGTCCCGCTGGGTCGAAAGTAGAATGCTCCCTTCGCATTCACTCCCCAGGCGGCGTCACGATTACGCATCGCCAACTCCTTAAAAATTGACCGCAACGACTCTTCTCCGCGAAACTTAACACTCATTACAGGCGAATCAACCACAAGCGGACTGAACTTCTCCGCGTCAAATTCAATATGCGTCACCCCTGCGGCATATCGCTGTATCAATAGCCAAACGAGGTCAGCAGTCTGGCTTACTACATCCACAGTCTCTTCGGAGTAGTCCGGATCGCCCGGAAAAAGATCCGTCTGTGCGAACCGATGCGGAGGCACGTTGTAAGCGACAGTTCGACTAAATCCGCCTGGGAAGATCTCTCCCAACTCTACCGCCATCCCCGTCAACCGACACAAGACACCCGCCGGACTTCGCGACTCCCGTTCCTCCACGCGTCCCAGATACCAGCGTGTCCCACTCTCCGGTTCAAAGGAAATCCAATCACCAATTTCAATCTGATATCGATCCGCGAAATCATTTTTCAAGACCAGTTCGCCCACACCACACCCACCGCGACGATGCAACTCAAACCAGCAACCCGAGATCGCCTGAGTAGAAATCTCACCAACATAGTCATTCGGCCCGGGCGAATAGTGTCGCACTCTTCGTTCAAACGTCATCTGTCCTCACCCTTTCTTTTGAACTTTCTCAAGAGATGTGTGGCAGTTCCAGGACGACCATTAGTCATCTGCAGGATCAGTCAGGTAGATCACCGGATCTTCCGCATGCACGATCAGTGAATAAGTAAACAACTGCGGTCGCGACAAATCATATTCAAACTCAACCGTGCTGCATTTTTTGAATCGCCGATACCCATCAGTCTCAACATCCCGATACAGCACTAAACTGTATTTGGAACTCTCTCCGTCGACATCCAGCAATCCACGCAGGCTCAATATCGTCTCCAGCATGTCCACTTCGGAGACTTTTAACTTGCCCCCTTGCGAGTCGACTTCACCTTCAAGCAGAATCTCCACTCCTCGTTGCGAATGCCCCGTCACCTGGTCGCCATCCCGCAGCGGAACTTTGAATTGCTCGAAGTCCCACCCCTCCTGTAACCGAACTGACCGCACTGGTCGCGGTAACTCATACAGTTCTCCTCCCTGATAAATCGCCGGACGAAATTCCAACATTCTCTCATGCTCCTTCCGAAATCACCGACGGTCTCAACCTCGACGCGTACGCAGCTTCAATCGATCTTGTCGGATCGATTGAAGTAATTCGCTCATCGGCACCGGTTGCGACAAATTAAAAGTAAACCCACCGTAATGGTGAACGTCGGACCGATTCCTGTTCTCCACCGTCTGCTGACCCAACTGACGAACACCCTCTCCCCGTCCCTCATTTAACCGATCCAGGAGATTCCTCCCCAACATCTGCACTACAGGTCTTTGAAGGACATATTCACCCGCCGTCAGCATCGCCGGAACTCGATCAATCCCTCCCGGCCCCGAAACCATTCCACCACTGGCAAATTGACGAATCGGTCCAGGAGAAGCTCCTGTATTTCCAGTCACCCCACCAGCTAAACCTCCCGTTGCCCCTGCACTCGCCATCGCCGCAAGTTGTTGTAGCTTGAGCATCAACAGATCGATCACCTGACTGACCCGCTGCAATCCCGCCAACGCTGGCGAGACATCCAAGGTCACCGGGTACTGCGACAGCCAGACCAACTGCTGTCCGATCTGCGTCAACAGCTGGTTTACTCCTCGCAGTGGTCGTGAAAGTGACCCCACCTGTCGGGCCAATCGCGAAAACAAATCATCAAACTGCCCCACGCGTTTCAACCGGTTCTCAAAATCTGTCAGACTACGAACGACCTTCCCCAACTCCCGATCCAATCCCCGACTGTCACCCACAATCCGCACCGTTAACGACTCACTGAAATCTGCCATCATTCCTCCACTCTGACTTGAAGCCTGCTACCACTCGCTTTCTCTTTATCTTGGCAAGTCAGATACGACTCACCACAGGGGCAACTTCAAAATCTCGACCATCAAACGAAATCAAATTGAAATCCTCCCCTTCGCTCATCGTCAGCGACTCCCGATACACCTTAGCGAAGACAATTTTCTCGCTGGCAACCCCCGCCGGATCAAGCAACGTAAATTCAAAGTGCAATGTATCCTGCTCTCCATCCGCCGAGGTACTCGTTGCTTCTGTTCCCGAGGCGAACGTCAACAATTCGTAAAGCTGTAACGGATCTCCCCTCGACTCCACCTTCCCCATCAACTGAGTCCACTTCGCGCTGAACGAAATGGAGATCGATTCCTCATCCCCCTTCCGCGTATGCCCTGCGCTGATCGATCCTCGATCCTTCACTTCGATCGTATTCGTCCGCTCCGTCCAGGTCAGGTCGCCTTCATCCAGAAGGACCGTCATCGACAAAGGTGTCGGCGTTGTTCCATCTTTGACAACCAGTTCCCCATCCCGCAAATTCCTGACAATACTACTCACAGCCATCGCTTTAGTTCCTTAGTCGCAGTTGTTTCTAAAATTTGATTCCGCTGATTCGCTCGAATTGAACCCAACTTCACTACACCAGTTCCTGGGCCATCCCCCGCCACTCGACCAACGCATGACGCAGTTGCGATCCATGCTGATTTAATTCTTCCCGGCTCAACTCTCGCACTTCGGGCTCATACAGGCTGACATAACCGATCAACGGTGCTCCGGATTCTTCGTAGTCGTGTACCTCCATCGTCGTCCGTGTATACACCGGCAAGACTTCGTCCACCAACCGATGCAAAACCGGCCCCGCTCCCACCCCTCGCGAATAAACATGAACTTCCACACTCAACCGCTGTAACTCCTGCTGACCACTTCGCTGCACATATGGTTTCCAGAATTCCGTCCGCCATTCCAGCCAACCCGTCAGCGCGGAAGTATCCAGCCGCATCCCGGGAAAACTGGTAGGCACTTCGATGGTCGTCTCTTCCTGCCAATGCTTCATCAGACTTGAGGCAATTGCCATCTGTTTCATCAGTCAACTCCTCCGTCTTAATTTCTGGACAACGCGCTGCAACGCACGTCGCACCATTGCTGCGGGTGTCCTGTTTCGCGTGCCATACTCCAGATAGTTAATGTATTCCACGCCATTCCTCACTCGAAGTTCGCTCCGATTTTTCGATTCCACTTCCTGCAACGATCCTGCTGCTCGCCCTTCCTGAAGAGCAAACGAATCTCCGCGACCACTGCTCCATCCCACAGGAGACTCACCGCCCAATCTAAGTAAACTCACCAACCAGGCTGCTCGAGTCCGTCCTGTCTCGACCGGGTTAAATTCCACCGTTTCCCGCAGCGTCTCCCGAGCGACATCCTCCGCCAACTCCCGTCTCTGTTCTGGAATCTGTTTCCGACGATATTGCTCGATGCTCTTAAATATTTGAGTGCGATGAACTTCAAATTTCATCCACAAGTTCCTCCATCCGTCGACAACTTAACTGCAACAAATTCGCTCCACGCTCCTCGACTCCTTCAATCCGATACCACTGGCCCGCATGTTTCAATCGCCCGTTATTCACCACGACATCAAACGGGTAGTCTTCTTTTTTTAGAAAGAACGACATCCTCCCCTCAAAATGCTGCCCCGCCGTTCCTTTCGTCACTCCGACGTGCGCCACCCCCGGTATCGCCACGGCAGGCGCATCTTCATAAGTCTCGTTAACCAACTGAGACTCCACATCAAACACCTCTGCCACTGCCCGTAACGTGACGTCCGTCCCCCAGTCCATAAAACAAAGTTCCAGGTCTTCAGAGATCAACACACTTAAATCCGTCATTCATCCACCTCAGTCTATTTCTATTCACGCTTATTCAGGATTCAAGCTACTCTGGTTCCACATACTGAGACGTCTCCCAACCAGGTCGTTGTCGCAAGATCCCGTCATAAAATTGCCGAGCTGCCAGCAACGCTTTCAGATTCGCAGCCCGATCCATCGTCCGCCCTTCTGCACCACCCACGCCATATTTCACCGCCGACAACTTTCCATCCCGGAGCAGATTCACAATGTCGAGGTCAATCTGCGCGACGACTCCCCTCAGCTGTTCATCTGATAACTCTTCACCTGTCACCTCATCCAGATTCGGTAAATCAGCCATTCCCCATCTCCCGTTCTTCCAGTTCCCGCAACAACTCGTACCCAATCCATTCCATCTGTTGCCGGTAATCAGCACCAAGCAAATCTGCGGACGATAAATTCAATCGTTCCCGGCATCGCCATAAATAGTATTCCGCCGTCCGCGGTCTCTTCAGGTTATCGTGGACGCTCCCCTCTCCGTAAAAAACCGACGTTCACTCTGCTCCACATGCTGGTCGAATAAATTGCTCAACTTCCCGATCTCCTGGCATAGGTACAGCAAATCTCCCGCTCGAAATCGTGCCGCCTCCAGTTCCTGATACAAGGTGTCCGCATAGGCACACCAATCACTCTCCGCCCCCTCAGGAGGTTTCGACTCGAACTCAACATCCGGGTCTCCTTGCAATCCTTCCGCAACGATCAACACCGCCACGCGTTGATGGAACAAATCGATCGCCAATCGATAATCGCGATCCTGCTCATTCACAGAAAACACCGCATCGCCTCGTTCATCCCGCAATGGCTTACCGTTCGAATCTCGGGCCACCCGTCGCGGTGGCAACGGCATTTCTAATCCATGCTCTTGCAATCTCCGCTGAAACCCCAATGGCAAAGGCCGGATCCGCAACCGCAAACTCTCACCTCCAGGACGCGGTAACAAGACTTCCGCCGCAAAATCATTCTGTTCGGCCGCACCCTTAATCTTCATAATGTTGCTCTCCTGAATTGAATCTGTTCCAAATTGCGATATTGGCTGTCTGGAAATCTGTCGAACAACCCCCGAAAGGAGAAGTGGCCCACTCCGCTCCAGCATCCCTGCTTCCGCTCGAACATCACTGCTCTTCGAGTAGAACCACTTCTCCCCCCTGCGACGATCCCCGTGATCTTCCTCCTTGAAGCCTGTCGATCAACTCGACGACGACATCCATTCAATGAATGGCGCGTCCCAAGCTCCGACCACTTCCCTGCACACGGGATCGTCCTGCCCAACGAAATCCTCTGCTTTACACGCCATCCACTTTGGTCACATAAGCCGTGTCTACCGCCGAGATGCCGCCGAAGTAACGTGCCTTAATCCGCAAGACGACATCGCGTTCAAATGCCGCTTCACTTTCCGCTCGCTGCAGGAAGGTTTGCACTGGCCAGATTTCTGTCCATACAAACTGCCGCCGGAAGTCACCCACATACCAGTCACTCAGCGCCCCACCCCCCTGCTCATCAATAAAGGGGGAACTCAGCACTTCCATTGTTCCCTGGATTGGGTTCGCCATCCGAGTTTCATTGTCCCCCGAGATAACCGTCACCTCGGTGGAGTTCACCACACTACGTGCCGTTCCCCGCAAACTTTCCGGTACCAGCATCTGCTTCGCCGGTGCAATAATCGGACGCTGTGTCCCATCAATCCGGTCATCAATGACTTCCGTCGCTCGATAAGACATGACCGCATCCACATCAGTCCAATCGGCTAGCGGAACCGCATTCGAGAAACTCGCCGACGTCGTATTACCAGCCCCGACCCAGTTGCGATGAGAACCGTCCGTTTTATAAAGCGCCATGCCCGATCCATTCGGACGATACACATACCGTCCCGCACTCGCATCGGCATCCGTCACCGCCCGAACAATCGTCCGCTCCCGTTCCTGTCGCAGGTAATACCCGAGTGCCATCGCCCGCCGGTTAATCTCCCCAGTCTGATCGAACGCAATCAACTCCTCCGTGATGGACAGAACCCGACCTTGCTTCGCTTCCAAGCTCGTCACATACTTTTCTTCGAAGGTCGACTCCTCATAAGGATGACCTTCCGAGACCGCCGTCGGACCGGCAAGTGCCCGAAACCCGGCCAACTTCTGATTCCGGTACCGACTCGGCAACACCGTCACCAGTTTGTCACCAATAAAACCACTTTCGTCCTCATATCCTTCAATCACCTTCCGGCCAATCAGTTCCCCTGTCACCACCTGGAACAAGTTCGTTCCCACACCCGGTGCCGATTCCTGCAAAGCCTGCTTCACACTTCCGACAGGCTCCGCCGCCATCGCCAACCGATTAAGTTCCGGCAACACTCCACAAGCTTCGGCCAGTTCGTGATAACTGAAATTGTGGACATGCAATTGCCCCTCATTCAGGAGTCGGCACACCTGATGATAAAAGCCTTCCGCACCATGCGATTCAATCAAGCCTCTAATATTCGTTCCCTGCATCTATCCCATATCCTTTATTCGATTTCTCGATTCGTTTTCTCTAAAGCACCGTAGATAACGACATCAATTCACACTGCTCTACCCCGTCCACTGACGGCGCAAAACCATACTTAAGAAACTGTTCGCACCTCAATGTCGCCCCCAAGAGACACACACCTTATCCAATTTGAGCGTTAACGTTGGCGGAGCCAGTGTGAAAGGCCGAGGCGAAGTTGACCCGCAGTAGGTTGCTACTGGTGCCGCGATACTCCGCTGCCCGGGCAATCGCCAAACCACCACTCGCCACCGACTCCAATTGCTGATCATGCAATTCCGACGAACCTTCGTCCGGTCCCATCAGATCGCCCACTTCGTAAGTCGTCGCCGCCACATCAAACTCGTAAACCGAGTTCGGGCTGACATCAACCGAGACCGGATCCGTATCCCCATTCCCCGAACATTGGTGGGCAACTCCTAGAAACATCGCCGCAAAAGAAGCCTGCGTCGTCTCTAGATCCGTATCCCATTCAAAGCCCGAAGCCGGTTTCACATCATCCGCATCCAGAAAGACGAGATCCCCCGCCTCAATTACCGTACCACTATCCACGCGCACCTTGATTAGTTGCACCTGTCCACTTCGATATCGAAGTTGATTCCCCATAACTTACTTTTCCTTTACAGTTTTGCTGTATCAAGAAATCCCCGCGTCTCATTCGTTCCTGCACCAAAGCAGAAGAACGTGCAAAGCGTCACGCCGCTTTTAACAACCGAATGAATTCCTCATCCTGGTTCTGTTCCTCGCCCGTCTCAGACAGGCGGCCAGAACTTCGCGGCAACTGTCGCCGCGCCCGTTTCCACAATTCCAACCGTTCCCGTATCAATTCATCCCTACGAGTACCGTCAGTCGTCGCCACTAGTTGCTCCCGAAACAGATCCGTCACTGCCTCAGCCGGCATTCCCATTTGTTCCATCTGCTGCATCCATTCCGCTACCTGCAACTGGCAATCATTTTCTGCCCGCGCCTGGTTTAATTCATTCGTCAATGACTCACATTCAATTCGCAGTCGTTCCACTTCCTCGCTCAACCATTTCTGACCCAACACCATTTGCCCGGCAGTCGACTCGTCGGATTCGTTTTTGAGCGAAGGCAAATCCTCTCGATCCATCCACGTCCCTAATTCAATCTCTTCGACCTCAACCTCAACAATCTGGTTAGCTAAGCCAGTCACACCGTCCTTGTAAGACCAGGCGAATACCAGCCCGACCTCGACTCCCTCTCGCTCTGCGAGCGCGATCATGTTTTCATTAAACAGACCGACGCGTTCGACGTTCCTGTAAGCATTCGCTGAGACCTCCCCCACGTGCTCTTCCAGTTGGTCATCCAACTGTTGCAGCACCATTTCATAAGACCCCATTAATGTCATTCCTAGTCGGATCCCCAGAGGCATTTCATCCATACCCTCTTTCAAACCACGCGTCGTCGCCGGAGAAACAACCACATCCACACTGATCACATCATGAATTTTGACTACCCGCGAACGATCGGCAGTCCGCTCAGCCAACACCACATGGCTCATTCCAACCACGTCAGACTCCGATTCGGCCAATGCCAGAAACGTCCGGCCCGACTCCGTGTCCAACACTCGAATGTCACCCCGCACGCGTTCATCCTGATAGGAAACATTCTCCACCGAACCGATCAAGTCTCGTGCACTCCGTTCTCGAACATGCCCCGATCGCCCCGCATGATCCAGGAAAACCGGTTTCCCTTCGTACAGGTCAACAGCCTCTAGCAGAGCCTGTGATTCATATTCATACCCGTTCCGTGAGTAACGTCCCGCCAGCGCCACATTCCGAACCAACCGTTCCCCTCGATCAATCTGCACGCCTTCTCGGCTCCAATCGAGTATCTGTTCCGTCAAAGTCTGTTCCGTTAAAGCCTGTTTCGTTAAAGATTGAGCGGGCCGTGTCCCGTTGAGTTCTGGTTCCGCGCAGGTTTGCTCACTCATCGACATCTCCTCGTTTTCTTCACTGCATAGTTTCGATTGACTCTTCAACCTACACACACGTCGTGCGCAACTATGCCTAAACTGTTATGAGGTAACGATAATTGCATTTCCGCTTTAAGCGATTAGCGGTTGCATTCTCTTTCAAGCGGGTTATAAAACGGGAAGGGAATCTATTTCTGATCCACGCACTTCCGAGATGATCACATGCCCATAAACGTATCCGACCAACTCTCCGCTCACTTTCGATCTTATTCCACAGCAAGACTGCTCGACGCCACCCGTCAAGTCAATCGCTGCCTCAAGATCTTAACGAAGGAGCAAATCTGGACGCGGCCCAACGAAGTCTCCAATGCCGTCGGTAACCTCGTTCTGCACCTGACAGGCAACGTCAACCAGTGGATCCTCACCTCATTAACGGCCATTCCTGATCAACGCGACCGTCCGGCCGAATTCAATCAACGCGATCCATTACCCACAGAAGATATCGCCGCCCAACTCACCAATACTGTCGATTCCGCCTGTCGAGTCATCGATCGACTCGAACCCGAGCGCCTGATCCAGGGAATTAACATCCAAGGCTACGACACCACCGTTCTCGGTGCCGTCTATCATGTCGTCGAACACTTTTCGCTGCACACCGGCCAAATCGTCTATGCCACCAAGCTACACATCAATCAGGACCTCAGCCTCTACGATGAACACGGTCAACGCTTCGACGGCAACAAACCCAGCGCCCCGTAACAAAACAGATTCGCTGTCCAAACACAAAAAAACGCCACGAAAGAGAGGCTCTCTTCCGTGGCGTTTTTGAATGTGTTTTGACTCTTGTCTGTTACAATCGTTCGCCCAATCCCGATTTCCGTTGAGCTTTACTGTAAATGGTTAGTGCGTTTGGCAACTCTTCCCTTAAAGCCGCGGCACGACTGCCATCCGATGGGTGCGTCGACAACCATTCAGGTTGTTGCTCGCCCCCTTTGGCCGCCGCGAATCGTTCCCAGAACTCAACTGCTGCAGATGGATCATATCCCGCTTCCGCCATCAGTTTTACACCAATAACGTCCGCCTCCATCTCATGCTTTCGCGAGTAAGGAAGAATAACTCCGTATTGAGATCCCAATCCGTAAGCCTTCTTCCAGATTGCCTGTTCCTCAACCGTCAATTCATCTGTGAAAATATCCAACGCTTTTCCCGCTCCCTGAGCGATCATCTCATGACTCATCCGTTCGCTACCATGCCGGGCAATCACATGAGCCACCTCATGCGACATCACCACAGCCAGCCCCGCTTCATCTTCACAGATCGGCAATAGCCCTTCGTAAATACAAACTTTGCCACCCGGTAATGCAAAAGCGTTCATCTCTTTCGATTGAACAACGGTGAATTCCCACTGGAAGTCAGGACGATTCACCACTTCCGCGATTCGCTGCCCTACCCGATTCACCAGTTCCTCAAAACGAGGATTCGCCGAACGGGTCTCTTTTGACAGGATCTCGGTGTAAGCTTGAGCCCCCATCTGGATTTCCTGTTGTTCCGGAACCAGCAAAACCTGTTTGCGACCGCTGACAGGTGTCGATCGGCAGCCCAGCACAAAAAGACAGACCATCAATGGCAAACAGAGAATCGCGCTTTTAATAAATGCCACCCGCTCAAGTCGGGTCCACACCGCGTTCGTTATATTTGGTAACACTTTTTACACATCCTTGTGAATAACAGGTATTGGCCGTCGCAGATGGACAGTTTTTCTATCCTGCTGAATCGATTCATTATTACCCACCCATCACCATCCATTGATGGGTAAGACGCTTAGCCGCAGCTCATTGCACGGCGAGAGTTTCAGACGGCCGGCTACGACTTGATTATGCGGTCATCGCATTCAACAGTCATCAAACATGCCTGTTTTCAGTTCTAAACTTAACGTCCCACAAGGTTTAGTAATTGATCTCGTCTTCGCTGGCAAGATCGAGTTCCATTTCCCAGCCTCTTGCCCTCGATCAATCTGCTGCCCAGTATGTACGCCAATCTGCATAAATATTTAACACTTCATCTCAAATACCCTACATTCAAGGGTAACTCTTCCCATGTTCCTTTACATTCGCAACCATCCGGGACTATCGTGGAGCACGAAATTTGACCTGATGCCCGGTCTCCGCTCCAGACGACCCGGCCAATTTTTATCTCCAAGGAATGAATCAAAACATGGCAACTATTTTAGTGACAGGTGGCGCAGGTTTTCTGGGCAGTCACTTATGTGATCGTCTCATCGAACGTGGCGATGAGGTCATCTGCCTGGATAACTTCTTCACCGGTAAAAAACGAAATATCGAACACCTCATCGGGAACCCTCGCTTCGAGCTGATCCGACACGATATTGTCCATCCGATCTTTCTTGAAGTTGACCAGATCTACAACCTCGCCTGTCCCGCTTCGCCCGAAGCTTACCAGTACAACCCGATCAAGACGATCAAAACATCGACGGTTGGAATGGTCAACATGCTGGGTCTCGCCAAACGCTGCAAGGCCCGCATCCTGCAAGCATCTACTTCCGAAGTCTACGGCGACCCCGAAATCCATCCGCAACAGGAAGACTACTGGGGCCACGTCAATCCGATCGGACCTCGCAGCTGCTACGACGAAGGCAAACGTGTCGCCGAGTCGCTCTGCATGAACTACCATATCTCTCACAACTTGGAGATCCGCCTGATCCGTATTTTCAATACCTACGGACCTCGCATGGATCCCAACGATGGTCGGGTGATCTCCAACTTCATCACTCAAGCCTTACGTGGCGAACCAATGACGGTTTACGGCGACGGTAGCCAGACCCGCTCCTTCTGTTTCGTACACGACCTGCTCGAAGGCATGATGCGATTGATGGATCAGGACGAAACGACCGGACCGGTCAACATCGGAAACCCAACCGAAAATACCATGTTGGAATTAACCGAAAAGATTATTGAAGTCACCGGTTCATCCTCACCCGTATCTCACGTCGAGCTTCCCAAAGACGATCCCAAACAGCGTCAGCCCGATATTACGCTCGCCAAGAAATACTTGAATAACTGGGAACCTCAGGTTGATCTGAAAAAAGGTCTTGAACAGACCGTTGCTTATTACAAGGAACTTCTGAACCTGTAACCCAGACAGTTTGATTGGGGCAATCCTGCTAAAAGCGTCAACAGTTTCAACGCGACCGGCGCGCCCCTCATCATCCATACACCTAAAGCCAGCCTGACTTATCAGGCTGGCTTTATGCATTTGGAGCGTCCAAAGGCACGATACGAAAAGAAAGATTACATCTCCACTCTTCCCAAGGCCGCGATATCCTTCCCAGCTTAATGCGCCAATCACCGTTTCAGCCCTCAACTCGCCAGCAAACTCAGCCTCGTTTTACCTAACCGGAACAACCGCTGAATCTGGAACCAAAATCGACGTAACCTTTTTGCAGAATAACGAGTTGAGACATTCAAGGGATTGCGAAATCCACGACGATAGTCAAGGTCAGTCCGACATAGAAAGTACTCTTCGAGTCAATCAAAATACTCTCAATACAATTTTCGTTGACAACCTGGAAATCGCGTTTTCGAGAATCATGATCCAGGAAACGATTATTCGAAGAGGACTCAATTCTATATCAACGGTGAAAACGTTTTCGCCGCCTAACCTATTTTTCATGGATGAGTCGGGGCTTCTTAATCTTTGCGACGCGCGTTGCGGCGGTTGAGAATGGCCAGACGAACTTTGAAACGCCTATTTAGAAGACCGCCTCGAGTCGAAGTACCGACTTTTATAATAGGTAAGGACGGCCTTCAAAGGATCCCAACGGAAGGAGATGCTTTTCTTATGAAACAGTTCAGATTATATTTCGCGATTTTGGCGACTTTAGGTCTGACCACAGGCGTGCAAGCCGGAAGCTTGTTCGATGGACTTCTCGGAAGTCACAAAAGCTGTGGTTGTGCGTCTACATGTCAGCCTGAGTGTTGTAAACCTACGATTACTCGACCTTGTAAATCCAATGTCTACACTTACCAACGTAAGTGCTCCGATATTAAACCACCCTGCTGCTGTGAGGCTGCTCCCAGCTGCTGTGCTCCAACTTCCTGCCTGGATAAACTAGGCAGCTTGTTCAGCCACAATAAAGGTGGATGTTGCGACACAGCTCCAACTTGCTGTGCTCCTGAAGCTTCTTGCTGTGCACCGGAAGCAACTTGCTGCCCGGACCCCAGCTGCTGTGCTCCCGAAGCGACTTGCTGCCCGGACCCTAGCTGCTGTGCACCCGAAGCGACTTGCTGCCCAGCTGATCCCAGCTGCTGTGCTCCTCAAGCTGCATGCTGCCCTTCTTCAGGACCCAACTGTTGTGCTCCTGAAGCTGCTTGCTGCCCCGGACCCAGCTGCTGTGCTCCTGAAGCTGCTTGCTGTTCAACTGGTGGATGTTCAACTGGTGGATGTTCACATGGTGGATTCTTCAAAGGTGCTTCCAACTGTCTGGATGGACTGACTGGCCTTTTCGGTCACAATAAATCTTGCTGCGGAACAGCGACTGATTGCTGCACCACAACCTGCTGCAATGCTGATCCTTGCGAAATTGCTAAGCTGATCTATCAGTCTCAGACTGCTTGCTACGCTAAAGACCGTAAAAGTGCTATCGATGAACTGGGTGACAACTTCAACTGTGCTTGTAACCCAGAAATCATGACTGCTTTCATCTACGCTCTGAACGACTCTGACGAAGATGTTCGTAAAGAAGCTGCTGATGAAATCGGCGACCAGCTCCGCAAAAACCCTTGCTGCTGCAGCCCTGAGCTGACAGCTGCTCTGACTTGCTCACTCGGTGACTGTGACCGTGGTGTTGTTCGTCAGGCTGAAGAAGCTCTGGAAGCTTGTGGATACGAAATTGTTGATGGCTGCTGCGATCCTTGCTGCACCACAGCATGTGCTACCAGCTACAGCACCGGAACTGTCGCACCGTCGACTGCTCCTGCTGCACCGGCTGAACCTAAAGCTGTCGAACCGACTCCGGCTCCGCCAGAATCACCCGAAGCTTACTTCCCAAGCCGTATCCGTAGTCACCAGTCTTCAAACGGAAAATCTTCCGCTAAAGGACTTGCTGGACTGTTCAGCCTGGTCAACTAATCTTGAAAAGGTAATCTGAAAGCAAGCAGAACATAAACTGTTCTGAACTACTCTCAGCTGATGCTAAACGACGAAAGGCCGTCACAAGAAATTGTGACGGCCTTTTTCGCGTTTGTAGACTGAAATAAACACGGTGTGTGAATCATTGGGTCGGAAGGCACCACCATCCCTAAACAAAACTCACGGTGACGATGTATTCGTGATCTTGAGAAGAAGTCTTCGATGACTCATTAAACCTCATCGTCGTCGTTGCCTCTCCACACTCTCGTCAGTCAACCCACCACTACCGTTTCTTAATGAACCGATAAATCGCCAACAGCACTATCGCACCAATCACCGCCAGGAAGAAACTGCGGATATCCCATCCATCGACGGTGCCCATCCCCAGGAACGTTCCGATATACCCACCGACGAATGCGCCTACCACTCCCAGAATGATCGTCACGATACAGCCGCCCGGATCATTCCCGGGCATAATCCACTTCGCCAACACACCCGCGATCAAGCCAAACAGAATCCACGACAAAATTCCCATTAATCCACTCCCGGTTTTATTCAAAGATACAGATACTTTCCTGGTCAAACGTTACGACTCTTCTCGTCCGAAGTCAACAAAATAGTCAGAGGAATCAGACAGGTTCTCCTCCGTCAGCGCACTCCGCATCAGCCCCCTATCCCTCTGGCACACTTCTCTTTAGCTCCATCCGCGCAATCGCTTCGCCCCCAGTAAGACGTCACCCGTGTTTCACCACGGTCCATGAACGTCTGTTTGAAGATCTTTTCCTTCAAACCGTCTTACTTAAAGGAGCATCTCTCGATGGATGTCGACGCCCTGGTCACGCTGACCCAGACAATCGGATTCCCCGCTGTCTTTCTCTGCGCGCTCACTTTCGGAGGTTACCAACTCGGGCTGAAAGCACTCGAGATTCTGGAGCCGAACGTTCAGCGAATCGTAGATCGTCATATCACCTTCCTCGATCAACTGAGCAACCAGCTCACCAAGATCGATGAAATTCACTCAGCAGTCACGGAGAAAAAACATGAGCAGGAAGTACGCACTCGACTCAACGGACCTTGTGAAGATCACTAAAGGAGCCCTCATCGCCGGCATCGCGGCAATCCTGACTTTCTTTGCCCAGGCCTTCGGCCTCTTGGGTGACACCGTCAACATCATCAACCACCAATACGGCGACTCCAATGTCGTCGATGGAATACCGCCGGTAGCAATCTGGTGGCTTCTTTCCATCGGCGTCAACCTTGCCCGGAAATGGTTCTTCGACAACATGGAAGGGAACTAAACCATGACCAGCCATAAGTTCAACCCTGAGAACAAACGCAATACTACCAACAAACTCCATCCTAAAGGTCCCCTCATCTGGTTCGTCGCCATAGGTGTGGGAGTCACCATCTTCATGGTCTTCACTGCCATGGGCTACAACTCAGGCAGTGGAAACGTCGTCCAGGCGGGAAGCGTTGAAATCAATCCTGAGTACATCAAGATTCTGCTTTCACTCTCCGCCCTCTTCATCCCCTGGATCAACTCTAAATGGCCTCTCCTCGGTGACCTGCTCGCGCGGTTACTCAACCAGTTTGTAGATCCCGAAGAATCACCTACCGAATCGGTGCAAACGAAAACCGAGACCGAACACTTCTGCGACCTTCACGAAATCGGTCTCCAGTTCGCCCATCGCAACGACAACCAGGGCATCCAACTTTGCACACAACTATTCGAGCGGTTGCTTAAACACCAAAAGCCGGAACCGGAGGACACCGAAGGATGAAACCCTTATTTTCACTGTGCTGTCTCGCATTCATCGGTTGCCTACAATCTTCA
Organism: Polystyrenella longa; assembly: GCF_007750395.1. Lineage (GTDB taxonomy): Bacteria > Planctomycetota > Planctomycetia > Planctomycetales > Planctomycetaceae > Polystyrenella > Polystyrenella longa. Next base: position 874,803 of record NZ_CP036281.1, on the reverse strand, counting down.
AATCTTCTCGACATCCCCCCGGAACCGGCAGGTAATACCCGGTCTCTCATCGCAACATCACTCGAAGGTGCCGCCCGCGAAGACTCTCTTCAGATCTATGGCATCTACATGGCCGCAGCGGACTACATCGAGAGCGATCAACTCCAGGCAGCAAACGCGGGCGAGCTCAATCAACAAATCGAAAAGTTGTTCGCTCTGTCGAACTGGCCAACCGGTAAGTATCCCAACTTCACCAAGACACACGAAGAAGTCTTAAACCCCCTGCTCGGTTCACCCCATCAGACCATCATGGATCGACGAACGGACATCGCTGCCCTCTTCATTCAAATCGCCCTGGGGGCTAAGGACGCCGCAAGATGAATAGGAACATCAACAAGCTTTGCGGTTGGGCAGGAGAAGCCGAAGCCAAACAATCAATGGAACAGATCGGCGATCAATTCCCCCAGTTTCAAATCGCCGGCACCACCGAGAGTAAAGCAGGCGGCACTTACCGTCTCTGGGATTTCACCCGAATAATCATCGGTAAAGACTCCCAGAATTATCCCCAGAAAACTGGCGACTGCGTCAGCTTCGGTGCCAAGAATGCCATCGAATACCTTGCCTGTATTGAAATCGCTAATGGCGACCTGGAAGTCTTCAATCCGATTTTCCCTCCCTACCTCTATTACACCGGCCGCGTTCTCATTGGTAACAACAAACTCCAAGGCCGCGCCGGTTCAGTCGGTTCCTGGATGGCGAAAGCGGTAGAAAAATACGGCACCATTCCCACCGGACTTGATGGACTTCCCACCTACTCAGGAAAGCTCGCCGACGAATGGGGTGATGGCCAAAGAGACTGCTCCCGCTGGGTCGATGTGGGAGACGACCATCTCATTCAAACGACCTCACCGATCCACAGCTGGTCGGAACTCGTCGACGCCATTGGAAACGGATACCCGGTCACAATCGCTTCTGACCTGGGCTTCAGCATGAAGCCGGGTCGCGATGGTTACCACGAACAAACCGACACCTGGCATCATCAGATGATGATCCACGGTATCAGCGATGGTCCCGAACCGTGGTGGTCCCCCCTCAACAGTTGGGGCAACGTCCACGGCACTATTCTTGATCCGGAAACAGGTGAACCCTGGCCTGCCGGATCGCTCAAATGCCGTCCCGAAGTCTTGGAACGCGCTTTCCAACGCGGCGAGCTCTTTGCCTATTCCCAGTTTCAGGGTTTCCCAGAACAACGACTTCGCTGGAACTTTGTTTGATGAAGAAAGAACAAAATCAATGGAAACGATATCACCAAACTCCAAGCCCCGTGCTTTCGATCCTGCAGATCGTCGGATTTCTGGTCTTCTCGCTCTTTGTGTTGTCACTTGCATGGTCCTGCTCAATTCTGGTTGCTCCCCCACCAGCAGAAACGACGATTGGGAATCCGCCCGATACCACGGACTGATCCTACTCACAGTCATTCTTACGGAGACACCGCCTCCAGAATTTTTTGAAGAGACGTGTGACTGTGCGAGTGGTGAATGCGTTTGCTCAAGTGACTGTGAATGCGACCACTGCCGCCAGAAACCGACAACATCAGTAGCATCGCCACCCACAAAACAGGTCCTCTATTTCACCGCCACCTGGTGCCCTCCTTGTCAGCGTTGGCGTGAGCAGGAACTCCCCGCCCTGAGAGCGCAAGACTGGAATGACGATTGGCTCACCGTCATCGACATCGACCATCGTTCCGACTTACGTCTCCAGTACCACGTCCACGCTGTCCCCACTTTCGTCGTTCTGCGAAATGGTCAGGAACTCGCTCGCCGTACGGGCTATCTCAACGCCATCCCCTTTGCCAACTGGGTCAACGCCCTCTGACGCAGAAGCCCGACAGAGGTAGAACCATGCAGGAGATTTATGTCGTCATCACTTCCGTTCTAATCGGCGCCTTCCTCGCAGAATGGACCGAACGCCAATACTCACGCAATGAATACATCAATAAAAAGAGAAGCCAGATGAATCTGAAACACCAACTCGGCACCGCCATCCAGCAATGTTTTACCTTACCGGGCAATGAACCGATCGTCGGTTTTCAAGTCGCCACTATTCAAGGTTGGCTCGGAGCGGTCCAGTTTCTATTCGAATTGATCGACAACGACTCTGTCGAGCTGATTGAGGGAGTCGCTTTCAAGCTCGACCCCACGGGAAAAATCGAATATCAACGTTCCTCTAATAGCATCGCATTCCGGCTAAGTCCCGGGATTCAGCTCATTCTCGACGCCAAAATTGCCCGCATCAAACCGATCGCCACGGGCCTCATCCTCGAGCGAAATCAGCTCCAATTGCTCCTTGATGGCTTCCCCGACATCAAAATCGGCCTTGAATAACCTGTTCGAGACATCTTCGTCCCATTTTCCCGTTTCCGTCCCACCTCAACACAGCGGCGTAAAAACAGCGTTTATCTGTGGCTATCTGTTATTCCCATACCGATTTTCCAGTGGTTGTCGGCACGTCCAGTCATTATCATACCGGCTCCATAACCTTACACACCGAACCCGAGAATACTCCCTCTCACCCGTTCGAGACTGGACTGATGATGAAGAAACCCGAACTCCTCTCCCCCGCTGGTTCCCTCAAAGCAATGCGTTACGCCTATGCCTATGGAGCCGATGCCGTTTACGCTGGCCAGCCTCGCTACAGCTTGCGCGTCCGCGAAAATGAGTTCTCCAAATTGGAAGTGATGGCCGACGCCATCACCGAAGCGCACAGCCTGGGTAAGAAATTCTATATCGCCAGCAATATTTCGCCGCACAACTTGAAGGTACGCACTTACATCAAAAACATGGAACCTGTCATCGCCATGCAGCCCGACGCGCTGATCATGTCCGATCCCGGTCTCATTATGATGGTTCGCGAAGCCTTCCCCGACACCCCAGTACACCTCTCCGTCCAGGCGAATTGCGTCAACTACGCGACTGTGAAATTCTGGCAGAAGCTCGGCCTCGAGCGCATCATCCTCTCACGCGAACTCTCCCTGAAAGAGATCGCCGAAATGCGCGAAGAATGCCCCGAAATGGAACTCGAAGTTTTCGTCCACGGTGCCCTTTGCATTGCCTACTCCGGACGCTGCCTGCTTTCGGGCTATATGAGTTATCGCGACTCTAACCAGGGCGCGTGTACCAACGCCTGCCGCTGGGAATACAAAGTCAACGAAGCGGAACAGAATATGGAAGGGGACATCGTCCTCAAGAACCCTCAACCCGCCCTTTCTCTTGCCAACGACGGACCTTCCTATCCTGATCTTCCCATCGTCGAACAGAACCCACTTTCTGATGAAGTCTTCCTTCTCGAAGAGGCGGGACGCCACGGCGATCTGATGCCCGCTTACGAAGACGAACACGGCACGTACATTATGAACTCCAAAGACCTCCGCGCCATCCAGCATGTGAAAACATTCTGCGACATGGGGATGAGTTCTTTGAAGATCGAAGGCCGTACCAAGTCCTTCTTCTACGCCGCCCGCACGGCTCAGGTTTACCGTCGAGCAATCGACGACGCCGTCGCCGGCAAAGAGTTCGACGGCGACCTGATGACGATGCTCGACAGCCTCTCCAACCGAGGTTACACCGATGCTTTCTACAGCCGCCACATGCCCAACGAAATGCAAACTTACGAACATGGTCGCTCTGTCGCTAACCAGCAGAAGTTCGTCGGCGATGTCATCGAAGTCGACAACGACTTCTTAACCGTCGAAGTCAAAAACAAATTCGAAGTCGGTGAAGAAGTCGAACTGATGACCCCCGCCGGTAACGTTCGCTTCACCCTCAACCAGATGTTCGACGTCAAAGGCAACCCTGAAGAAGTCGCCCCCGGCAGCGGCCACTTCCGCAAAATCCCCCTCGAAGGCAACGTCTCCGAGGAAATCCGCGAAGCCCTCCAAGGCCACGCCGGCGAATTCGCCCTACTCATGAAATTCGTCTAGCGTCTTATGTAGACCCCCAAGGGGTGACTCTGACGATCCAAAAGCGGGTTGCGCAGCAACACTCAAGCATAGAATTCAGTTCGACTGGAATTGCTCCCTTCAGCATGTCACACTTGAGATAACTCACTACACTTTGTGTGTCTTCGCCACAGAGACAACACATCGTGATTATCTGAGCCAACCTTCTGAAGATAAACGGCCACCCTCTACTTCTCTCCCAGATTCGCCCGTTGATCTTTCACACAAGAGTTATCCAGCGGTGTCGGATCGCCCACCTCTTCTACCGGATGCGTGTAAAGATACCGCCACACATCCTCATGAATGAAGTTCCCATCGGCATCTTTTCCAGCCGATCTTCCTGGCACCACGCTGGAGTGGGCGCGACCATTATTCCCCATCACGTCGAAGTCCGTAATCAAACGCCGCGTATTTCCATACGGGGTTTTGTTCTCGTCGACATTCACAATCGGCCCAAATTCATTTAGACCGATCAGCTCCCACGAGCGACAGTAATGATCATCGATCCAACCCGAATCTAAAACATGGGAGAATCCGAAGTATCTATTTTCGGGTGTTGCCGAAGGGAGTGATTGCCAAACCTGGTACTGATCCCGCGGACCGCATAATGCCACCACGCGGCTCACTTTTTGATGTTTGGCGAAGCGGGCCGACGTCGTGGAACCGTGTGACGCACCGGACATGATCACATCTTCCCAACGCAACTCATCTCCCGCCTCATTGATGAAGTACTCCCAGTTTCCTTCCGGGTTTTCTTTCGCCAACCATTTCACAAACTGCAAAGCCCGTTCTTCCATTCCGTCTGGTTTCGCTAAATCGAGCTCATCGCTGAAGTCTTCCCCCGTCGCCGCTTCCAAGCGAATATTCCCGCGAGCATGTTCGCCCACCGGATTTCCCTGGGCAAGAATTCCAAACCAGGCCCGTGCATATTGAACCTGAATGGCATGCAGACCATAACTGGAAAGTCGATCAAACAACGCCTGATTATGTCCCATCATCCAGATCACCAGTTTACCGCGGGGCGTCACCGAGGTATCGACCGACGCATGCTCCACATCCTGTGGTTTCTCCTTCGATCCAAATACGAATTTGATCTCGGGATACTCTTTCGCTCGCGGATCAATTTCACTTGCCCGAGCAGAAAGGTTGTACTGCTGCGGATTAATATCCTGATATTCAAAAGGTTCGTTAGCAAACGCTGAAGCAGCAAACAGAACAGGAACCAACGATAGGCTCAAAAACAGACGAGGAAACATCAGCAGACTTTCTCTCAGGTGGGTCGAATGGGTCAAGTATGGTATGATCATCCATACTAATCATCAAAACCCCCTGTTGACCAGCAGCCGTCTGATAGATTTCTCGGGAGCACCCCATGCGACTTGCCACTGTCCTCACTCCGCTTGATCACACCAACCTGACTCTGGCCGCACAATGCGGAGTCACCGATGTCACCCTTCGCTACCCCGGTTCCGATCTCTCTCTGCTAGTCGAACACAAACAACACGTCGAAGCTGCCGGGATGCATGTTTGCGCCATCGAAGGGTATCTTCCCATCGAGAACATCAAGCTTGGCAACGATAATCGGGACGAGGACCTTGCCGAACTGACTACGCTCATCGAATTCATGGGCAAAGCGAAAATTCCCGTCCTCTGCTACAACTTCATGGCGGGCACCGACTGGGTTCGCACCGACATCGCCGCCCCCACCCGTGGTGGCGCCCTCACCACCCGCTTCAATCTGCAAGCCGCCAAACAAGCCGTCTCTCTCAACTTGAAGGAAGACTCCTCCGACACAAAGTCGATCACCACCGATGAACTCTGGAAAAATCTGGAAGAGTTCCTCAACCAGATCATCCCCATCGCAGAAGCAAACAACGTCGCCCTCGCTATGCACCCAGACGACCCTCCTCTCGCAGAATTTCAGGGCAGAGCCCGGATCATGAATTCGGTCGAGAACTTCGAACGTCTCCTCGAAATGAATTCCAGCGCCGCACACGGCATCTGTTTCTGCCAGGGCACCTTCGCCGAAATGGGAGTCGACATTCCCAACGCGATTCGACGACTGGGCTCTCGAATCAAGTATGTCCACTTCCGCGACATCGTCGGTTCCAAAGAAGAATTCACCGAGACGTTCCACGACGCCGGTCAAACGGACATGGCCGCCGCGATGCGTGCCTACCGCGAAGTCAACTTCACCGGCCCCCTTCGCCCCGACCACGTCCCCCAACTCATCCGCGAAGAAGGAGGCGAACCAGGCTACACCATGCTGGGCCGCCTCTTCGCCTACGGTTACATCCGCGGCTTAATGCACGCAACGGAATAAGCTGTTTACACTTTGGAAGTGTAAAGCCCAGACAATACCAATCGGGTGGCCCAGACAATCACGGAGTGTTGTCTGGGTTGCGCAGCAACACTCAAGCATAGAATTCAGTTCGATTGGAATTGCTCCCCTCACCATGTCACACTTGAGACAATTCACCACATTGTGTTCCAGCGGCACCCAGACAACTTTTCAAGATTGTCTGGGGCACCCGCCTCAAACATCTCAGAACCCTATGTCATTCAGATCTTACTTCCCCGCCAACCAATCCACCTGATCTGCAGGGACCGTAAACGGCGCGAAGTTCGTCAACTCTCGCGATTGTTGATAATGGTCGAGCACCCACTTGACCGTCGGAAACGCCAACTCGTTCCAGGGGATCTCGTTCCAATCAAACAAACGAGTTTCCAGGCTTTCAATCCCGATCCCGATCTCGGGGCTCAGCATCTCCGCACGATAGAACATCTGCACCTGGCTGATCCGTGGAATCGAATATATCGCCAGCAAGGCGTTCGCTTGCACCCGGGCCTCCGATTCCTCGAACACTTCGCGAATTGCCCCTTGCTCTGCGGTTTCGCCCTCTTCCATAAACCCGGCGGGAATCGTCCAATATCCGACTCGAGGTTCAATCCCGCGCCGGCACATCAGGATTTTGTTTTCCCACGTGCAGACGGCGCCGACGATGATCTTCGGGTTCTCGTAATGGACCCAATCGCAGTCGCGGCAGACATACCGCTGCTTATCATCCCCGCACGGAACCTTCTTTTCAAAACCATGTTCTTCGGGACAGTAACTGACCATCGTCTTCAGTTCATCTCCTGGGGCAAACCCATATCACCTTGGATTTCATCCAGGATTCAGGGAACTCGAATTAACACGTCACTCAAGGGCTGCCGGTTCTGCTGGGGAATCATCTCTGGGTAACCATACCAGAGGAGACCCACGCAATATTCCCGTTCTAGTTCCGCTCCGATAATCTTCAGTAATTGCGGATCGCGAGTTACCGGTCCAGACGTCCATTTCACGCCGATCTCATGTGACCACAAAAAGAGGGCGAAGTTATGAATCGCGCAACAACACGAAGCATAGTCCTCCTGCTGCCGGACCGGGTCTTCATTATAGGGCGCCGTCACCACGATCCACCCCGGTTTTTCCTCCCAACTTTTCCGTTTTTCCTCAGCTCGTTTCGCCCCTTTGGTCTCCACCAGCATCTCGCAGTTCAAATCAACAACCGCCTGACGCGCCTCCGCCCCCAACCAATAGAACCTCCATGGTTCGGTCTTCTTATGATTCGGCACCCACCTCGCGAGTTCGAGTGCCTGCTCAATCAACTCCTCCGGCGGATGATCCGTCCGAAACTGATGAATCGTACGACGCGAAACCAGCAATTCAGGCAAAGACATTTCAGGCATAATAAGGATCGTGCATTCAAACAGGAGCGAGTCAAAAACGAGGTTTACAATTCTCATTATAAAACTGTCCGACAGCAATGCCCACCGTCAAACCGACCAATACCGCCGAGATCACATTCATCCCCGTAATTTACCAGACGACCGAAATCACTTCGTCCACTGGTACACCATCTGTGCGGCCAGCGAGCGGACGAATACCTGATCGTCACACACCGCCAGATGAGCCCAAGTCGTATCGTCAGTGAGATGCCGTTTGTCCAGCAACTCAAACTTCTCTGGGTTGGCCCGAATGAGAAGCAAGTCGCCTTTCTGATCCAACGCGAGAATTTTGTCACCAGCCGCCACCATGCTCCAGTATTTACCAAATGGTTCCGTCGTCCACTGTTGCTCTCCCGTTTTCCAGTCGTAGCATGTAAAACGTTGGTTCTTGAGATGATGATAAATATAACCGTCGATCAAGATCGGGGACGACATATACCCCTGCTGGTTGGCCTGCCAGACGACGTCAACTTGACTGCCCGATTCGCCTTGATTGATTTGATAAAGCCAAGTTTTTCCGCCGTAGGTGCTCGTGAAGACTTCGTTGCCCTGAACTAGAGGCGTCAGAATATTCATCCCTCGAAAAGCGGGAACTTCCTGCGACCAATAAGCCTTGCCCGTTTCTAATGAGAGCCCCGTCAACTCAGTCCGCGTCTGCACGACGATCTGTTTCTGACCATTGATCTCCGCCACCACCGGTGACGAAAATGCCGAACCGTGCATGCCCCCTTCGTCAACCAATACCCGCCACTCTGGCTTTCCGGTTCGTTTATTGACTTTGACAAACCCGGCCCCTGCCTGAATATATAGAAAGTCCCCCTCAATGAGTGGAGAACTGGCGCATCCAAAGCCGGGTAACGACACATCGTACTCTTTAACGAAATCCATTTCCCACAATCGCTCCCCCGTTTCGGTATCCAGACAGACGAGGAAATCTCGAATCCCGGGAACATACAATCGACCCTCGTCATAAATTGGAGTCGCCCGGATCCAGCTTCCGTTCTGCATTGCAAAAAACGGAACCGATAACGATCCCGGCCAACGGTCAGTCCATAGTTCATCACCCGTTTGTCGATCAAGAGCCCTGACTCGTTCGTCCTTTTTATCAACAGTCTCAGTGACTAAAACGCGATCCCCGGTGACGATGGGTCCCGAATAACTTGGCTGCAATTCAACTTGCCATTGCAGCCGCAACGAATCCTCATTGATTTGATCAGGCCACTCGACTCCCTGTAAAATGCTGTCCCGTCCTTCACCGCGCCACTCAGGCCATGTCGTTTTCTCTCCCGCCGCAATTACCGAAGCAATACAAGTAGAGAACGCCAGTAAATTAAACGCAATAAGTCGACCGGAACAAACTTCCACAGCACCACTCCTTATGAGGGAATCCTCTATTGTAAGGGAAATCCATGAGAACAAGCCATTATAGTAGCCCGCTCCAATTCGCCATCGGGCTCTTTTGATTTTCTCAACAATCCACTTACGCACCTAGAAGCCAATCCATAGAAGATCCACCTAAAGTTTTTTCATTGGCTTTTTTAATGAGTTCCCTCCAACATAAACCGGCCGCGGTCCGAGCACACTCTATTAAATAGTATTAAAACATTGTCACCTATGTCATATTGAACATTTATAAACAGTGATTCTAATCAACCTTGTTCTCGCTATCCCTCACACTTATTGACATATTCTAATATGTCGCCTATTTCCCATGAAGCATATACCTCATTACTCAAGTTTTGGCCGCCACCTACTTGACAATCTCGAATGTCAGACCGGATTCCTGCCCGTCGTTTTCAATGCTTTAATGCGATTCCGGGGCTCAATCATCGATCCGCTCGACCGGGAAACGGACTTCACCTTCAATGAGCAGAACCAGCAACTGACGCGGACGTTGCCCGTCACGGGTAATGAACAGTACTGGTACGACGAGGAGGATCGAAACTACCGGAGCGAAGACTTTGAAGGAAACGTGGTTGATTCTATCTTCACGGACGAAGGTCTGCTCGATGAACTGCAATACTTCAACTCGTCCGCCGACCCCGATGTTGACACGCCGGATGAAACAGTCAGATACACCTACGACGACCAGTACCGCAAAACGAGTATGACGGATGACCGGGGCACAACGTACTACACGTACGACGATGATGGCCGGATTACGCAGATCAGTTCGCCGGAAGGGAGCCTCAACTATGAATACGACGACCTGACGGGCCCGAAAACCCGCGTGACAACCGGTGACCCGAGTGATGTCGAGAACGATTTCCGTAATGATAAACTAGACTTTACGGTTTAACTTCATACTTGACTTCTGCGAGCATCATTTGAGAGCATGTTATATTTTCAACTCCCAGGTTAACGCAGGTGTTTTCCGCTAATATCACAACAGAAACATGCTATGCCTAGAATTCCAAATATAGCTTACGAAAATGATTCCGGGAGTTTGGTTTTACTTTCTCGGGTGGCCAATCATTTTTGTGAATACGCCGGCATATTTCGTGAAGTCTTTTATTATGAATATGTATGGGTAGCGTTCATCGAAGACGTTATGGTGGAGCATTTGAGTCAAGAACCGTACTTTAGTGTTGACGAACTAGAAACCGAAGCCGACATTGATCCATATTTCATGCCGATATCTGCTTCTGAATGGATAAAAGCGATATTGGAAGTGGCCATGATGCCTTCATCGCAAGGAGTCATTTTTTGTCAGGGACTGGATGAAGTTAGTGTAGTCATGCAAAAAACGACTGACTGCGTGGCGACGCAGTTTATAATGGCAGTTTCACCTGGCAGAAGCAGCCCGACACGAGTCACGTATCGGGCTGGTGATCTCGGACTTGACGAGAGCCTCGATCCGCTAGGCTATGTGTACCAAGTAGTATCGGAATACGTTACTCCTATCGATGCGTGGGAGAACATGATTCGAGGCACTTTAGAGGACTTCATCACGCTTATCGCAGCCTTCAGAAAGCACATCTATTCTGATGAGTCCATAGCTTTAACTGTCGATGAGGAGAGCAAGCTGAATGATATACAGAACAAGATTGAAGCGATTTATAAGCAAGTCGATATCAACGGCACGTGATAGAAATAGTCTGCCCACGCCCCCCTTTCCTCTCGCTCCATCTCTCTCCTTTCACTACACTTCAATTTGTTCCACGGAATAGAACCCATCCTGAAACCGGGTTGAGGCCACGCTAAAGCCTATTAATCAAGGGCGATATTGAGCCATCAGAGGGTTTCAGGACCGCTAAAAATGCCCTCGCTTGAAGTGAGTCGGTTTTGCGTTCGGATACGGCCAGCCCTACACCAGTTGCCCCTTCCTCTGCCACCGCAGAGTCTTCACCCGGTTCGTCACAGACGAACACCGGTATGATGTCGCGTGCGCGGCACTTGATGGAGGCGATTGTTTTTCTGGCGCTGGCCGTCGTCCTCATTCGAGCCTTCCAGGTCGAGGGTTACCTTATCACCACCGGCTCCATGGCCACGGCACTCAAGGGGGCACACGCCCAGGTCGACTGCACTCACTGCCTGTTCTCCTTCGCCGTGGGGGCCAGCTTCGACGAATCCAGCCCCAACCCCTTTCATCAGGAACTCTCCTCGAAGCAGGAAGAATTCACGACCTGCCCCAACTGTGGTGAACCGCGCATTCCGCTGACAGAGTCAGCCACCAGCCAGGGCGATCAAATCCTGATTCACAAAGGCGGGTTCTACTTTCGTGAACCGAAACGGTTTGAACCCGCTCTGTTTCGCAACCCGGACCAGCCACACGAAATCTATATCAAACGCATCGTAGGGCTACCGGGTGAAACAATTCTCCTCAGCGAAGGAGACCTCTTTATCAATGGAGCACGAATCGTCAAAACGCTTACTGAACAGCGTCAATTGCGGGAACTGATCCATGACGAAGGCCACCCCACCCTTCACGATTCCCAACACGAGATTCGCTCTCGCTGGCAACCGGCTCGGGGGGCGACGACAGGCTGGGCCTATTCTGCGGACGACTATTCCTGGACTCTCACTCCGACGACAGATTCAGCCGAGCCCAACTTTCAGTGGCTCCAGTATCAACATTGGCTGGCCGTTGGCGGCAGTCATCTCACCCAGGTTTCACTCCCTAAACCCGAAATCAAGATCGGCCTCCCTCCGCTACCTCGGGACCAACAAGAGGCTGAAGAGTCAGAGACCTCAGCTTCGCTCGAAGAGCCCGAGAAAATTGAAGAACAGGACCTCGACTTCCCCTTTCAATTGCCCACTGGCGGTTGCCCTGTCCAGTTCGACAATGAAAATCATGAACTCTCTATATATGGTGTGCTTACGAATGACTGGTACGAGAAGGTTGCCAAGTTAAACAAGGAAAACCCAGAACACATCGCGGCTCTGTCGCAACTCAAAGCGCAATCTCATCTCGCCCCCATCACCGACTTCAGCAGTTACAACCCAAATTCACTGCTGCACCACGCCCGGGTTATGAATGACCTGATGATCTCTCTCCGCCTGAAATCGGAGACCCCCTCTGGCCAGTTCGCTTTGCGACTCCATGAGGGAGCCAACTCGTACGAGGTCGTCTTCGATCTTGCTCGCAATGAGTTCGAGCTGTTTTTAAAAGACAGCTTTCAACCCATCCTCACTCACGCTCTGCCAGCAGGAGATTTCGCTTCAGGTCGGTTGATCGAGTTGTCGACCTTCGATCGCCACCTGTTACTCGCAGTCGATGGGCAACTGGTGCTAGACTCCTGGACACTCCCCTTCACCTCCGCTCATCAATCCTACGCACGCACCCCGGTCGAGATCGCCGGTCGCCAAGGTGTCTTCAATGTGCAGGATCTACGCTTGTACCGAGACCTGTATTATCGTTCCGATTTCCCGGATCTCGTCCGCCACGCCACCACGACTCCCTACCAAATCGGCAGCAACCAATATTTTATGCTGGGCGACAACAGCATGCGTTCGTGGGATAGCCGCTGCTGGACTAAACCCGGGGTTCCGCGGAATTTCCTCCTCGGTCGTCCCCTGATTGTCCATCTTCCCTCTCAAACAGCCCCGGAAGAACTTGGAGGGCATCGATTCAACATTCGTATCCCGGACTTGGCCCGAATTCGACTGATCCATTAAGATACGCCCCTACATTCTTGCAGTGAAATCCCAAGTGAATCCCAACTGAATCTCTTAAAAAACGTAGGAACTTGTAGGGAAACATTGCCACCACAGGACAGAAGCAACGAATAACCTGAAAAATGACCCTCGTTTCCGGGCAGATCCTCTAGCGGCTAAAACCACGTCTTCGAGAACTTTCGAGTCGGCGGACCGCTAATTTATCCCGAATTAGATCTTAATAGAAACCTGACCTTCGAGTCAGAGATTAAAATATGAGCACCACCCGGAAAAAGAACTCCAAAACCGTCGAGGCCCCAGCCAAAAAGAAACACGACGATGGAATCCGCGAGACGTTCGACTCGATCGTCTTCGCCTTCGTCCTCGCTTTCCTGTTCAGGGCCTTTGCCGCCGAAGCGTTCATCATTCCGACCGGTTCGATGGCCCCCACGTTGCTGGGCCGAAACAAAGACGTCTACTGCTCCCAATGTGATTACGAATTTACTATTGGTGCGAGCAGCGAAGTCGATTCGGAATCAGGACGACTGCAGGCTCGGCTCAACTGGGCAACCTGCCCCAACTGCCGTTACGACATAAATGTCCGTGACGACAACGTCTACAATGGAGATCGCATTCTCGTCACCAAGTTCTCATATGAGTTTGCCGACCCCGACCGCTTCGACGTGATCGTCTTCAAATATCCCGAAAGCCCGAACACCAGCTACATTAAACGCCTGATCGGTTTACCAGGGGAATCGATCAAAATTGAACAAGGTGACATCTACACTCGGAAATCCAATCAAGATCCCTGGGCAATTGCACGTAAGGCGAATCCTGATAAACAGCAGGATATCCAGCTCTCTGTTTACGATAACAACTATCGTGCCACCCCCCTGCATCAAGCCGGTTGGCCGCTTCGCTGGACCGGTATGCAGCAACAATCGGGCAAAGACGAACTCGATGGTTGGGTGGAATCCACAACAGGCTGGCAGACGATTGATGGTGGTGCCGCTTATCAACTCGATGGAACCAATTCCGACGAAACCGCCTGGCTCCGATACCGACACATCGTCCCTAGTTCTCGCGACTGGGACGATCTGGAAACAGGCCGACCGCTTGTACAAAACCCTGTTCCCCAGTTGGTACTCGACTTCTGCTCTTATAATACAACCTCTTTCGATCAAGGTCGCGGAGGTGAAGTCCCCAACCCGGCTCGCTATTGGGTTGGCGATTTAACCCTCAGCTTCAACGCCGATCTCCGAGATGCCGGCAATTCACCGGAACTTCTCGTCGAATTGAACGAAGGAGTTCGTCAGTACCGCTGCCAGTTCGACCTCCAGACAGGACAAGTTCAGGCTCAGATGATCGATCATTTTCTGGCAGATCCTGAACCACGTGCGCTTGGAACTGCTGATAGCGGAGTGATAGCCGGCGACGAATACGACATCCGTTTTGCCAACGTCGACAATCGCCTTGTCCTCTGGGTGAACGACTCCGTGGTCACTTTTGATCAACCTCTGACATACGACACACCCGGATTCCCTGGTCCTAGAGAACGAGACTTGGTCCCTGCCGGAATTGCCGCTCGGGAAGTCAACGTTGTCGTAAGCGATCTGAAGATTCAAAGAGATATCTATTATCGGGCGGAAGCATCACACGACAATCGGGGTACCCCGCTCGACCCCTCCATCACCGGAATGGGTGAGAACGATTCCACCAATCTCTATACACACCGGACCGATCCGGAAACTTGGTGGAAGATTTACATCAACAATAGCGACGACTATTCCCTCGTCTTCGCCCCATTAGCTGATGATGAATATTTTGTCATGGGCGACAATAGCCCCCGCAGCAAAGACAGCCGGCTTTGGGAAAATGACCGAGCGGCGAAAAACCGCCACGCCGTAAAAGAATCTGCACTGGTGGGCAAGGCATTTTACATCTTCTGGCCGCATGGAGTCCCCGTTGGTAACGATGGTAAAGGATTTCCGATCCGATATCACCGTGACAATCTCAACAACAAAACGGACTACCCAACCTATTCTCTTCCCTTCCTACCACAACTGGACAAGATGAAACGCATCCGCTGAAGTCGGTCCGTTTTCGTTAGTGAATTCCACTGAAACCTGTCCGTCTATAGTGTCGGGCGACAATCTCATCGAACTTGTCTTGTCAGACGAGTCAGAATCAGGGAAACTGAGCTGCGGAACTGCAGATCTTGGCGGTCTGGAGCTAATTTTAACTGCCTCATTGCATGGTTTTAACAGCTTTTGCACCCACTTTCCGACTGACGTCACGCAGCGGAATGGTCCTTTCGGGCCGTCCGTTTTAGATTCATCCCAGCATTCGAACTATCATGGAGGATAACTCGATGCAACTTCTCGACTGTCGTAGCCTGATTAAAGACTATCCTGGAAAACGTGCCGTCAATGGCATCGATTTTTACGTGGATCGTGGCGAGATTGTCGGCCTGCTGGGACCGAACGGTGCCGGAAAATCGACTACTTTCCGCATGGCCTGCGGCCTGGCCACACCTACGGAAGGCACTGTTCATCTCAATGGAGTCGATGTCACCCGCTGGCCAATGTACAAACGCGCGCGTCATGGCATGGGTTATCTCCCTCAGGACGACAGCATCTTCGGCAAACTCTCGGTCGAACAAAACATCTTCGCCGTACTCGAATACCTCGACATGAACCGTCGAGAACGGACCTTTCGCGTGGACGAACTACTGGAGCAATTTGGTCTTACGGACCGCCGCACCCAAACTTCCTCAACACTTTCCGGGGGAGAACGACGTCGACTCGAAATTGCACGCTGTCTCGCTTCCGATCCGGAGCTGATTCTACTCGACGAGCCTTTCACCGGGATTGACCCCGTCACGATTCACAGCATCCAGGACATCATCTCCGACCTGCGAGATAGTGGTATTTCCATTCTGCTGACCGACCACCGCGAGCGGGAAACGCTCACCATCACGGATCGTAGCTATATCGTCTGTGCCGGCGAAGTGATCGTCAGTGGTGATGCTGAGACAGTTCTAAGCGACCCCAAAGCCAAACAGCTTTATTTCGGAAAACGCTTCGACGCCGAGTCGATTATCGAAGGGAAAGAATCCTTCTCAATCGCCGATTCGAAGCACCAGCAACGTACTTCTCAGCTGAACGACGATTCCGAACTCGCTGCGTAAGAATAAAACATGAACTCCTCTCAGTTCGTCTGAGTGCTTTCTGATAGCCACCTCGCGCATAGCGGCTCAGCTTGCACATTCCACGCAATCCACCCAAAAACAACTTCCTGATAGCAAATAGGTTACGCCTATTTGTCCGCTCCAAGTCCGCAAACGATTAATTTCCTTACCGGGCAATCACCGTCGGTCTGCTTATATAGCCAACGGTTATCCATTAGCAGGTGAATCCCTGCAGCTTTTTGGCCAACCGAAAAACATTTCGGGACCGTCATTCCAAAATTAGCTCTAAGCTCTTCTACCTAAATAGCTTACAGAAAAGCGATTTCAAGTCTCTCCCGGCTGCAGACCCGCGTTTGGGGGATCAATTACAGTTTTGTTGAATCGTGTAATATTTTCAAACAAGTGCTTGTAGATCCACACATCGTCGCGTAGCATCATTAACGACAGAATCGTCACGCCCTGCGAAACAAGCGTATTACGCCTCAATCCCGCAAAGTGACTATTCCTCACTTTCTGACATTGAACCATTTTCTCCTGACCTCAAATCCCAGTGGTGTTCCCCCTTCTTCCCCTGAGTGGAGCCGCTGCCGGAAAAATATTCAATGACAGTACCATCTTTGGAGCCAGGAGGGCCCGCAGGTGTCTCGAATCGTTTCAGGTTGCGCGCCGAATGCGTATCGGTCCCCTCGATATTCATTCGCTGCCAACCCGGACAATTCGGTTACGGCGTTTCTTAAATGCAATTTTATCTCCTGGTTAATCCTCACTTTGATGATCGTTTCCTGCTTTTCGGCCTTCCCTCTTCATTCCACCCCGACATCAGGCTTTCATCCCCGAAAATTGACTCCGGCGACAGATGCTCTCTTACAGACAGCCGCTCAACGCCGCCGAACAAGGACAATCCCCGATGATGTTGACGAACTGGCTCCAGAAATTTCAGACCCGATTTTCCTGTTCAGCTGCATCCACCAGACGAAGCCACCGTCTGCGTTCCACCACGTTCGACATTTCGAGCGAAGTCGAACGCTTCGAAGACAAATGCCTGCTTAACGGGGTATTGGTGAGCGTAGAACAACCCATCAATAGCGCCACCGACGACGCTGAGGAGAAAGAGTCCGGAACAGTTTCCCGGTACGACACCGACCTCGACATCGTCCAGGAAGGTCGCAGAAGTCAATTGGTTGGTTTGCGATTTTCGAACATTCAGGTTCCCGACGATGCCATCATTCGGCGAGCTTACATCCAGTTCACCGCCGACGAAGCCTCTTCCGATGCTGCGAGTATCAATATTTATGGCGAACTCTCCGCTGAATCGGATAGCTTCGGAGGGAATTCAAACAACATTTCAGTGCGAGACCGCACCACTACAAATATTGAGTGGACTCCCGGCTCCTGGTTCTTCAGTGGAGAACAAACCGGAGCCCAAGCTACTCCCGACCTGACTCCCATTATTCAGGAACTCGTGAGCCAGTCAGGTTGGACTTCCGACAGCCCCATGACATTCATGATGGACGGCTCCGGCTCGCGTGTCGCTCGCTCGTTCGACGCTGGCAGCGGGGCTCCTGTCCTGCACATCGATTACATCGTTGATGCAAACTACGAAGAAAAAGAATTTCTTGTAACACAATCCCCTCGATTGCAACTGGGTGATACCCCTCTGGTCGGTTTTGGATTTGACGGCAGTAACGTCGATCAAGTACAGGTCATGATGCAGACGGAACGTACTGGCAACATCGGCACCAACGACAGCTTCACGATCGAATACCGAAAAACTGGAGCATCTTCCTGGACTGAAGTAACTTCATGGAACACGACTCAGGCCGGACAATCAGGCATTGACGTCCACAACGCGGAGTTTCCAAACCTCGAATTCAATACCGAGTATGAATATCGAGTGCGTCAACATCTCGACTCTGGGGAAATCGTCGAAGAATGGCATAACACATTCCGCACGCGCCTAGCCAAAGGCGATACGTCCGAATTTTCCTTCGCTGCAGTAGGGAACTCGTCCGGTAACCCGGTATCCGCTCCGGAAGCATTACAAGCGACTCGCCAAGTAATGAGTCAAGTCGGACAAACCAACGCTGCTTTCTCACTACTGGTGGGTAATAACTTAAACCCCTCCAGCAGCTATCAGGACGCCAACGGTCGATTTGAACAGTTTATTAACCCTGAAACAGCCGCTTGGACTGCCTCTCATATCGAGTACGCCGCTTACGGCTCCAGCGATGTGAACAGCCCGGCTGCAAGCTTATACTTTTCTTCCCCCGTTCCTCAGGAAGGCGTCACCTCTCCCTTCTACAACCCACTGGGAGAACAGGCAGAACGAAATTATTCGTATGATTACGGGGACACCCACTTCGCGACCTTTAACAGCAACGTCTGGAATAACGAAGCCCAACTCGACGAAGTTCTCGACTGGCTGGAAAAAGACATGCGTGCCAGCACTGCGCAGTGGAAGATTGTCTTCACCAACTTCCCCATCGCCAGTCCGGGCGGTTTCGAGCAGGGCCCCGACGATGACTACTATCAAGACGTCGTCGAACGATTACACGCCGCAGGAGTTGACCTGTTCCTGACGGGTGAATCCTCTACCTACTCCTGGACGAAACCACTCACGGGAGACGCTGATGGAACTGCTTTATTCGTTGATGATGGTGATCAGACCTACGATAAAGGTGCCGGCCTGATTCAGGTCACCACCGGAGTCGGCGGCATGCCTCTCGATGGAGGTAGCTTTTCCAATCAGGACTACATGGCCGTGGGCTACTCCAGTTCAACAGCCCGTTCTGCCGAGTATGGTTTCTCGCTGATTGAAGTTCGCGAGGATGAACTGGTCGTAAAATATGTCGCCGCTGATGATGGTGAAATCATTGACTCCTTCACCATCGTTGATAACAAGTATCAGTTACCGGCCAAAGTTAATATCGATGGCGACTTCTCCGACTGGGCCGACATTCCTTCTTACTATGATGCGGCGGACGATGTCCACGACACGGATTCCACCGGTCGAGATGGCACACCCGCTTATCGCGAACATCCCGATGTCGACCTTCTCGAATACAAAGTCACTCACGACAATGAGAATTTGTACTTTTACTTCCGAGCTGCTGGCGAAATCGGTGAAACTCAGGTCGAGAACCAGGAACTTGGTCTGCGCTCCGGACGATATTACGTCATTACCACCATCGATGTCGACGACGATGATGACACTGGCTACTGGCTTGATCTGGGGGGATACTATCCCACCACTCCCGGTTACGACATGAACGCCGAAGTTGAATACTTCAACGGAGAATTCAACACGGGCCACTATATCAACCATGGTGCTATTGACGACCCATCACTTCTCGAAGCTTTCCGCGAACAGACTAACGGCGAATATCGGGTGGGGTACGACGGGCCTTACAGCCCTGGTTACATCGATATTCTTCCCGGCTCTTATGACTACTACACCCAGTGGGTGTATGACGACAAAGGTACCGAGAATGAATTCGACGATGAAATCACCTTCGTCGTAGACCGTGGCCCGATTATTCGAGGGAATGTCACCAGCGCCCGCTCGGACGACTTCCACGAAATCGAAATGGTCGCGCCTTTACGAGGCTTCCTGAAAGACGCCCAGGGAAACCCAATCGTCAAAATGGGAAGTGTCCTCGACATCTCCTTCTCGCTGGAAGCAAGTGGTGAGCTCGCTCCCTCCCAGGATTGGGGCTCCGATACGGGTGACCCCATCAATGGTTATCTCCTTACCGAAACTCTGCTCCCGCAATCTGGATACGCCTTTGGTGACACTCCCATTGTCGATGAAGACTCTGGTTTCCATTCCGTGAACAATTTCATGATCATGGAAGGAAGTCCTAACAATCGCGAATTCGTTATCTCGAATAACAATGACCTCCTCTTCTCCGAACAACCCAATATCGACTTCGAAACGGGCGAGTTAACCTTCGCTACCGCTCAAGACCAGTGGGGAGTGGCTGTTGTCTCCGTCACCGAGATGATCGATGGAGTTGAGCTGGAAACACGTAGTTTCAACATCTACGTTCATCCGACCAATGACGCCCCGGATGCCGTCGATGACAATTACGAAGTCTATTCAAACACGTTTGGCAACCCGTTTACTCCGCTCGACAACGATACTACCGGACCGGATGTTTTTGAATCTGTTTCAGTCGTCAGTGTGCAACACATCACTGACCAGGGTGGTACAGTCGAGTTGAAAAATGGGCAAGTCACTTACACTCCACGACCGACCTTCAGCGGTATCGATACCTTCAAATATACGATCACTGACGGAACGGGAGAAACAGACACCGCAACGATCTCAGTCAACGTCATCTTTCAGGGTGCCCCCAATATCGTCATCGACGGTGACATGAGTGATTGGGACAGCCCCTACATCGACGCTTACTTCGACCCCGCAGATGATCAGCACGATACCGACACCGAAGGCCGGGATGGAAACCCATTGTATGTGGACCACCCTGATGCAGACCTGCTCGAATATCGGGTCACGAATGACTCCGATAACTTGTACTTCTACTTCCGTTCACGCGGACAGATCGGCGCCACCACAAGCACGGCAAACGGTGACCGTGCAGGTCGGTTCTATGTCATTGTAACTATTGACGTCGACAACGACGACGCCACTGGTTACTGGCTGGATGATGGTGGATACTATCCCACCACACCCGGTTATGACATGAACGCCGAAGTTGAATACTATGATGGTGAATTCAATACTGGTCACTACTTGAACCACGGGGCCCAAAGCCCGGCGGAACTTTATCAAGCCTTCCTTGATCAGACACAGGGCGACTATGTTCCTGGCTTCGATGGACCTTACAAACCGGGGTTCGTCGACATTCTCCCGGGTAGTTACGACTATTACTCTCAGTGGGTTTACCAGGAAAACAATCCGGCCACTGAAGACGATGATGAAATCACATTAGTCCTTGATAAAGGGCCTATCGTGCTCGGCATCATCGAATCTGCTATCTCAGCCGATGGTCATTCACTGGAAATGATTGCTCCGCTGAAAGGGTTCATGAAAGACGAAAACGGTGTCCCGATCATCGGCATCGGTAGTATTCTTGACCTCTCCTTCTCGCTGGAAGCAAGTGGTGAACTCAGTAATGAAGTCACCCCCAGCAATCCGAACGGCATTTGGGCCTCCGATACAGCCGATCCCTTGAACGGATACGTCGTCCAGGAAAGTCGTGCTTCGTTTCCTTACTTTGAAAACTTCAATACGAACTCAGCCGACGACTTCATCCCGGTCACTGGCAACTGGACCGCCAGTAACCAGAAGTTAACCGTCAGTAGTCAAGCCTCCTCCTGGTACAAAACGGGGATCAGTTTGCTTGACACAAACGGTCCCCTTCCGAATGACTTTGTCCTGAAAACTCAATTTGAAATTCAGCCACAAGCGGGACAAGCCTCGAACAGTTTCGTCATCTTCGATTATGAGTCCCCGACGAAATACAAATTTGCAGGTACCTGGGCCGGTCAGAACAGATTGGTTGTGGGACAGTACGAAAACAATCAGTTCCGAGTCTTTGGAGAAGCTTCCGAGAACATCAACAACAACACTGCGTACGACATGGAGCTGTGGTTCGAAGGCTCAAAGTTAACGATGTCAGTGGATGGACTCACCAAGATCACCCACGATTTCGGTGGCCCCATTAACGACAATCCACTCGGACTGGGTGCATTCAACTCTACTGTTCACTTTGATAACTTCGCCCTGACGACCATCCTTGACGGAACGCCCAAAACTGCATTCCCATTCTCGGTAGATAACGGCGACGACCTCGAAGGAACGATGTACGACATTAATGGGAACTGGAACGTCCAGGAAGACTTTGCGATTGGAAACTCCACGGGCATCGCGAATCCACGGGGCATCACGCTGTTCAACACGGCAAACACACTGCCCTCCAGTTACGACATCAGCACTCGTATGATCTCGACATTCCAGGGACCGGGCACAGCAACCAATGCCTACATCGTCTTTGATTATGTTTCTCCTACAAACTTCAAGTTCGCGGGAATGGCTGTTGGCCAGAATCGCTGGGTCATCGGTGAGTACCACCAAGGGTGGCATTACCACTCGGTCGTCACTGAGCCCATTGGTGTAGGACAAGCCTTCGACGTTAACCTTGAAATCGATGGTGACACTGTCACCCTTTCCAGAAATGGATCTCAGGTCGGTCAACACACCTTTAGCCAGCCAGTCAATGAAGGCCTGGCGGGGCTATTTGTTCTAAATGGCGAAAGCCGTTTTGAAGACATCAAACTGGGTAACGTTCCCGCCCCATCTCCTCAGGGTGCTCTTCTCGCTCAGATGTTCTCATCCGACTCGACGGAGTCCAACACGGTTGAACAAACCGCGGTCAACCTGACTCCCACTTCATCGAATTTCCGTTACAGTGCAGACGTTACATCCATTAATGTATCTGGAGAAGACCGGAACGGTTTCCTGGCTTTCAATGTGCTCTCTGCAGATCAATTCAGTCTGGCAGGGGTCGACCTTAACAGTAAGAAGTGGATTATTGGACAGTACATCAACGGCGTCTATCAGGAACTGGCCAGCCTTACCGACCTCGGTATCAACCCGGCAACACCTCTTCAACTGGAAGTGAAAGTCGTCGGTAGCACTGTCACTCTCCTAGCCAATGGCAACGAGAAACTGTCTTACACATTTGACGACAGCCAGTCGGAAGGTACAGTCGGCGTGGCCACTCATAATGCCCGCAGTCAGTTTACCGGTCTTGCACTGACGGAACTTTCCGTAACAGACTCTGTATTTGAAGATTCCTTTGCCGACTTGCTAATCTAATCGCATTTCGATCAAATATTACAATCTCCCTGACACCTCATCTCGGATTTCCGAGATGAGGTTTTTGTTGCCTCCACTGCTGCTTAGAAACCTTCTGTTCGTGACTTCGATTCCGCAGGATCACCAATTAACTTCCGTGTTCTGCAGAGAACTTTCCAGATTTGTGAATTTGAATCTTTCAGAGTTTCTGGTTTATGTTAATAATTGGAAGTGAATCGTCGGCTCCCGTCGCCAGCAGAGACACCCTGCTCCGAGCATCGCTGCATTCCGTATTCCATGACGGAAATCCACGGTTAATTTTTCAGCCGATCAATTTCCGGGAGAAGAAGTCCGGGATCACTAGAATCTCCTTTTCTAGTCAATATGCCCTCCTGAAACTCGCTACGCCATCGGCTTCTGGATCGAATGACATGGACGACAGTAGACATCAACGCCGAATTCTCAAAGCCGCAGAAGGCTATCTGGAACTGGACCTGCCCGAGCAGGCGCTCCGCGAACTCGATCAAATCAAAACAACTGACGAGTTCCGTTGTCGATATCACATTCTGCGAGGAGAAGCCTTTCGTCAACGAGAGGAATTCGAAGCCGCACTACTCTCCTATCACAAATCACACTGTGGTGAACCGGAGAACCTCATCGTTCTTATGGGCATGGCCTGGTGTTACAAACGAACCGGCCAGCTTCACCGATCCATCCAGATGATGAAACGAGCTCTCGAAGTCGAACCGGACAACGCGCTAATTCAATTCAACCTGGCTTGTTATTTCTCCCTTGATCAGGACAAGTCGCAGGCGCTATCCTGGCTGGGTCGCGCTTTTCGGCAGGATCGCTCATTAATTTCATTGGTGGCCGACGAAACCGATTTCGACCCCCTACGAGACGATCCCGATTTTCAATACATGATTGAAACCGTCGGCACCACTGAAAAACAGGGTTGAGCCGATTCACTTCCATTACCACCTCTTCTGAGATTCACCTGGGCTCTAAGAGCCGTTCGAATCTTCTTCGACTCGACATGGTATTTTTTCACCTCCCGCCCTGCCCATCATCTACTCAGCGCACTACAATCACGCCCCCCGGGTTCGTTCCCTTCTCACTGAACCACCCATCCGTTGTAACTACACGGTCGTTAATAATTTCCTGATGCCTGTCAGCAAACATCTTCATTTCTACTGACATTCTCTGTTTTCATTTGCCTTTAGTTACAAGGACCAAGCATGCTGACGGATGCCACGTTGCTCTTCGAACATCTTGATCAACTTTGCCGTACACCTCGTCCAGCGATGAGCGGCGAACTTGAAACCGCCCGTCAGTATGTTGAAAACCAATTAATCGCCGCCGGTTGGAACTGCGAACGCCAACCGTTTGAAGCACAGAATTCGATGCTCGAATCGTTGAATGGCATCAACATCGTAGCACGTCACCCCGCACTGCAATCGGCTGCGAGCGATCAGAAAAACTTTCCCACACTCGTCGTCGGTGCCCATCTCGACTCACGAGAAGAGACCCCCGGTGCGGATGACAATGCCAGTGCCGTCGTCACGTTACTCGAAATCGCACGGGTGATCCCCCAGCTCATTGCCGATCAAAAACTCGCCTGCGACTTGGAACTGGTCGCCTTTGATCTGGAAGAAAATGGCATGTTGGGCGGCGCCTGGCACGCAGCCATAGCCAGACAGACTAACCGAAATCTGGCAGGGATGATCTCCCTGGAAATGCTCGGTTACTGCGATCCCAAACCGGGTAGTCAAAAATTACCGGAGCCACTTATCGGACTCTATCCTGATACGGGTGATTTTATCGCGATCATCGGCAACCAGGTTTCAACCTCGCTCATTTCCAACTGGCGTCAGGGCATGGAACAAGTCGAAGGCCTCCCGATACAGTCGCTTCAGGTTCCTAACAACGGAAACGATCTCCAAGCCAGCCGCCTGAGCGACCACAGCCCCTTCTGGGATGAAGGATTCGCCGCACTGATGATCACTGATACCAGTTTTCTGCGGAACCCTTATTACCACCTTGCGACTGATACCCCTGAAACACTCGATCGCGACTTCCTGCACAAAGTCGCCGAGGGCTCCACGCTGGCGATATCGCATATTCTGAAAAGTGGACTATAATCTTCGTCTGCAATCTCCGTCTGTTTCACTCTGCATCCATCCACTCGATTAAAGTTATCGCTCATGACAACGGAAACTGACACCGGACCGGTTCGCCAGTTAACCAAATCGCAACGACGTGTATTAGGGGTCCTTCTGGAAAAAGCCTTCACCACCCCAGAGGCTTATCCTCTGACGCTGAAAGGGCTGACGACCGGTTGCAATCAGAAGAGCAACCGGAGTCCACTATCCAGCTACGAAGAAGGGGGAGTCTACGATACGATTGAAGAACTGAGAGCACTCGGACTGGCGGCCGTGGTTCATACGGAATCAGGACGCACCGAACGGTTTCGTCACTACGTCAGAAAGAAGTTCACCTTCACAGAACCCCAACTGGCTATCCTGACCGAACTCATGTTGCGCGGACGCCAGACCCTTGGAGAATTACGCGCCCGTGCCAGTCGTATGGTTCCGATAGAATCGCTCACGGAACTGCGTAACGAACTGGATTCATTGCTAAACCAAGGGTACCTGCAAGCGACCGCAGATCTCGAACGCCGCGGAACCGAAGTCGATCATACTTTCTATGAACCGCAGGAAAACAAAGACCTCGAAGTAAGAGCATCAGGTGCAGGCAAAACTTCCCCGTCTGCCGGAACTACAGCACACTCGGCGGAAGGTTCCTCTAACCCTGCTTCTTCCACGGGCGAATCGATCTCGGAACTGGCCGTATATTCCGCTCCTGAAGAATCCACCCCCGCCCTGTCTGACCAACACAAACAATTAGAGCAGGATGTGCAGGAACTCCGTCAGGAAAACAATCAACTGAAGCAGGATCTACAGGAACTACAAACACAACTTGACGACCTGACTCAACAGGTCTCCGATATCCGTCGCGACCTCGGTATGTAACCAGAATTTCGCGAGGAAATGATGCGACTTTTGAATCGATGCTTCTTAAGAACAGGGCTCTTCGCACTAATAGCGTTGTGCTCAAGTTCGCTTTCCACTCTGGCCGACGATCATCGATCTCGTATTATAAAAACGGAGACGATCCAACCTCGAATCGAATCGGTTACCTGGTATAGCCAGCAGCTTGAACAGGAAAAACGGTTTTCAGTAGTGCTCCCCAAGGGTTATTCACCACCTGAGCCCATTCATGGTGAGACAACACGAAAGAACTGGCCAGTTCTCTATCTGTTGCACGGTCGCGGAAGACATGAACGCTCGCTGATTGACGATGCCGAAGCACGTAGTTCATTGCTGCAGGCGGAGTTCGTCATCATTCTTCCGGACGGCGACGATGGCTGGTATATCGATTCCCCAATCCGTAAACGAGACCGTTACGAATCCTATCTGACTGAACTGATTGATCTGGCGGACCGTCACTATGAGCTTAGCCCCGAACCGAAAGACCGTGCCCTTTGCGGCTGGTCGATGGGTGGGTACGGTGCCATGCACTACATGGTCGAACATCCGGACGATTTCTCAGCCATTGTCACTCTCATTGGACTTCTCGACTTCCCCAGGGAAGGGTTGCCACCAGAACAAAGTTACGTAGTGCCACTGCAGCGATTCGGAGAGGATCGTCAGGACTGGCTGAAATGGAACTCGCTGTTCAAGGCGGATCGGCTGAAACAAAAGTCTATTCTTCTACTGACCGCCGATGAAGCTTTTGATCGCACAATGAATGAGAACTTCTCTCAAAAACTCCAGGAACTGCAAATTCCTCATCAGTACAAGGTACTTAAGGGCGGGCACAGCTTTTCCGTGGTCCGTTCCGGTCTCACCCATATGATTCAGTTTGGTAATGACCATTTTTCCTCCTCCCCAACAAAAGACACAAACGTCCCGTCAGAGTAATACCGCCGACAGGGCCCCACTATTCACAGGAACAGTACCGGGGCCTCAATCGAACGATTTCAAACAATTTTCTTTCAAATCTCGTAAGAGAAACAGGCTACATCTCGTACCTGTGCACGAACGGCTCCTGTCATCTGACCCTTCCAGAGCGTATTCACGCTTGATTGTGGGTTGTCTCTCGTCACCGCGTGGAGTAGAAAACAGACTCAGCTCTTTAGTTTCTGTGATTCTTCCGAAACCTATCTTCTTATTCAGTCATTAATTAGGTCGAATATTCGACACCCGTTCGCTTAGAAAAAGGCTCTCGAAATGCATCGAGTTCTGTTGCTCTCATATTGTTCCCTGCTATTGCTTCTCTCCGGTTGCGGCGATCCCGGAGTCACGGATCTAAATTCATCCGATACACCAGACGAGATTAAGAATCCGTTCGATGAGAGCAACGCAAATGCAACAGCAATGAACAGTTCTTATGATAACATCGATCGTTCTCGCACTTCCTTCGAAGGTACCTGGATACTGACGTCGACTACACCCGCTCCGAAACAGCAATTCATGGTCGACTTCGACTTCGCGCTCGTCGAAATCACGAAAGACGCTGCAGGAAACTACCAGGGGAAAGTCGCTGAAACCAGCAACCTCCCGGAAGGACTTGAAATTCCTGAGCTGAAAGATCTCAAAGTCGAAGACGACACGATCCTTTTCGCACTGCATCAAGGTGACAAAATTCTTCCCTGCGAGGGCAAGCTGCAAGATGGTCTGATTTTAGGGAGTCTGTTCGGGGGTAATCGTATGATCCTCCCTCTGCGTATGGTCGCTACCCAGGAAACTTCCCTCTCCACAAAGCAGGAAGAACGCCACCGCGAGACGCCAGACACACCGGAATATCTAAAAGCTCTCCAATCGGACTCTCCTCAAAATGCTCTGTTGGAATTCGCCGAAAAACATCCCGAAAATCCATACTCGCTACGAGCATTTTCTACGATATTCAGCCTGGCTCCCGTCAAAGATTTTGATAGAGATTATCTTAAAGCCGCTGCAGCGAAATGTATCGAGGTCTCCAGCCTGTATGGAGATCGAATGATGATCAATTCATTGCAGAGTGTCATCTTGAATTTGCTTGAAACTCATAAACACCCCGATCTGGTCGAAACTTATCTGAAGAAACTCGAAACGGAGATGACCGATGAAGAGCGGGAAATGATGAGCTCGATGCTCGAAAACTCAAACAAAGCCATTAACATCGATCGAGCGATCCTTGCTCTTGAGGAAAGCTCCACGCCCGAAAATCTGACTCAGCTTGAAAGTCTTCAAAAAGAAAGCCCGTTCGAAGAACGAATTCTTCTGGCCCTGGCAAATGAGGCTGTCAAGCAGGATCAGCAAGACCAGGCGATCCAATATTTTGGGGAATTGGCAACCATCCCATTCCTGGAAGAAAAACTTCTGCGTCGCTGGAAGATGCAACAAATAGAGAACCCACCTCCCAGTGTGACCTTTAAGGAACTGTGGGAAAAGAAAAATGGCGATCTTGTCGGTATCGACGAATATCAGGACGAGATTCTCAAAAATCTGGTTACTGTTCACAGCATCGAACCAGCAGAAAAGACCGAGGTCGAGGGAATCCGCCGGAAAGTTCTCTGTGAATTCTTCACCAGCGCCCCCTGTCAACCTTGCGTCGTTCCCGACCTGGCACTGACGGCGGCAGACAATGCATTAGATGACGATGAGTTCATCATGTTGATCTACCATAATCACGCTGGCGGACCTGATCCGATGGCAAATCCAATGTCGATGGCCCGCCATGAAAGTCTTGCCCGGATCACGGAAGACAAGCGGGTCGCTTCTCCAATGGTAACGTTGAATGGGAAGCTACTCCCTTTGCGAGGTGGCTTTATTGACACCCTTCCTCTCTGGGAAGAGCTCTTCATGGAGGAAGTGGAGCCATTGCGCAACCACTCCTCCCGCGTAAAAATCAATCTCAGCGCTCATGCTAAAAACAAACAGCTGCATGTGCAGGCGACAACGGAAGGTCTCGTTCCTCCTCTCACCAAAATGCGTTTGAAACTCGCTCTTGCGGAAGAACATGTCGACTACGTTTCGACCAACGGTTTGAGAAGTTACGAGATGGTCGTACGCTTTATGCCCGGCGGCCCCGCAGGTATCGAAGCCTCAAACGAAGGGTTTACCTTTGATCAAGAAATTGACCTGGAAGGTATCAAACGAGAACTTCTAGATTATATCGAAGCATTTGAAGACCAGGCCAACTACCGATTCGAAGAAAAACCACTGCAGATGAAGAAGATGTACCTGGTCGGTTTCATCCAGAACGAAGAAACCAACGAAATTCTGCAGGTTGAAAAAGTTCCCGTCACTGGTGCTCTCAACTACGGAATCATGGACGAGATCACTAACGCTCCTAAGGTCGAAGAGAAAGAAACTGAACCCGCAGCATCTGAAGAAGAAGTAAAACCGGAAACTAAACCGGAAGCGGAACCTGCTAAACCGGAAGAGTCTCAGTCTACACCTGAAAAGCCAGAGGAAACTCCAGCGAAAGAAAAAGCCGACATACCCGAAGCAGTAGAAGCCAAGGCCGATAAGCCTGCGGAATCTCCAGAAAAACCGGCTGCTGAAGAATCGCCCGCAGAGCCGGAACCCGCTGCAGAAGATCCAGCGCCCGAAACGGCTTCACCCGAAACTCCCCCAGAGGAGCCTCTCGCAAAAGAAATTCCGGCTAAAGAAGCACCGGCCGAATCGCCGGCCCCCTGACAATCATTAACAGACACTGTAACTGTTGGTGACCGGGCAGACCGACGATCTGCCCAAATCAGGCTTGATCCTACCCCAGCGTAAGACTATTCTGGATTTACTAATCCAATTTAAACCTTTGTTGGGAGAAGGTTCTGCGTGTCGCGCTCCAGAATTTTCCTATTACTGTGTACTGGTCTAACACTGTGTACTGGTTTTGTATTCCATTCCTCGCTTCAGGCGGCGGATTTGTTTGATCGCGATCCGATCAACTATCTTACAAGCACCCCGAATGATCCTGTGGCCCGGATACAGGCTGAGCTGGATGCAGGTCAGCGGCAGCTCAAATACGACCCACAACAGGGATATCTCCCTGCGTTGTTAGAGGCGTTAGAGATACCCGTTAGCTCTCAAGGGCTGGTCTTCTCCAAGACCAGCTTGCAGCAACGCTTCATCAGTCCCGAGTCTCCACGGGCGATCTATTTCAACGACGACACCTACGTCGGTTGGATTCCTCACGCCAAGGTTCTCGAGATCTCGACCGTCGACCCGAAACTGGGTGGCATTTTTTACACGCTCGATCAACGCGAAGCCGACGCCCCGATCTTAGAACGCAAGACGCACGAGTGTTTGCAATGCCATTCAACATCGCATACGCGCGATGTTCCCGGGCACCTCGTCCGTTCTGTCTTTGCCACAAAGACGGGACGAGTCAATTTCGGTATGGGCACTCATCTCGTCGACGATCAAACCCCCTTCGACGATCGCTGGGGCGGCTGGTTCGTCACCGGCACTCACGGTACGGCCAAACATCTGGGCAATAATTTCGTCGAGACCGTCAATGATGACGACACAGAATTCGATGCCGCCACCGGTTCAAATATTAAGGACCTCTCCCCCTTCCTCAATACCGAACGTTATCCGTCACCACATAGCGATATCGTCGCGTTACTTGTTCTCGAACATCAAACTCAAATGCACAACGCACTTACCCAGGCCAACTACTATGGCCAGTTAGCGTTGCATGATGAAACGCTCATTAAATCAATGCTCGCCCAAAGCAGTGTGAACGAATCGGGCGATGCCGCCGACAACGCCCCTATCGAAGAATACGAACGGAGCGAATCAATCCAACGCCGTATCGATAACGCCGCCCGGCGATTGGTGCAGGCTCTCCTCTTCAAAGGGAGTGCCCCGTTCACATCCCCAATTATGGGGACATCGGACTTCGCGAAGGAATTCGTCGCTCAAGGTCCCTTCGATTCAGAAGGCCGATCACTTCGCCAGCTCGACTTGCAAAACCGAATACTCAAGTATCCCTGTAGCTACCTGATCTATTCAGACGCATTCGACAAACTACCCGCACCTGTAAAAGAATCAGCCTACCAACAGCTTTGGGACATTCTCACGGAACGCAATAAGGACGACGATTACGCACATCTCGATTCGGATCAACGCCAGGCGATCCTCGAAATCCTCCAGCAAACAAAAACCGACCTTCCCCCGTATTGGAAAAAGGCCGGTTCAGATTCTTAATAGCCGACAGACCCAAGGTCTGTCACAGGCTCATTATTTCTCGTCTTCATAAAACCAGCTTACCGGTACCGAACGGAATCGGGTGGAATACAGCTTGGTCGATTCGTCGTGCACATAGTAGCTCATCACAGCTCGTCCTTGCGTGAAGATCAGGCTCGGGTAGGAATAAGTATGCTCGGTAGAGGTTTCGAGATTCTTAACGTGCTTCCAGGTCTTCCCTTCATCGTTGGAAATCGCCGCTGTTAAAGGAGTCCGTTTGCCGTTGTGACCGGCCCCTTCTTCGAAGTTGTTATTCCAGATCAACACCAGATCACCTGTAGCCGGAATACGGCGGATCGTCGCGGGTGCTTCAGGAGCAGTGACGTTCCAGCTCTCGTGCTCGCTCCAGGTCACTCCATTATCTTCTGAATAGCTGATACCGATGAAACCGAGTTGGTTCCGCATTAACATCGCCAGACGGCCTCCACGGAGTTCAACGACCTCCGGTTCCATTGCCCCTCGCTGAGGAGCATCGACGGTCCCTTCTCCTTTTACCCAGGTTTTTCCGGCATCGTCGGAGTAATAACAGTAACAGACAAAGTGGTTTTCCTGTTTAACATCAGCACTCACTGCAACAGGAACGATCAGACGGCCAGTGGACAGTAAGGTAACGCGGTCATTATTGAGGACGTGATACTTCTGTTCGTCGGTAACCACAGTCGGTTCCCCGAAAGTTTTGCCTTCGTCTGTCGAAGTCCGCAGGTGCACTTTCAGGTCATTATAATCATTCTTGACCAGATAAAAGAGCCCGATCGCAGCCGGTTCTTTTTGCACATGCGTCAGCCGCCGCAATGTTGCGGACATCACATTTTTCCCACCAATGTTTTCCTGAAGAACACGTCTGTCAGTCCATGTTCGGCCTTCATCCGCAGATTCCATTGCCACGATTTGAGCTTCGGCAAAATCGGATGTCGACTCGGCGAATTCTGTATTTGCAAACAACAGGTTTCCGTTATCGAGCTGAATAATAGATCCTTCGCTGTAACGAGGATGCTTTTCATCTGCTGCGAAGACATCGCGGACAATAATCTCCTGGATATCCTGATGCGGTTTCGAAAGTACGAACAATGCCTGAGCGGCACGAATTCGGGCATCCACGTCTTCGTCCTTCAGCATTTTTTCGAGCTGAGGTTGGGCTTCGACTAGGCCCGCTTCTCCAGCAAAGACTGCAGCGTAGCGACGAACAAACGAGTCAGTATGCTCCAGGTTCTTTAACGTCGCTTCCTTCCCGGCAGGATCACCTAACATCGCAAGGGCATGCTCGAAATAACAACGATCTTCCGGTTTGGTCGCCTTCGCCATTGCCTGACGAACAGGTTCGATATCCTGTTCATTTCCCAAACGGGCCAGTATCCAGGCAGAGATACGAGAGATATTCACGTCTGGATCATTCAGCTTCGCACGGACCAGATCCATCGCTTGTGGATGTCCTGCTTTCGCTAGAGCCGCCGACGCCATCATCTGTTGAATTGGTTTTTCTTCATTCGCGAGTGCCTTTCGCAGCATGTTTCCATAATGGACTTCGCCGATTTTGTACATCGATTCGCAGGCATGAATGTGACCGTAAGGGTCGTCACTGCCCAGTATTGAAAAGAGGACATGGCGATGATGACGTTCGCCCGCGCGGACTAACTCGCGAGCCACTCCGCACCGTTGTTGATCATCGTCGATTTTATCCAACATCGGAGTCAGGACAGTCACCACATCTTCCGGATGCCCTGCCCCCGTCAACGCTTCGGCAGCATGCATGGAAGGCCAGAAGTCTTCGGCCCCGAGACCAGACTCAAGGACTTCGAGAGCCTGTGAGGAAACCTCGTCTGATAACGTGATTGGCTCTGCTGCCATTACCGAAATGCTCATAAAAGAAACCAGGGTCAGTCCCAGCAACCATTTGCTGGCAGGTGAGTGTAATTTGTTCATATTATTCATGAAGTATCCTGTTGATTCTACAATCGAACTCAGCTTTACGAGGGGGGGGATAAATACAGGCCAAGCCCGAAGAACTCATTCATTTGTGTCTATCAGTTATTACTCGAGCGGAAACTGGTTATCGATAAACAACTTTCTAACGATCGTGAAAAACACAAGTTGTGACACTGTTGATAGAACACAACTCTGTTCCACTCAAGAATTTGAGTTCTTTCTAGCTCCTTCGAAAATGATGCGTGTAATGCATTCTATTGACCCGCAAAATTTCTTGATCTTCTCATTGAAACCACGGAAAGAGGCAAATGCAACTCCCTACCGAATCCGGTAGGGAGCGCGATTCACGTCTCCGCCCACAGTACATTCGCACAATGTGTTCCGTTAGGATAGCTTCTATAAAGACTTCAGAAACTGAACAAAGTCTCCGTTGTTGCAAAAACTGTTGTTTAGTTGGCGGGCCCTGTATCGTCGAATCGTGCCGAACTTACCTCTCCCTCGCAGTTTCGCTGCGATCTGTCTCTTTTCATCAGTCAACCAAACTGTTTACCCGTAAAACTCCAGAGAGGATCTGAGCCTGTGGACGTCATTGAAGCAATCCAGACACGTCGTGCCATTAAATCATTCGATCCAGAATTTTCCTTGAACCGACAAGATATCGAACAACTGATCTCGGTTGCCAAACTGGCTCCCTCTGCGTTCAACATCCAGCATTACAGAATCGTCGCTGTACAAGATAAAGAACTGCTTCAGCAAATCAGCGAGGCCGCCAATAATCAGCCACAAGTGACACAATCTTCCGTTCTGTTTGTGCTCTGCGCGGACATGCAAGCCTGGAAGAAGGAGCCGGAACGGTACTGGAGTCATGTTGATGAAAAGACTCAACAGAATTTGGCCAACATGATCCGGAACTTTTACGACGGACGCGATCAGTTGCAACGCGACGAAGCGATTCGGTCCAGCGGATTAATCGCCCAGACGATCATGCTGACCGCAAAAGGAATGGGGCTCGACTCCTGCCCAATGGATGGATTCGACTTCGAAAAGGTTGGTCAGCTGATCAAGCTGCCAGAAGATCACCTCGTCGCCATGTTTGTCGCCGTCGGGAAAGCAGACGGCGAACCGAAACCTCGTGGTGGGAAAATTCCGCTCGAAGAAGTCCTGATCTGGGATCAATTCTGAAAGTTTCTCTGAAAATAGAATTCGAAATAATAGATATCAATTTCGAATTCACCCCAATAGAAAACGGCCATCAACACATGGAGCGTTGAAGGCCGTTTCATCAACAGGGGTTTCGAGATTAGACTATTCAAAACGAAGTAACATAGGACCTGCAGTCTCCTGTTTCGCTTCAGCGGAACGAGAGACGGGCGTTTTTCGTGCTGATTCCGAATAAGCTTGTGCGTTTTGCAGACGATGGCGAATTTCTGGTTGGATGATGGGCAAATCTCCCGACACAAATGCTTCGACTACGTTCTCATCCGGTACGAATTCTTCTACGTTTACAAGTTCAGTTTCATCCACCTTCAATGGCCATTCGTCAACCAAGGTGCTGCTGGGTGGTGAAATCATGAACTGCTGTCCGCTGGTACCTTCACGAGTCACAAAACGGTTTGCGGACTGCGGCTGAAGAATGGGATTGAGTACCACGGGGTTAACCACATTCTGTTGCATCTGCCATGGTGTCGTCATCTGCAGACGGTTACCCGTCCATTCTGTTTGACGATCCTGCCAGCCTGGTGCGAATAAACCCTGACCCGAATTCTGAACCACGTTGGAAGAGTCAAACCGCACAGGCAGGTACTTAACCTGTTCTGCTTGAGAAACAGAGTGCATCGGAACGGGAGCGAAGGTACGGGGTGTTTCTGGTGTGATCAGCCCGAAGGGACCCATCTGATTTTGTTGAACGTGCGGAGCCCAGGGACCACTCACCTGTTGAGGCTGTAAGTAGCTGGCGGGCATGTACCCACCCTGAGGTGCTGGAACCCAACTGGTAGGTGCGGGAACGGGAATAACCCCGCCATTAGGTGCCCCATAGGGTGCGACACCAGGAACCGCTGGAGGTGCCATGGGAGGAGACAACGAACCACCTTGTCCCGGTGGTGCAATCAATCGTGGTTGATGCTGCTGTTTCGGTGTGTACAGCGGACCCGACTGCATCGGCCGCGCGTCATTCTGTGGCAGAGAATTCATCTGCGATGGATGCATCGGTGCCTGCTGTGAGTAACCGGGAGCAGAATGTACAGAATGCGCCTGCGGTACCTGCTGCACCATTTCTCCACGGTGACCGTGAGGCTGATAGTAATCCTGTTTGTCGGTACTCTGACAGCCCACCAGGGAACTGCAGAGACCAAGGCCAGTCAGACAGGCCGTCGTTTTTATGAATTGGAAATCCATTGCCAACTTTCAACGTATCAGATTCTGACTTCTCTCCGACTTAGACTATCGCCGAGAAATCATGGGGTTAACTGATCCCGATCGCATCGGGTCTTCTGTTGAACTCCTGCACGCCTGTCTAATCTACGTGATTGTCAGCCCTGTCTAAGTCTCCTGGCCCAGCCGACAACATCCCAAAAGGAAGGCATTCCTTATCGAAAATCGGATACTTTCGCCGCTGTCCAGCACACTTTGATCCCGACATCGCTGATTGCCGGTATTGAAGGTCCGTCTATAATCGGTACTCGGACAAGGGAAAAACCCCGTTTACGGTAAGGCTGCCACCTCTGCCGGTCAGTGAAACCTGGCAAGCTTTAACCCCTCCCGAATAACGGCTCAGTTGCATTTCCCTCGCACGATCAAGTCTAATAGAGTCTGATTTGTTATAAGTACATTAGTGGCCTCACTGCGCGACCTTTCCTTGTGCAGTCTGGACTCCCCTCTGATCCTTCCCTTCTCGGTTTCCCTCGTGAAGGTGCCCATACATAAAGTATCCCCCACATAAATATTGAGGATAAGAATGCTTCCATTCGGTAGAAGTCATCTTTTGTGCGTGCTGGTATTAACCGGACTCCTTTCGGTTTGCTCCTCTGCCCTGTTTGCTGCAGATTTCCAGGCCAGCTTTGCCAAACGCGATATCACCCCCACCGAACCTGTGCGCCTTTCTGGATATGGTAACCGCACTGAACCCTTTGAGCGTGTGGAAGAACCAATCTACGTGCGTACATTGGCCATCCGTCAGGGCAACCAACCTATTCACATCCTCAGTTCGGTGGAAGGGATTGGTCTTTCCGGCGTCATTACCAAACAGATTGCCGAACGACTCGAAAAAGACTTCGGTATCAGTCGTGAACGCTTTGCCTTGGCAAACACCCACTCGCACACCGCGCCTCATACCTCCGCAGGAATCCCAAACCTGTTTGCGGCTCCCCAGTCCGAAGCGGAAGTCGCCGCGATGGATCGATACACTCAGTACATCGAAGACCAACTGGTCGACTCCGTCGGAGAAGCCATCAAATCACTCGCGCCGGCTCAACTCAGTTGGGGCGAGGGAGCCTCTCGCCTCGCGATGAATCGACGAATTATCAAAGGGGGCATCTGTGTCGGTATGGGCCCCAATCCGGAAGGCATTATCGACGAAACTCTCCCTGTCATTCGAGTCACCTCCGCCGACGGCAAATTGCTCGGGATCGTCTTCAACTATGCCTGTCATTGCACCACGCTCGTTCCCAAACATAATTTCGTGAATGGCGACTGGGCCGGTTATGCTCAGAAGTTTCTCGAAGAAGAATACACCGATGCAGTCGCCCTCTGCACCATTGGTTGCGGCGCCGACGCCAACCCGGAACCTCGTGGTGAATTCGAACAAGCCGTCAGTAATGGGCGTGTCATCGCGGATGAAGTGAAACGTATCCTGGGTACAAAGCTGGAACCCATTCAAGCCGCTCCCGAAGCTTCATTTGGCTACGCCGGACTCGAATACAATCGTCGCGATGTGCAGGAATTCCGCGACCTCCTGAATGACCCTAATCCTCAGGTTCGTCGGCATGCCGAGAACATGGTGGAAGTCTACGAGCGAAAACGTCGTCTTCCCGAAACCTACCCAATGCCAATCCAGACCTGGGCCTTCGGTGATGAGCTGACTATGGTCTTTCTGGGTGGCGAAGTCGTTTCTCCCTACGCCCATCGTATTCGACACGAGTTGACTGATAGCCAGCGCACCTGGGTTACGGCTTACGCCAACGATGTCTTTGGCTATGTCCCCTCCGAATCGATGATTCAACAGGGAGGGTACGAAGTCGACTTTTCTCAGGTCTTCTACAACCACCCCGGCCCTTGGGCCAGCGGCACCGAAGACCTCGTCCTGAAACGGGTCAAGGAAATCAAATCCA
The DNA here is from genome assembly GCF_007750395.1 of Polystyrenella longa. Classification (GTDB taxonomy): domain Bacteria; phylum Planctomycetota; class Planctomycetia; order Planctomycetales; family Planctomycetaceae; genus Polystyrenella; species Polystyrenella longa. The sequence continues at coordinate 837,395 of NZ_CP036281.1, read as the reverse complement.
ACCCGGCCGAAGGAGCCAAGTCTCCCAAAGAAGCCTTAAAAACCTGGAAGCTACCCGAAGGCTACGAGATCGAACTTGTCGCTTCGGAACCGCTCATCGCCGACCCGGTGAACTTCAATTTCGGCCCCGATGGCCGACTGTGGGTTGTCCAGATGAGCGACTACCCAAATGGATTAAATAACGACGGAACTCCGGGCGGACAGGTCCGCATCCTCACCGACACCAATGGTGACGGAAAAATGGACGACGCCCAAATCTTCCTGGATGGTCTTTCCTACCCCACCGGCGTCATGCCCTGGCGGAAAGGGGCCATCGTCAGTTGTGCCCCGGACATTTTCTACGCTGAAGATACCGACGGCGATGGAAAAGCAGATCACAAACAAGTTCTCTTCACCGGCTTTGTCGAGTCGAACCCGCAACACCGTGTCAACGGTTTTGCCTGGGGACTCGATAACTGGATTCATGTCGGCAGCGGCGCCCCCAATGAAGAGATCACCGCCGTTCTCACTGGCCAGAAAATCAACATGTCGAACCTCGACATACGCATCAAACCAGATACCAGCGAAATCGAAACCGAAAGTGGACGGACCCAGTACGGACGCGTTCGTGATGACTGGGGACACTGGTTTGGTAGTGATAACAGTAGACCGATCTATCACTATGTCATTTCAGACCGATACCTTCGTCGGAATCGATTTTTTCCTGCTCCTCCACCACGAGAAGAACTGATCGACCCGCCTGTAGCTCCCCCCATTTATCCCGCCAGCCGTACGGTCGACCGGTTTAACGACCTCTACGCGGCGAACCGTGTGACCTCCGCTTGTGGTGAGGGGATCTTCCGCGATGTCACCCTCGGCCCCGAATTCGCACATAGTGCTCTCATTTGTGAACCCGTTCACAACCTGGTATTTCGCACGGTGCTCAATGACAACGGTGTCACTTTTCACGGTGTTCGTGCACCGGGTGAACAGGACCGTGAATTCCTTGCGTCCACCGACGTCTGGTCACGCCCTGTCCGCATCACCACGGGCCCCGATGGGGCAATCTGGTTTGCCGACATGTATCGTCAAGTGATCGAACACCCCCAATGGATTCCGGACGATTGGCAGAAGATGTTGAACGTCCGCGCAGGCGAAGACAAAGGTCGCATCTACCGTGTTTATAAAAAAGGGAACCGGCCGCAGGGGCCTCTTCCTAATCTGGAAATGCTCGATTCTGTTGAACTTGCAGAGCATCTCAAAAGTACCAACGGACCGGTACGCGATCTCTCCCAGCAATTGCTCGTCAACCGTGAAGATTCTTCCAAACATATGGACCTGCTGCGAACACTCAAACAGATCGCACTGCATGCTCCCCTGCCCGTCAGCCGAGTACAGGCTTTACATACACTCGCTGGTATCAACGCACTTAACGAAGAGATTTTACTCAGTGCTTTTAACGACACCGACTGGCACGTTCTCTCCGCCGCTGTGGAACTAAGTGAACCCCTGATGAACGATCACCCAACACTGGGGGAGAAGGTCACCAGTCTGATTGAACATCCGGAAATCAAACTCAAACTACAAATCGCCCTTTCTCTTGGAGAATGGAACGACCCGCTCGCAGCAGATGCCCTCGCCAAGCTGGGCGTAAGCACTGCCGAGGACCATTGGATGCGAGCCGCCGTTCTCTCCTCCGCTTTACCCCATGCCGAGTTGATGCTCGACTATGTCCTCGCGCATCCCGATACTTCCGGCGCCTGGGCGGAACTCGTTCAGCATCTCGTTGTTACTGCCTTGGGAGTCGAATCGAAAGAAGTTGCCACAAAGGTTCTCGCGAACATCGTCTTACCAAATGAACAAGCGGAAGATGCAGTAATCGCTCCCTGGCAATACTCAGCCATGGGTTCCTTTCTCGATGCGCTCGAACGAGCAGGCTCTGATCTCAGCACGCTTCACAAAGTGACGGGCGAACAGGAAGAACTATGGGAACAAACGGACGACATTTTCGAATCCGCACTCGAACTCGCCACCGATGAAGATGCTGACCTCGCCTCGCGACAGCTGGCCGTTCGTCTGCTGGGACGAGGACTTGATGACCTCGACGATAACCTCGAAGCTCTCTCAGAACTTCTAACTCCAAACATTCCCTCATTGCTCCAGGAAGCCGCGATTACGAACCTGGCAAGTAAGAAAAGCGATGCCGTCCCCACGATGTTGCTGGAGAACTGGAGAGCCTACTCTCCCAGCCTGCAAGGATCCGTCACTAGTGTTCTGCTCAGCAGAGCTGCCTGGACTAAGATATTCCTGGATGCATTGGAAGAAGGAACTGTGGCCGCAGTCGACCTCGATCCGGCGACCCGTTCCAACCTGATATCGCTCTCTGACGATGTAATACGTGGACGAGCCAACAAACTTCTGCAATCCACCGGTTCGAGTGATCGTGTCCAGATTGTCGAAGACTACAAATCTGTTGCTCAAATGGACGGCAATCCGATACGAGGTTCTCTGGTCTTCCGGCGAACCTGTTCGGCCTGCCACCAGGTCCGAGCCGTGGGAACTAATATCGGCCCCAATATTACCGCGTTGTCCGATAAGTCTGCCGGAAATATCGCTCTGGCTGTATTCGACCCAAACAAAGCGGTCGAAGGTCAGTACCGCAACTACATTGCCGTGATGAATGATGGCCGCGCTTACAACGGCATGATCGTTTCTGAATCATCCAGCAGCATTACCTTGGCAGAAAACAATGGTCGCAAAAGGATCTTATTGCGAACCGACATTGATGAATTAGTGAATACCCGCAAGTCGTTCATGCCAGAAGGGCTTGAGAAGGATGTTTCGCATCAGGACATGGCTGATATCATTGCGTTCCTTAGAAGCAAACCAGGCACGACTGGGGCTACCGACGAGCGAATTGCAAACAATGCACGACAGCTTGTTCGAGAAGCCGCAACCGTCCAGGTGGGCAACGAAGCTGCCAGCCCCGTGCTGGTCAATCATCTCGGTTGGTACGGTGACACCAAAGTCGCCGTCAGCGTAGCCGGCACCGCTGCGACTCACGTTATCTGTGAGACTACAGTCATTCCGGAAGATGCCGACCCCGCCAAACCTCAATCCGTTCTGCTTCCCATCGCAATGAAAATTGGTGACCAACCAACACATCCCTTCACTCTTTCCATCAATGACAATCAACAGGTTGAAATCGCCTCGACAATTGAAGATGCTCAATGGATGAACGAGGAGAATGGATTACTCGCACGTTACATGGCTCTCGAATCTTCCGGATCAAAGTCAAGCGGTGTCATTGAACTGCAAGTACCCGCGAACATGGTCACCCCCGGTAAACCGCTGACGATCAAGATCACGGCGACTCATCCGGGGAACGGCGAATACATCGGCATCGTCCCCTTGAAGTAGTTCCAGACGTCGCCTCTATTCTTCCTGACCAACAACTATCTGAATTGCAACGATTCGTCTTTTAAAATTTGAAAGTAGGCATAGTGCAAATCATTTCCCGTATGCCCAACTCAAAATGGACGTTCGTGTTCCTGACATTATCGCTCGTCATCTGCTCATTTTCGGCGCTGGCCGGCGATTCCCCGTTCGACGTGGCTGACAAAGCTCAATTATTCGTCGACCAGGTCCTGGTTCATGACTCTGAAAACGTGCATTTCAAGATGCATGCCGGAAAACGACATTCCCAAAACCCTCTGATCACCGTCGACCGTTCCTGGGAAGGCTGGCGACTTGAATTGTACGGAACAGTTCTCTTCGATGAAGAAGAACAGCTCTTCAAAATGTGGTATCTCGCCTCGAATGGAATTGATCAAAGCGAAACCTATGTCACTTGCTATGCCACCAGTGAGGACGGTCTCCATTGGACTAAACCGCTACTGAAGGAATACCTCACAGAAGCTGGCGAACCGACGAACATTGTAGCAGAGTGCCATTTAGCCTCTGTCATTAAAGATAACAAAGAGGCTGATCCCTCACGCCGCTATAAAATGCTTTGTCACATTGATGCTCCCAAACCAGAAGGGGGACCGCAGACGATGGTCTCTCCCGATGGCATCCATTGGACGAGATTAAGCAAAACTTATGTCGTTCGTTCCAGCGATGTTCTCACTGGATATTTCGACCGACAACGGCAACAGTATGTCGCAATTCCCAAACTGGTCACGAAGCATCGCGATCATATCCGCCGCTGCTTTGGTCTATCGATCAGCCAGGATTTTCTAACCTGGTCTGAACCCTATTATATCTTTAAACCCGATTTACGCGACGACGCCAGTTCGCTCGCCCGAATTGAGGAAGTTCGATCCCTACTGGACGTTCCCGATGCACCTGATTTAATGCGAACCGAATTCTATGGAGCAGGTGTTTATCAGGCAGAAAGCTGTACGGTCGGTTTCCCCTGGGTCTTCACTATTAATAATGATGCCCGATACGGAAACCACGAAGGCCCCTCGGAGATCCAACTCGCAGTCACTCGCGACCTCGTCACTTGGGAACGCCCTTTTCGAACGCCAGTTGTTCCCCGCGGAAAACCAGGCCAGTGGGACAGCGGGTTCTTTACGACACCCGCGGAAGCCATTCTGGTGAATGATGAAGTTCGCCTGTATTACAGTGCCTGCAATTTCACGCATGGAAACCCATGCCTTTATCGAGCAGAAGGAACAGGCCGCCTTTCAGAATACACGGGCAGCATTGGGTTAGTCACATGGAAGCGAGACCGGTTTGTATCAGCGAAATCGGGGGAATTAACCGGATCGTTGAAAACAGTCCCGGTTGTTTTCTCGGGTGATCGATTGGAACTCAACATTCAAACGAAACCCAAAGGGTCGGTGGTCGTTCATTTACACGATTCCTCCGGTCTCCTTCTCGCCGAATCAATTCCAGTCTCGGGCGATCACTTACGAGCTCCTGTTGATTTTCCAGATTTCGACATCTCCAAGTACGCAGGACAACCTGTTTACATTCGATTTCAGATGAATAATTGTGACCTTTACAGCTTTGCGTTTCGCAATAATTGATTCCCCAATAATTGATTCCTCAGTATTTGATCCTCGTTGTCTTTCCTGTTCCGATTGATTCCCAAGACAAATGATCCGGACCGACTCCCAAACAAAAACCAATTCCGTTCCGACTCTTTTGGATCTACAGGGATTAACGAAATCGTTTGGGGCATATGTGGCTCTGAAGCCCTTGGATCTCTCCCTGGGCGAAGGAGAAATACTGGGGCTCGTTGGTGAGAATGGTGCAGGCAAATCGACGCTGATCAAACTATTAAGCGGACTCCACTCGCCCGACTCGGGAACGATTCGATTTCAGGGAAAGCCGGTCGAATTCCCGTCTCCACGCGAGGCATTGGAAACCGGGATCGCAACGATTCATCAGGAATTGGAATACGCAGCCCATTTGACCGTCGCCGAAAATATGCTGCTAGGCGAACCGTGGCCCCGCACTCCCTGGTGGAGTACAGATTGGCAAGCGGTTCACAACATTGCACAGGAGCGACTTCAATCGTTCGGTATTGAAATCGCGACCGACGCTCAATTCGAATCGTTATCCGCTGTTCAGAAACAGGAAGTCGCTATCGCTAACGCGTTGGCCCGTAAAGCTAAGTTGCTCATCCTGGACGAACCCAGTGCGGCGCTTACCGAGCCTGAAATTAAACGTTTATTCGGGCACCTGAAAAGGTTGCGAAAAGAAGGGGTCAGTATGATCTATGTTTCGCATCGGCTCGATGAAATCTTCGAGTTAACCAACCACGTGGCGATCCTGAGAGAAGGCACACTCATCAACCACTGTCCCACCGTCGACATCACGGCAGAGCGAATGGTGGCAGAGATGGTCGGAAGAGACCTGGAACAGGTTTTTCCACATCGTAAACAACGGTTGCTGGGGCTCCCGCTGCTGGAACTGGAAAACGTCACCCGGAATAATATGTTTTACGACATTTCCTTCTCGCTCCACGCGGGAGAAATCCTCGGCCTGGCAGGGCTCGTTGGTGCCGGGCGTTCTGAACTCGCCCGTGCAATCTATGGACTCTACCCCATTGAATCAGGCCAGATGCATTATCGGACCCGTCTCTGGAAACCTTCTAGCGCGCAGCAGGCAGTTGAATCCGGACTCGTCTATATTCCCGAAGAACGCAAACGGCAGGCACTCGTTCTCGATCATTCTCTGAACGATTCCATCAGCATTGGTTTTTCGCGATTAGTGAGTCGCTTTGGTTTCATCTCTCTCAAGAAAGAACGAGAGAAAGTCGACTCCGTCCTCAAAACTTACGACGTCCGCAGTGCCGGTCGAGAACAATCGATTGGCCAACTGAGCGGTGGTAATCAGCAAAAAGCGATCCTGGGACGCTGGTTCGAGCGAAATCCAGAAGTCATCATTCTTGACGAACCGACGCGCGGAATCGATATCGGCGCCAAAGCCCAAATCCACTCTCTGATCGAAGAACTCGCCGACAAAGGGAAAGCGATTTTACTCATCTCGTCTGACCTCCCCGAAGTGTTGGCGATGTCGGACCGTGTCCTCGTCATGAACCGAGGTCGAATCGAAACAGAGCTTACCGGTGACGATAAAACCGAACAAAATGTCGTCCTTGCCGCGTCCGGCCTCATTCACGATGGGAAGACGACATGACAAACTCATCCGCGAAAACGGATCCGGCGTCTCCTAAATACAAACCTGCCCGTTCTACGGCTCAACTGATTTATCGTCAGTCGCCTCCTGCGGTACGACAGCGAATTCTGTTTTTACTGTTTGGGAATTTGGTGCTGCTTGGCTATCTCTTTTTCGCCGCTCAGCAGCGGGAAAGCTCCTTCTGGAATGAACTCGTCGACCTTGGACCCAACATCGCACCGCAAGTTCTGGGAGCCTTCGCCCTCACTGGTTTGATTTTCTGCGGCGCCATTGATCTTTCCATCGGTTCCATTATCGCCGTCGCAGGAAGTACGTTTGGCATTCTCCATTACTACGAATTCTCCCCCGCCGTTTGCTATGCGGGATGTTTTTCCACCGCTGTTGCTTTCTCCGTATTGAACGGCTGGCTCATTCGCCTTCTAGAAGTCTCTCCCATCATTCTGACATTGGGCGGGTTAACATTATACAGAGGGCTCGCGTTGATCATCGCGCACCTCACGGTTCCTGACTTTCCCGAAGTCTTCAGCATTCAGGACGAAGCGTATCAGGGTCCGGGCAAATTTTACGCGGGAGAGATTCTCCTTGTTGTTATGATCGGAGTTCTTCTCTGGGAAGCATTCGGCAAGTTACCCCGACTCTGGCTGGCAATTGGTTGTTCTCCCGTCGCATGCGAACGCCAGGGTCTTAACCCGGCAAGACTCCGGAGTCTTGCCTTCCTTGTGAGTGGTCTATTCCTCGGACTGGCCGCCCTCACCCTGGTCACCAATCCCCAGGAAATCAAACCAGGACAGATTGCCATCGGTTTCGAACTGACCGTCATTGGGGCGGTCGTACTGGGAGGAACCAATATCTTCGGTGGGCAGGGAACCTACCTTGGCTCGGCCCTGGGTGCCTGTTTCCTGTATCTGGTCTCCCGATCCATGATCTACCTTGGCGTTGATGTCTACTGGCGAGAGGCGATTGAGGGTGCCGTCATCGTTAGTGTGATTGGCATCGACTGCTGGCTGCACCGAACTGAGAAACTACTCGAAGAATTAAAATAACGAGCTTCTAACAGCTATGGGACACCTCGCGTAAATGCGTTACTGGATTTTACTCATTATTCTCCTCCTGGAATTGATCCTCTTTGCCCCACTCAACGGGGTGACGTTCAGCTCATGGAGTGAATTCAGTTTCTCCTTCGGATGGTTCTGTTCAGCGATCTTCGAACAATCTGTTCCCTTGTTAATTCTCTCCGTCGGGATGACCTTTATTCTGATGACGGGAGGGATCGACCTTTCCATCGGCTCCATGGTCGCCCTCATCGCCTGCGTTATGTCGTTAACTGAATCGCCGGAAGCTTTTTGGTACACCGGCTTTTTGATAGGGCTCGTGCTGGCACTGGGACTGGGTTTGTTTAACGGCTTCCTTATCTCTCGGATGGATGTTCCGCCCATCATTACCACGTTGGGCACGCTCATTTTCTATCGCGGTCTCTGTACCATCACCGTGAAACAATCCGAAAACGCGATCTTCGGCGAGATTCCTCATTACGAGATATTTCGGAATATGCAGACATTGCTCGCGCTGGTCGTAATGATCTGTCTGGGCGGCGCGTATGCCTATTATCGCTCTCGCTGGCGACGCGATTTGCTCATGATCGGTGGAAATCCGATCGCCGCGCGCTACGCCGGAATCCCCGTCGGCTGGCGACTCGTGCAGGTTTACACCTTGATGGGATTTTTCGCTTTTATTGCCGCACTTTGCTTGACCAGCTGGAACGGTTCCGTCTCCGCCTCTTCTTTCCAGGGCTTGGAACTGAAAGTGATCGTCGCCGTCGTACTGGGAGGCACTCGGGTTGAAGGAGGCCGTGGGTCGATCATCTGTTCACTAATTGGCGTATTAATGATCGCGGTACTGGAAGAAGGTCTTCGAGGAGCAGGCACCACCTTCGAAAACATCGACCATCTCCGCTACGTTTTGCTCGGTCTGTTATTGATTGGCGGGGTCTGGCTTAACAAGCGAAACGAACCAACCTGACTCAATCGGAATCAAAGAAAACGAAAGGCCGATTCAGGTCGACATCCTGTTTGGTAGACGTGATGTTCTTGCGGTTTGGTGACCAGTTCGGCAGACTGTATGCTGATTCCATTCAACGGAGCCCCTCTTCACAACGCGCGAAAGGATGATGTGGTGATCCGCTTCCCTGTCAGCAAACGCATTTCTCGACGGTCATTTCTATTTTGCCTGGCTCTCTGTGGCCTGGCAGGCTTCTTACTTTCCGGATGCGGAGAAAAACCGGCTGGCGAAGAAAACGCTTCAGCCAGTTCCGATGACGAAATTGTCATCGCCGTTCTCCCCAAGCTGGTCAACATCGACTACTTCGATGCCTGCGAAAAGGGAGCACAAAAAGCGGCGGCAGATCTCGGTGTAAAACTGGTCTATGACGGCCCGCAGCAACCCAGCGGGATTGAACAGAATAAATTCATCGAAACCTGGATTCGCCAAGGGGTCGATGCCATTTGCATTGCCCCGAATCAACCGAAGTCGATTAAACGCTTCGTTGAACAGGCTCAAGGCCGTGGAATCAAAGTCATCACTTGGGATAGTGACGCGCCCGATAGCGGACGGGCCTTTATGGTCAATCAGGTGAACGACGCCGTGCTCGGTCGCATGCTGATTGATGATATCGCCGAACAGATGGGTGGATCTGGAAAATGGGCGATCGCCATCGCCAGTCTCGACGCCTCCAACTTAAACACCTGGCGTAAATATGCTGAAGAACACGCCAAAGAAAAATACCCGGATCTGGAGTTAGTCGATACCGTCGTCACTCAGGAAGATGCAGAAACGGCCCGGCAAATGGTTCAAAGTCTGATCAACGCGAATCCCGATCTTAAAGGAATCGTTGCCTTTGACAGTAACTCTGTTCCCGGTGCCGCCGAAGCGATCAAGCGAGCCAACAAAGTGGGCGAGATCGCCCTCGTAGGCAATTCCACCCCTAAATCAATGAAGCCCTACATCAAAGAAGGTGTCCTTAAATCTTTCTACTTGTGGAACCCCCAGCAACTGGGCGAACTGACTGTGCGTGTGGCTCATGCTCTGGTTTCCGGTAAGGAAATTGAATCAGGAACAGAGCTCCCCAAGTACGGCCCGATCCAACTTCATCCGGATGACGCTACAACGATCATCATGTCCGAACCAATTCGATTCACCGCCGAAAACATTGATGAATACGACTTCGGAATCTGACTCACCACTTCAATTCTCTACTCGGAGCATGTCCGCTACGACCTTAGTTGACGCGTGATCCGTCAGGCAGTACATGGGTTACCTGAACGGGAGTCGTTGCTGGATCGTCTTCACGAATGATTTCGAATTCTCCGCACAGAACAGGATGATCAGAGGCTCCCAATTCGCGAACTTCAGCCTGACGGGCACGCAATCCACGAGTAAATATCCAGTCGACGCCCTTGTCTGACGGATGTTGATCGCCACTGATAACTTCATCAACATCATCCGCGTGGATCAATGCACTTATCTGTAGATTATCGACGCGAGCATTGAAGTCTCCCAATAATATCGCAGGGGCCGATACCGAGCGGAACAGTTCGATAACAGCTTCCAATTGAGTTGCTTGATCCTGTCGTTTATCGAGATGAACCGAGATCAGATTGACTCGCTCACCCTCTAATTCAAAGCAGGTGACCAGGGCATTGCGGAACTTTCGTCCTTGGGTTCCCTGTAGGGGAATACGCCAGATTTGGTTCAATGGAATTTTCGTAACGAGTCCATTCCCAAACGACTCGCCCCAGTACCGCTCTTCTGTGGCGGCAAAACAAGACGCCATCTGCATCTGTTCGCCCAATTCCGTTACGTCATCCTGCCAGATATCAAATGGCGTTCCATGAGCCTCCTGCAATACAACCAGATCGAGTTCTGCGAGTGACTTCTCCGTTCGCAAAATATCAGCGACCCCATCGCGGCCTTTGAAACCATGGATATTGAAAGTTCCCAACCGAACCGATTCTCGTTCCAGCGGCTCGCATCGATCCTGATTCTTCAGCACAATTGGAGTCACCGGGTCTGCCGGTTGCCGGTCAACTCCTTGAATAACTCCCCATGTTAGAACGGGGATCGCCGCCCACAGATATTTGTTTTGCCACCATTCCTGATTCTGCAACTGTTCTTTTAGCATGTGTTGTACCATCGCTTCCCTGCGTATTGGCTCGGTATTTATGGTAGGACCTTTGTTGACATACCCATCCTGCGTTTGCCGTCGATCCTTCATTCAATGGATTATTTCGCAAAACCATAAGAGAAGTCATGAGCCGAACCGAGAGCACTTTCACAAGTTCATCTAAAGCACATTGAAACTTCATTTCCAGATGGTCTTAGATGAAGCTTCGATCAATTCTATCCAATGATTCGTGGAAACCACACCAATCTAATCGGGTCGGTTGACCAGGTAAATTCCGCCCGCCACCAGCAATGCCGCCAGTCCAAACCAGACGGAGAATTCATCCCCGCGGATCGCCACACCCAGCATGACCCCGAAGATCGGCGAGGTAAAACTGAACACCGAAATACTGGTGGCCGAGTACTTCTGCAACAGATAGGCCTGCATTCCAAAACAGAATCCGGCGACGCATAAGCCCTGATAAGCCAGACTCACACAGGAGACCATGTCAAAGGCCTCCATTCCGGGCCATGTCTCAAACGTCAAACTGGCGATGACCAATAACGACATCCCGATAAGGTCGTGCCAGAAAATGAAGGGAGACGAAGCAATTTTGGGCATCGCGGCTTTGGTCAGTAGAATTTTCAGGGCCAACATCAATCCGCTGAATGCAAGTAGTACATCCCCCCGTAGGGTTGGTTGATCCAACTGCTCTTTCTGTCCCAGACTCGACAGAATGATGATGACCACTCCAATCGCAGCCAGTATCAAACCGGAAATTTTCCAACGGGAAAGCAACGCAGCGCGTAGTAAGTATGATTCTAAAACCATCACCCAGAATACGTACGTATTAATCAGGAGTGTTGCATGAGAAGAGGACGTTCGGGCAATTCCCAGGTGGAATAATCCAATCTGGACGAACAGTAGAATACCGCCCCCCACAACATAGGGTAATTGCTGACGGGTAATACTGATCCGATGACCACCCAGCCGACACCAGAAGTACATGAACCCGGTTGCCAGTAGAAATCGAATACTGGCGATTAATAATGGCGGCAGATTTTTAGCCGCAAATTGAACTGCGACCGGGTTTCCACCCCACAACAGACAAATCGACAACGTCAGTAGAACGGCCGTGAAAGTCATGCGGGGAGGAGATTCGCGATGCAAAGGTGCATTCATGGAGTTTCTTTTCGAATCGAGAATGGTCGTTCCCTGAATTATTCAATTGAATCCTCCTTAGTCGACCTTTAGACTCACAATCAAGTTCGGGATGTCTGTTCACCTTTTCACGGGAACGCCTTTTTCGAACAACAATAATGCCGTTCAAAACCAGTTCCGAGCGTTATCCTGATCGGCAACAGTCAGTAGGAAATGCCTATCATGTCTCATGCCCTTCTCAGAACGCTCCCATGCGAGCGGGTGCCCTCAACATAGAATTCTCGTTCCACCAGCACAACAAAGCGTTCGTCTTTAAGGCTGAATTCTATTTATTTTGCTAACATCCAATTCCAAACGAAAATCTTAACTACAACATGTCCAATCGAATTTCACCACAGTTGAGATTTCATTAACCCCACTCATTCGCCTATATTTCTCCCTGTTTGAATTCAATCGAGTAACAGGAATGATTGTCACAATGAAGAATAAAACGATTTCCGTTCTTTTACTTGGAACTCTACTCTGCTTTTTAAGCTTAGTAACCTTGTCGGGATGTAAACCATCAGAGCGATATGTTCCCAAACCCGCTGATCCCGATGCCGATATGGAGTTCAAAACTACCGAAAGCGGATTGAAGTATAGAATCTTGCGAGAATACGAGGGTAAGCCGGTCAAACCTGGTGATAAGGTTGCCATGATGATGCGTGGATCTCTCGATGATGGTTACGTCTTTGACACGACCTACCATGACGGACACTTGATGCATGTGGACTACAATTCCCTCATTATTGGAATGCGCGAAGCCCTTTCCCTGATAGGAAAGGGAGGTATGATCGAATTCATCGTTCCCCCTAAACTAGGATATGGCGAGCGAGGGCAAGGACCGATTCCGCCAAACGCTGCTTTAACGTTCCTCGTCGAAGTGGAGAGAATTGAACGAAAAAAAGAAGATCTCTCGCATCGCTCCCTGGCCGACAAACCGCTGGAACCGGATGCGGATGCGCCGGAGGAATTCAGCACGACCAAAAGCGGAGTCAAATATCGCTTACGTGTAAAAACGGACCGTATCAAACCGACGAGTCTGGACACTGTTTCCCTTTTTTTTCGCATCCGACTCAACGATGCCGACGGCGAAATTTTCAATGATAGTTATCATAGGAAATCTGCTCGGCACGGACCGTTAAACGCGCTTCCAATAGGTATTCAAGAAGGAATTATGCAGTGCCCCGTCTCCGGATCCGTTGAATTCATTGTTCCACCCGAACTTTTAGGAGATCGCAAACTCACTTGGATGGCCATCCCGAATGAAGGCAAAGACGTTTTACCAGCTGACACTCCGATTCACTTCATCGCTGAATTGGGCCGAATTCAATATAAAGATGTACCTTAATAGAATTAGTCGCATCGCTATTGAATCCAATTTGAAAATGCGTCATCCTGACTTACCCGTTCCCCACCAGTAAGCCAGGATGTTTTCATGCGTTCCTCCCTAATTACCCTGTTTGCAAAATCTCTCCTGTCCGCCTCTTTGATGAGCGGTTTGGGTCTTTTCTCCAGCTTATTGATCAGTGCTCAGGAAACCGTCACACCAGAATCAGAAAAATTCGTTGAACCCCATTCGCTGGACGATCGCCTGCAACTGACGCTGGTTGCCGAGCATCCGCAACTCGTCACTCCCACTGGTCTGACAGTCGACTCCGACGGTCGTATCTGGGTCATCGAAAGCAATACTCACTTCCCACCGGAAGAGTATAGCGGGCATCCGACTGACCGCATTCTCGTATTCACGGTCGATTCTAACGGTAAATCTACCAGTGACCCCGTCGTCTTTGCAGATGGCTTTACCCATGCGATGAGCATCATCATCCCGAAACCGGGACAGGTGTACCTGGCGACACGAAAAGAAGTCCTGCTCCTGAAAGATGAGAATCAGGATCTGAAGGTCGACGACCAACAGTCTCTCCTGAAACTCGAAACGGACGGAGACTACCCGCACAATGGACTTGCCGGGTTCGCGATGGATTCTGGCAACAATCTCTACATTGGCCTCGGCGAAAACCTGGGGGCGGAATACAAGCTGACCGGTTCCGACGACTCTTCGCACAGCGGAGGAGGTGAAGGAGGGTCTCTGTTTCAGTTTCAATTGGATGGTTCGAAGCTGACTCACTGGAGCACCGGGTTCTGGAACCCCCACGCGTCCTGCGTTAACGCCGCCGGTGAAATCTTTACGGTCGACAACGACCCCGACAGCCGCCCTCCTTGTCGGTTACTGCACGTCACGCCTGACAGTGACTTTGGTTACCGCTTCCGAAATGGTCGACGGGGAACCCATCCTTATACTTCCTGGAACGGAGAACTCCCCGGTACGCTGCCCATGTTGGCTGGCACCGGAGAAGCCCCATCCGGCATCGTTGCTTACGACAAGGGAACATTTCCCGCTGAATACCACGGCTCACTTCTCGTGGGGGCTTGGGGCGATCATCGCATTGAACGTTTCCAACTGGTCCCCAAAGGTTCCTCGTTCACCTCGCACGCTGAACCAATCGTTGAAGGAGGCGAGAACTTCCGACCGGTGGGTCTCGCCCTTGCTCCGGATGGTTCGCTCTATTTCACCGATTGGGTTCTGAAAGAATACAAGGTTCACGGGCAAGGTCGCTTATGGCGTCTCTCTGCCAAACAACCGGTTGAATCGAACATGGAAGTCGCAACACCCGCCGAAATCACTCGACTCGAACAACCCGCCCTCTTCGATGCCCTCAAACGCTTGAGCAACACTCCTTCAGCGCAGAACAATACCCAAAGTCGCCGTTTGTTATACACCCATCGCGATCTTTCCCTGTTTGAAAGTAGTGCGGGCGAAGCCCTCTTCACCCGGCTCGGCCAATTGAACGACAAACACCTCTTCAACGAAGTTATTCACAATGCGGCACGCCACCTCACAGAGGAAGACCTGGTCAAACGACTTAACCAGTCGCAAACACCCGCACCAACTGCGCGTGCAGGTTACCTCGTCGCCCTGCGTCTGAAGAATCCGGCGAACACCGACGGGCTGAAAATCGCACTCTATGACCTGGACCCGCTCGTACAGCAAACGGCAGTTCGCTGGGTGGGTGAAGAGGAACTGCAGAGTCTCCGCCCCGACCTGGAAAAGCTCCTCACAAATCCCCATTTAACCTCACTCGTATTTCAATACATCCTCGCTTCCCTCGAGCGACTTGATGGCGAAGAACGGACAGCCTCCGCTGAAGTCCCCGGAACTCAGTATATTCTCCAAATGCTGAATGACGCCGAACGGCCTGCCGCCATGCGGGCTCAAGCGTTGCGTATGTTGCCCCCCTATCACTTCGGTTTGACAGAAAAACTGCTGACCAGTTTGCTGCAATCGACGGACCCGCTCCTGAAACAGGAAGCACTCTATACACTCCAGCAATCCCCTCACCTTGCCCCTGGTTCTCCTTTTGAGGCCGAACTTCTGAAGCAATTGCAGGCCCCGGAAACACCGCCTGAAATTAAACCAGAAATTTTGTTTGTACTCGGACGTATCGCCTCACAATCTCCAGAAATACAAAAGGTTGCTCAAGAGTTTGCGTTGAGTAAAGATTCCCAATCACAGAGGGAAGCACTCCGAATGCTGCGAGGCGTCCCAAACCTGAATCCGGAATTCTACGCCAAATACTTCGCCCAGTTTGAAAGCTTGAATAAAGATCTCGACGCTGAACAACAAAACGAACTGGCCGAACAATTCGGTCTGGTTTACGTAGGACCTGAGTTTCCTAAGTTCATGCAGAATGCTCTTCTGGCTCGACCGTCGCAGTTAGCCGAGTGGAAAAAGGGAGCCGCACTTGAAGGCAATGCGGAAGCCGGTCGACGCGTCTTTTTCCACCAGATGGGGTCAGGCTGTTTTAATTGTCACATGATCCAAGGTCGCGGCTCCGAAATTGGCCCCGACCTGTCCAACATCGCCCGCACTTCCGTTCGGGGAAAACTGGCGGAATCGATTCTCGAACCCCACGCCGAAATCGCCCCCCAGTTCACCACCTACTCGGTCATCACGGAAGACGGCAAAACCTACAACGGAATTCATCTGGGCGAAACCGCCGATGGAAAGCTGAAACTAGGTGAAACGAGTGGTCGAATCAACCTGATTCCACTCACGGAAATCGAGTCGACCACGCCGCAAAATAAGTCGATCATGCCCGAAAAACTGATCGATCAGATCACCACGCAGGAGTTTCGCGACCTGTTGAGTTACCTGGAATCGCTAAGATAGCCATCATCGCACAGCACAGATGGCCCTTGAAACTCACTGCAAGTGAAATTCGCCCTTGTTAAGCGGCTCAACACACGGCCGCAATCAGGTTTCATAATCATTCCCAGGGTCCCCCCATGCATCCACGCTGGGGAGGACCCTTTTTCATGCCCTCTCTTGACAGATATTAGTTTACATGTAAACTATGTCCACATAAGCATTCCCTACAGGACAAATTAATGGCCAAGAGTAAACTGCAGTTAGAACTAAAGAAAAAAACCGGATTCGAAACCCTGGAAAAGGAAGCCATGCTGAATTTGCTCCGTACTGGTGATCAATTCCAGAATCGGTACGGGCGATTGTTTCGTGAACATGGACTCACGTCATCACAATATAATGTCCTCCGGATTTTACGAGGGGAAGGCAAACCACTTCCCAGCCTGGAGATCGCGGATCGCATGATCCAGGTTGTCCCCGCCATTACTGGCTTAATCGACCGTTTGGAAAAGCAGGAACTGGTTTCCCGCGAACGTTGCGTAGAAGATCGTCGAGTCGTTTATATCGAGATTACCCCACAAGGCCTCAAACTACTCAAACAGCTGGACAAACCGGTGGACGATCTGGAGAAATCATTACTGGGTCATTTATCGCAGAAAGAACTCAAAGAGCTATCACGCCTTCTGGAAAAGGCGCGGACCAGCGTTTGAGTCGATTTTTCTGCCCTTTAGTTTACATGTAAATAATTTACATAAGATCAATCTCTTTGAAACCCCTCCACACTTGATTGATTTTCACATTGAAAGCAGACTCTTATGAACAAAACTTTGCAAGGAATAGCCAGCCTCTTGGGACGCATCATGATCAGCACCATCTTCCTGATGAGTGCGGTCGGTAACAAGATCCCCAACTTCAACAATGTTGCCGGTTACATGGAGTCCGAAGGCGTCCCCATCCCTCAAGTCATGCTCGCAGGTGCCATTCTCTTTCTGAGCGCAGGAAGCCTTTCCTTGATCGTCGGATTCAAAGCACGCTGCGGGGCATCTTTATTACTCGTCTTCCTTGTTCTCGCGACGTATTTCTTCCATGATTTCTGGACAATCGAAGAAGCGGCCGCCAAACAGCAGCAAATGATTCAATTCATGAAAAATCTGGCACTAATGGGCACCATGGTGTTCATCATCGCTAATGGCCCCGGACCAATGAGCCTCGATAACCGCCAGACAAACAAGGGATCCTAAACGATGACCACTCCTAAAATCCTCGCTTTCTCCGGAAGCACTCGTGTCGGCTCTGTGAACTCTTTACTGGTAATGATCGCGGCCGCAGGTGCCCGACAGGCGGGAGCGGAAGTCACCTACTTAAACCTGGACGAATACCCCCTTCCTCTCTTCAATCAAGATCTGGAACAGCGGGGTACACCTGAAAACCTCCGGAAGCTCCAACAGCTTTTCGTAGACCATGAAGGGTTCTTGATTTCGTCCCCAGAATACAACAGTTCGATCACGCCTCTACTGAAAAATACGATCGATTGGGTTTCGCGTCCGACAGAAGATTTACCTGGCCTCGCTGGGTTTCAAGGAAAGTACGCTACATTGATGGCCGCTTCACCCGGTGCCCTCGGTGGATTACGAGGCCTCAATCATGTCCGCGACATTCTTGGTAATATCGGTGTCACGGTGCTGCCACAACAGGTGGCCGTCGGTCAAGCGTTCGATGCCTTCACCGACACGGGTGACCTGAAAAACGAATCTCAGCAACAACGCATCCTTGACCTGGGCGCCAATCTGGCAATACTCCTGGCCAAGCTCAAAGCCTGAGGCTGGGACAGCAGACAAAAAAAAACTGCTGGTAGATCAGACTGCAAAATGCATCGTTCTACCGCAGGCTATTTTTTGATTTAATCTGTATAGACAGTCCACATAGAGACCCTATTCAGACAGCAACACATTCAGGCGTCGCCTATAGAACGTTGTCATAGGAATATTACTTAGCCGCCGCCGGCTCCTCATTCGGATTGTATCCCAGGTTTGGAGACAACCAACGTTCAACTTCGGTCAGTTCCATCCCTTTACGACGTGCGTAATCTTCCGCCTGTTCGCGAGTAATTCGGTCCACAGAGAAGTAACGACCATCGGGGTGAGAAAAGTACAACCCGCTTACGGCTGCCGCGGGCAGCATCGCCAGACTTTCCGTCAGAGTAATCCCGGTGTGAGATTCCGCATCCAGTAAATCAAACAGCTTCCATTTTTCTGTGTGATCTGGACAGGCGGGGTAACCAAAGGCTGGACGAATCCCTCGGTACTTTTCGTCGATCATCTCTTCGCTATCGAGATCCTCCTGCTTCCCAAAGCCCCACTCTACGCGTGCCTCGTGATGCAGGTATTCGGCAAAGGCTTCCGCCAGACGAT
Organism: Polystyrenella longa; assembly: GCF_007750395.1. Taxonomy (GTDB): domain Bacteria; phylum Planctomycetota; class Planctomycetia; order Planctomycetales; family Planctomycetaceae; genus Polystyrenella; species Polystyrenella longa. The sequence continues at coordinate 818,786 of NZ_CP036281.1, read as the reverse complement.
CGGCCAGTGCTTTGGTCATGATCGAGTTGTAATCGTCATGATCTTCCTGGAATTCTTGAACGAGTTCCATACAACCATGGCCTGTCGTGACGGCAAAAGCACCGATATAATCGGCTCGCCCAGACTCGACAGGAGCGATGTAATCGGCCAGAGAGCGGAACGCTTTCTGATCTTTACGTTCCCACTGTTGCCGCAACATGTTAAATCGCATTTTCTCGGTTGTGCGGCATTCGTCCGTATAAACAATGATGTCGTTCCCGTCTGCATTCGCAGGCCAGAACCCATACACTCCTTTAGCGGCGAGCAGTTTCTCATTCACCATACGATCAATCAGCTTGCTCGCGTCATCAAATAATTTCTTCGCTTCGGTGCCGACAATTTTATCTTCAAAAATAGACGGGTACTTCCCTCGGAGTTGCCATGATTGGAAAAAGGGTGACCAGTCAATATAAGGAACCAGCTTCTCTAAGCCGACTTCAATCGGCCTCAGTCCCAGGAAGGAAGGTTTCTCGATTGGCAGAGAATCCCAATCTGAAGTCAAACTGCGTTCGCAGGCCTCGGCAAATGGAACCAGGTTTACCGTTTGACGTTTATTAAACATCTCGCGGTCGCGTTCCTGCTTCGCTAGATTGCTTTCAATAAACGCGATCCGATTTTTCTTGTCGAGCAACGACTCCACTGCCGGCACCGATAACGACGCATCGGCCACATGCACGACAGGTTCGCCGTATTCCGTCGCGATCTTAACAGAAGTATGTTTGGAACTGGTGGTCGCTCCGCCAATCAACAGGGGAACGCTGAACTCTTGCCGCTTCATTTCACGCGCAACGTGCACCATCTCGTCGAGCGAGGGCGTAATCAAACCACTCAGGCCGATAATATCGACCCCTTTCTCTTTGGCAGTCGCCAGAATCTTCTCTGCGGGAACCATCACACCCAGATCGATCACATCGAAGTTATTACATCGCAATACTACGGCGACGATGTTTTTACCGATATCGTGGACATCGCCCTTCACAGTGGCGATCAACACTCTACCGCGCGACTGATCCGCCTCAGGATCGCCCTCTTTTTCAGCTTCCATGAAAGGCATGAGCCAAGCGACCGATTTTTTCATCACGCGGGCGCTCTTAACCACTTGGGGCAGGAACATTTTCCCTTCACCAAAGAGCCGACCAACGACGTTCATCCCGTCCATCAGTGGGCCTTGAATCACATCAAGAGGTCGCGGGTATTTCAATCGCGCCTCTTCTGTGTCTTCATCGATGTAGTCAGTAATCCCCTTCAGCAACGCATGCTGTAAACGCTCTTCCACTGTCCCTTGTCGCCACAGGTCGATTTTCTTCTCAGTAACCGCCCCGCCCTGGTCTTTGACTTTTTCGGCGAAGTCAACCATCCGTTCGGTCGCATCTTCGCGCCGGTTGAGCAACACATCTTCAATGTGTTCCAGTAGTTCCGGTTCGATTTCTTCATAAACTTCCAGTTGCGCCGAATTGACGATCCCCATGTCGAGGCCCGCCTTAATCGCATGATACAGGAAGGCGGCGTTCATCGCTTCACGCACCACATCATTGCCGCGGAACGAGAACGAGACGTTACTCACGCCACCAGATGTTTTCGCGCCGGGGCACGACTCTTTGATCCTTCGCACGGCGTCAAAGAATTCAACGGCGTAATTGTCATGCTCGGACATTCCCGTCGCAATGGTCAGAATATTCGGATCGAAGATGATGTCTTCAGGCGGGAAACCAACCTTCTCGGTCAACAGTTTATATACGCGTTTACAAATGGAAACTTTATGGTCGGCATCGACGGCCTGGCCATTTTCATCGAACGCCATCACGACAACAGCCGCACCGTAGCGACGAACGAGTCGCGCCTGTTCAAGGAATTTTTCTTCTCCCTCTTTCAAACTGATCGAGTTAACGACTCCTTTACCCTGGATACATTTCAGTCCCGCTTCGATCACGTCGAAGTTCGAACTATCCACCATGATCGGCACGCGGCAAATGTCGGGCTCGGCAGCAAGCAGGTTCAGGAAAGTCTTCATGACGAGCGGACTGTCGAGCAAGCCTTCGTCCATGTTGACGTCGAGCATATTCGCTCCGCCCTCAATCTGATGTCGGGCGACAGAGAGAGCTTCGTCGTAGTTTTCTTCACGTACTAACCGCGCAAACTTGCGGGAACCGGTCACATTGGTTCGTTCCCCAATCATCAAGAAGTTTGTTTCCGGCCGAACGGTCAAATCTTCCAGACCACTGTAAGTTGAATACTTCGGAACATCGGGACGTTTGCGCGGAGCGATTCCGTGAACGGCTTGGGAGATCGCCTTCAGGTGCGCGGGCGTGCTTCCGCAACAACCACCAACGATATTCAACCAACCGTTCTGGGCGAACTCACGCAGATGATTCCCCATCTGTTCGGGAGTCATGTCGAACTCACCCATTTCATTAGGGAGTCCGGCATTCGGATAACAGCTCACATAAGGTGGAGCCATGCCTGAGATAGATTCAATGAACGAACGCATTTTCTCTGGTCCGAGGGCGCAGTTCAGCCCGACCGAAAGCATGTCGAAGTGCGAAATCGATGCCCAGAAGGCTTCGATCGTCTGCCCCGTCATGGTGCGGCCACTGTCATCGGTAATCGTCCCCGAAACCATCACGGGCAACGAGACATTGTGCTCTTTGAAGTACTGGTCGATTGCAAACAGACACGCCTTCAGATTCAACGTGTCAAACGCTGTTTCCGGCATCAGGATATCGACACCACCGGTGACGAGTCCATGAATCTGCGACAGGTATCCTTCCACGACTTCATCGAAGGTGACCAGCCGGCTCCCTGGGTCATTCACGTCAGGAGAAATCGACAGCGATCTGTTCATCGGTCCGATACTTCCCGCCACAAACAGCGGCCGTTTCACTCCCGCTTCCTTTGCCGCTTCGCGTGCGAGCCGAGCCGCCTCCTGGTTGATTTCGACGGTGTAGTCTTGCAGGTCATATTCCCGCATCGAGATCCCATTCGCATTGAATGTGTTGGTCTCGACGATGTCCGAACCCGCTTCGAAATACTGCCGGTGGATCGTGCGGATCATGTCCGGCTGCGTCAGACAGAGAATGTCATTGCAGTTCTTGAGATCGACGTTATGACCGGCGAACTTTTCCCCTCGATAGTCGGCTTCCGACGGTCTCTCTGCCATGATCAACGAACCCATTGCTCCATCGAGCAACAAAATACGTTTATCCAGCAATTCGCGAATCACGTCACCGGCCGGCTGTTCGGTCCCGACTGTCATATAAATACATCCCCTTAGTTATCAACTAAGAATTCATTAACGAGGTATCTTGATTCAATCAGGAAGTTTTCCTGATCAAACCGTTTCTAAATCATCATTGCCAACTAAGAACATCTGTTGGCTTACCCGACATTGTCTCAGATAGCTGTGATCAGGTTGCCGTCTGAAAATTCAATTCTTCCAGAATTTGTTCGCACGCTTGCGACTTATTCAGGACATAGAAATGAATGCCTGGCACCCCTGCTTCCAGTAACTCCCGACATTGTTGAATGGCGAACTCGACTCCGATTTCAAACTGGGCCGCTTCGTCATCCTGCACTGCTTCTAACCGCGACGCCAGGCCTTCTGGAATTTCTGATCCGCACATCGCCGTGATGCGCTGAATCCGTTGGAAGTTCGTAATCGGCATAATGCCGGGAACCACCGGAATGGAAATCTGACGTGCTTGGCATGCTTCCTGAAATCGGAAGAAATGCTCGTTGTTGTAGAACATCTGCGTCACGATGACATCGGCGCCCGCATCGACTTTGCGTTTCAAGTTATCAAGATCGTCCGCCATGCTGGGTGCTTCCAGGTGCTTCTCCGGATATCCCGCTACACCAATACCAGCATTGGGGGAATGTTCCCGGATCAACTCCACCAGTTCGTTGGCGTATCGCAGCCCCCCTTCGGCCGCTTTGAATTCGGTTTCTCCCCGGGGAGGATCGCCTCGCAAGGCCATAATGTTCTGGACACCGCGACCCGCCGCCTGGTTCAACCAGTCGACCAGCTCTTCCCGGCTGCTCCCTACGCAGGTGAAATGAGCGGTTGCTGTCTGTTGAAGGACATTCTGGATTTTTTCGCACCACTCCAGAGTCTTCTGCTGAGTACTGCCGCCCGCGCCGTACGTGCAAGAGACAAACCCCGGACCAAATTCGGTCAAGCGGGTTAAGGCATTCAATAAAGACTCTTCCCCCTTTTCAGTCTGAGGAGGAAAAATCTCGATAGAGAAGCGTTGTTGTGAATGATCGCGAAAAATATCTGCCAGGCGCATTAACGGATGCCTTACGTAGAACCTGCTGTCAGGAAGGAAGGTTGCGGGATCGAGGAGGCCATTTGAATTGTTCGACTACTCAAACACAGAAATACTTACATGGAAATACCTTAAGTATTCCGGCCATATCAAACCCGGGCGTGGTTCGTCTGAATTCGGCGAAGCTGAATATCGGTCGCGGACAAGTCGCGCCCCTGGATTCAACAGAGACCGTAAATTCGAAGTCTCTGTATTGTAACCCGATCCGCCGAAGTTCCAATCCCGGCCAGACAGGTTCCACTCGAATAATGTTCAGACACGGCTCAAGTCCGGAATGAAACGAGGAAAACGGACCGATTCCATTACTCAGAACGAGAAACAGACTTAATACCCGGGATGTACGTAAGATAAGGGAGAAACCCCTTTTCGTACAGATTCCCACCGGAAGAGGTTGTCTTAATGCAGGGAAATTCTTAATGTAAGGGCCTGTTCAGGGCGGCTCACAGGATGGACCTCACAAATGGAATTCTGGTTCCCTCGTTAAACTGAAGAGTCATCCCTTAATATGCATCCCGTCCGGTCCGCCGATCAACGGAGATCTCAAGCACCGTAAAAGCTGTATCTACAGCGGGAAAACGGTGGTTCCTATCGTATTTCTGACTATAATCAGCGGAAATACTCTATCAAATCAACGTTCCAGCCCCCTTGGAACGCCTTTTAACCTCTCAGTCTATCTTCGTTTACTCAAGGTGAATTCGTATGTCGACGACCAGTTCCGTAGATTACAAAGTTAAGGATATCAGCCTCGCCGAGTGGGGCCGCAAGGAAATCGAACTGGCCGAGACCGAAATGCCCGGCCTTGTTTCACTCCGTGAAAAATATGGTAAAGACCAGCCCCTCAAAGGGACACGTATCGCTGGCTGTCTGCACATGACCATCCAGACTGCTGTTCTGATTGAAACCCTGACGGCCCTCGGAGCAGAAGTTCGCTGGTCCAGCTGTAACATCTTCTCGACTCAAGACCATGCCGCTGCCGCCATCGCTGCGACCGGTGTCCCCGTCTTCGCCTGGAAAGGGATGAACGAAGAAGAATTTGATTGGTGTATCGAACAGACCCTCGTCTGGCCCGATGGCAAACCTCTCAACATGATTCTCGATGACGGTGGCGACCTGACCATCATGGTCCACGAGAAGTTCCCCGAATATCTCAAAGAGATCAAAGGGCTGACCGAAGAAACCACCACTGGGGTCCATCGTCTGCACCAGATGCACAAAGAAGGCAAACTGGCCGTTCCCGCCATCAACGTGAACGACTCGGTCACCAAGAGCAAATTCGACAACCTCTACGGTTGCCGCGAGTCTCTCGCTGACGGAATCAAACGTGCCACCGACATCATGATCGCCGGCAAAGTCGTGGTCATCTGCGGATATGGCGATGTGGGCAAAGGGTGTGCGGACGCAATGAAAGGCCTGGGAGCCCGGGTCATCATCACCGAAATCGATCCCATCTGTGCCCTGCAGGCAGCAATGGAAGGTTTTCAGGTCACTACTATGGAAGAGATCGCCTCAAACGGCGATATCTTTGTGACTACGACTGGTAACTTCGACGTGATTCGTAGCGAACACCTCGACGCCATGAAAAATGAAGCCATCGTCTGCAACATCGGACACTTCGATTCCGAAATTCAGATCGCTTACCTCACCAATCGTGCTGACATCGAAAAAATCGAAATCAAACCGCAAGTTGACAAATACGTCTACCCGGACGGCAAAGCTGTCATCGTGCTGGCCGAAGGTCGCTTAGTCAACCTCGGTTGTGCGACAGGTCACCCTTCCTTCGTGATGTCCAACAGCTTCACCAACCAGGTACTCGGTCAGATCGCCCTGTGGAGCGAAACCGACAAATACGAAGTCGGCGTTCACATGCTGCCGAAAGAACTCGACGAAGAAGTCGCTCGTCTGCACCTCGACAAACTGGGTGTCAAGCTGACCAAGCTGACTCCCGAACAGGCCGAATACATCGGTGTACCCATCGAAGGCCCCTACAAACCGGAATACTACCGCTACTAGGATCGCATTTCAGATAACCGTAGCGTGTTCTGGCGGCGTAGCCTACTGCTTTTAAAGGCTTTTCGGGACCGATAGCCGCCACACTTATCCTGGACAGGATCTAGGATCGCTGCCGATAACTTGATATTCGAAAAGGCCGGGGATTGAAATTCCCGGCCTTTTTTATGCGCTCAACGTACCGCACCGCTGCGTCATGATGATGGGGTGGTGGCGAATTGTCGTTGGAAGTATTTTGGCAACCCTATAGTCGTTCAATTTACCACAGATCACTATGCTTGATCGCGAACGCTCTCACTTTCTTAGTCTGTGCAGTGAGTTCATCAACTTGTTTCCCAGGTAGAATTATCGTGTCTTCAGGATTGGGGGGAAGCTTCCATATGTACCATTCGTTTTTATCGGGTGATTCACCAATGCGTGGTGCTTTGCACACATGAAAATACACCTCTCTTACATTTTTAGAGACCGGGATCCAGAATGTCTTCGGAAACTCGTCAGTTGTCGATAAAACTCCCTCACCATAATGACAGACTTTCTCATTCCTTAATCCTCCCATGAAACCACTTCTACGAGCTCTTTCTTCATTCTGAGCAGGTAAGACCAACGTTCCATCATTCATCTCAACGACTAGCAATAAGCTCGCATGGCTAAAATCGTGGTCTCCATCTGAGAAACGGCACAACACTGCATCACTTTTAGAGAAATATTTCACTCCATTTGGAAATCTCATCTGTGAACATGGATCACAGCTCAACAAGTAAATCACGGATGCAATTACAGCAATGACAATTATCACAAAGAACCAAACAGATAATAGTTTACTACTGCTCATCAGTTAGACCTTAATTGAATAGACCTACTCAATATTCATATTCTTTAATCAGGATATTGGGTACTAGCGATTGAGCTCACCTTTTCTAAAACGACGAAATGGAAAGGCGAAGAAGCTGAGCGAACGTGACCAGCTACTGCATAAGAACCGGCGTAAAGTCGAACGGACGATCAGATGGCTGAAGAATTCCCGTTGCCGATTTCCAGCCAACTGATTGACCCATCAAGATCCACTCATTTCTACGACTCGTAGTTACAAGCAGAAATACAGTTTTCAAGAACAAGCTCAGAAAAAGAGTCCTTATGAGGGTCACAAGGAGTAATCACGGTCATCTCTAAGCTATTATTCAAAAGAAGATTTGCTGAATAGTTGGGTTCAACTATTGGGTCGTTCACTTCTGTAACACCGTTCAACTTCAAATGAAGCATATTTCGCTCACGGAAAAGAATACCAAATGGTCCTTCACCATCCTTCATTAATGAGTATCCATTCTCTTCCCAGTGAACTTCCATTGTGTCATTTTTACAGAAATAACCTTCAAACCAAGACAATTGTTTTGGGAGATCAGGCAAAAGAATGTGATTATCTTGACCATCAAACTGACAAAGACAATTAGGCCAAAGAGTTTTAATCCATGTCAGAATATTGTTTGAAACAAAACGTTTTTTACAGTCTGTGAAGATGACATTGTCATAACCTGTAATTTCCATTTTAACACCTACTGCACCCCTGAAATTTCAAGAATATCTTCAGCATCTACTTCGAGATCAGTAGGCGAATAACGAATATGCTCACCCCGACCTCCTCGAAGCTTAAAAGGTTTATCCTCATCTACTTTGAATTGGTGAATTCCTCGTAAGCTTTTCGGCATGATGGATGCTGGTCGGATATCCCTTTAAGTGCTATTTCAAATGTGCTTGCCTCATCCGCACCACTTAAAATTAGTTGTGGAAGATATTCAATTTCGTCTAATAACTTTGCAAGTTCATCTTGTCCTGTTAATCCATCCATAAAACGAGCTTGAATAACCAAGGTTTGGGTGGCTTTGATAGCAGGGGAAATCTTTTGCCGTTTAAGCATGACAGCACTCCTATCTATTAATCATAGTCAATTTACGGAATTCTTACTCCCTTCATTCAACTTTCTATCTCGTTCCGTAATTCTTCGCGAACTTCCATCAGTATCTGACCGAGCCAGTTCTGCCCGCTTCCATCCTTGCCGCAGCCCCAGAAGTAGTCTCCCGGTGCAACTTCAAACAGCTCTTCCTCGCCCGTGCTCAGCAAAAGTTTTGCTAGCTCAGCATGGGTCGCAAATTTCTTGCGCACAGCCGTTCGCATTACGTCGATTTTGGCATCTTCCCAATCGCCACGAATCCTGACCTTTCTGCTCCTTCCTAGACGCGCAGCGATCATCGGGCTTTTCGCTAAGCGAATCTTCTCGCAGTAGCCTGCATCTTCGAACTTCTGAGCCTGGAAGTAATGCTCACTTGTCGGGTACCACTGTCCATCTAGTTCTATACCGAAGGCAGAAAAGTTGGAGAATTCACCGTACTCGTCCTTAGTAGTGTAAAATCCGATAGCCATTTCTCTTTGCTCCTATTCGATCTTTATTCCAGCCGCTTGCATCTCGGCGATTGCTCTCTCACAGTCGCCTTCACTTACCTTGGACATGATCTAGAACCTCGCAAAGAAACCACCACCTTCAACAACCGAAAGAGGCCAACCTGTTTTTTCAGCAATTTCTTTCGCTAAATCTCTTAAACTACGGTGACTTCTTCTGCAACCGAGAAGGGGAACACGCCGCTCATCACGCTCCATCCCTACAGTCAGGTTGATCTCCGATCGGACGCTAACCGTGGTGCTTGGACCTCTTCTAATAGTGACCGTATCTATCACGAGCTGCAATTTAGGAGTCACAAAAGGATCTATATTTTCGGAGCTTCTAGGAAGTTCACACGATCCGTCTGACAGTAGATGAACAACAATTCCTCCAAGACTTTTTTCACTGTTCAGATTCCATATACGAATAAATGAAATGAACAGTGACATCAAGACAGCGGTCATTAACACAGTAAAGAACGCCAACACGAAAAAGTCCTGAGGCAACATTTGGGGAAACATTAAATTGAACACCAACAAACCACCCCCTAACAATACCCCAATAATGACGGGGATTGTATGAGAAATTTTTTCGGTTCTTGTCCTCTTTCCAAAAACCATGAGAGCGTGGCTACCATCAGGGCGAGAATCAACGAAGCAGGTGGGTTTATCAGCATCGGGTCGATCATCGTTCATCAATAAGCCGAAACCACCGTCGAACACGACTAATCTCCTTCATAACTTTAAAAACCAATCCTGACACCGTCAGCTCAGTAAACTGCTTGGCCATCTGATTGCTATACAGGTTCTCCTGAAAAGAGAACCTGATCATGTCCATTCGCCCCCACAGGAACCAGTACGATCCCAGAATACGGCATCCAAGACGGAACTCAACTCACGACTAACTGATGCCCCCCTGATTTCTGAATCACGACCTGTTCCGTGACCGGGGTGCCTCCCCTCCATGAGCATCTGTCGCAATCGTTTCGGGAACCAAAATCCCCGGCCTTTTTTATGCGCTCAATCAATTTACATTAAATAGAAATTCTTACTGCGGCGGTCAACTCCCCACTTTCTGCTGTTGATAAGACAGACTTTCTATTAATCTGAAGATCCATTCAACCCGATTCAACGTTATTCAAAACTCCCCGGTTTGCTCTACGTTCTGTAATTCTCTTCAGGCCCGTTTCTATGCAAGAACTTCTCTGCCCGCAATGTAATGCACCACTAAGCCCTGTCGAAGGGACGGAGACGAATTATCGTTGCGGGTATTGCGGAGTCGAAGTCGTACTGCCGCAACCTGCGAGTGTAAAGCAGCGCGTTGCGACCCCTCGGTTTCACGTCCCCTGTCCCGAGGAATATCATCTCGACGAATCAGAGGAGCAAGTCTGTATTACTTGGGAACAGCAACTCAGGAAGCCCCCTTATTTCTTTATTTTCACATTACTTTTTATATCGTTTTGCCTGCTATTCTTTTCTGCCTCTCGACCATTTGGCTTTTTGATTGGAGCCCCTTCCCTCTTCTTGCTGCTCAAGAATTTCTCCAGCACTCCTTCGATTCAATCGGGCAAGCAAGCGTTGGTTGTTGATGAGATTCGTCTTCGAAGAATCAGTGATGACAAAGAAGTCCATTTCGAAATGCCTGTGAGCAAAATCGAACAACTTTACTGCAGGCAAATAAATTCATCGGAATTCCAGCTATGGGTGCTGGACAAAACGAGCAAAACGCGAATGGTCGTCGATCGCATTCCACGATCCGACTTGGCTTTATTCCTGGAATACAAGATCGAGCACTTCCTGAACATTCCGGACGAGAGAGTCCACGGACAAATCCAGATCGATTCTCCTGCTCCGTTATCGAACGAGACTTAATGGGGCGATTATCATTTCACGCCATCAGCGTACGTTTAAAACGCGGGAGCCCCTTTTCTGGCACCCGGGCCACGGAGATTGCCGGGGTCGTCGTTGGACTTATTCTGGTCACCCTGGTTCCAACCACCACTGCCAGACTCGGAGCCTCCCATGTCGACATACTCCACACCCAGATTGCGTGAATAAGCATCGCGTCGCGAGGCATAACGAATCGGGAACGAGGGCCAGATCGTGTTATCCACACCGATCACGCCCGCTTTTACAGGTCCATCAAAAATGCGAGGTTCACCAAACCGGGAGAAGTTCTTTTCCGACAGGTACTGCATAAACCCGAGCCACTGCCGGTCGGGGGCGGTCACCCCAAAGAAGTTATTATTTTCAGGTTTGAACCCGATGAACTCCCGAGGCATGGGAGCCGTGTGCAGGCTGAGCAGAATGAACCCCATCGCCATGTAACCAGTAAACCCGGCAAAGACCCAGCGGGCTCCTTCATACACCATGGGGTGAACTTCGACGTAACTGGGCAGCAGGTACAAAGTCGCCACGCGAAACAGCACAATAAAGAGAGTGAACAAACCGAGCAGACTGAAAAAGTCGGGATGCACGGCCCAGGTAGCAGGAAAAACGCTATCCAGAGTGGCGGCCACTGGCTCAAAGAAATTGAGCGCCAGCAATCCCGAAAAGAGGACCGAGAAAAACATGATGGTCGCTCCCCAAGGACCTTCACTGGCGACAGACCAGACAACAGCCGCGAGGATAACCAAGAGTAGAATGCTCAATATCATCAGTCATTTTTTCCGAATGGGAAAGATTTTAATAAACAGATTAACCCGTCTCTATTTCACGACGCGGCCGAGTTCTTCCATCGAAGTTACGCCCCGGACGACCAACCGTAGTCCTTCCTCTCGCATCAACAGCATTCCGTTTTTACGGGCCTCTGCTTTAATCTGCGACATACCGGACTTATTCTTAAGGAGGTCCCGGATGCGGTCATTAATTGGCAGGAATTCGAACACGCCGATTCGTCCGAAGTAACCAAGACCACCACAGCGAGGACAAATTTCCTCCTCCGACTGCGGTTTCGGTGGTCGGTAAAACGCATTAATTTTTTCTGGTGGCAGACCCAGCTTCTTTAATATTTCGGGTTTGGGCTTATAAGGTTTTTTACAGTCCGGGCATAACCGGCGCAACAGTCGCTGAGCCAGAATTCCGCTGATCGAGTTGGAGATCATAAAGGGTTCGACCCCCAGTTCGATCATACGATAAAGTGCCGTGATCGAGTCGTTGGCGTGAACCGAGGAAAAGACCATGTGCCCCGTATTCGCCGCCTGACAGGCAATGACACCTGTCTCCGAGTCGCGAATCTCACCGATCATCACGACGTCCGGGTCCTGTCGTAGAATCGAGCGAAGCGAATTCGCAAACGTCTGCCCCGACTTCGTATTGATTTCGATCTGGTTGACGTTATCAATCTTGTACTCGATCGGGTCTTCCACCGTGATGATGTTCTGCTGGAAGCGGTCGATAGAATTGAGCGCGGCATAAAGCGTGGTCGACTTACCGGCACCTGTCGGACCACAGACCAGCATCAAACCGTGTGGCAACGTGACGGTCTCTTCGATCCGTTCGAGAAGCTGCTTCCGGAACCCAAGTCCTTTCAGTGTATTAACCGAGTTTGACTGGTCCAGAATACGCAGACTCATTTTTTCGCCGTAGCGCGTTCCCTGCGTCGCCACACGAAAGTCGATATGCCGACCTTCCAGTTCCGCGCTGAAACTGCCGTCCTGTGCACGACGTCTTTCCGTAATATCCATGGCCGAAAGAACTTTGAAGATGTTAACTAACGCGAGTCCCTGCGCCGTGTCGAACGGCTCGCTCGGATACATCACGCCGTCGATACGTAGCCGAATCGACATCTCGTCCGATTTAGGTTCCATATGCACGTCTGTCGCGCGACGAAGAATCGCGTCATAGATCAGTTCTTTCGCCGCCAGATATCCACGAGAGTTTTCCACCTGGCGGGCGCGGGCAATATTTTCATCCCGATTGTTGGCGCTACTTCCGACAAAGCGGATGGGAGGGCCCATGACCGATTCGGAAGTCGTCTTGTTCCCAAAACGAATTCCAAACCTCGACCCATATCGGTTTGCCAGTTTACGCATATGGTTCGGTGTTAATATACGGGCACTCGCCGGAACACGTCCATTTCGTTCGTGGACGTACATCCCCATCGGAACAGCATAGAAGAGCAACATCCCAAAAAAGCCGAGGAGCGGGACGGGAATCAGCAGGAACGAAAATAGACCCATCGCACAGCAGGCGAGCAAAATCCCATTCCAGTTGGGGTAGTTCACCTTCAGCGCACCACTGTCTTTGCTGACCCACTTAACGCTTCCCACCCATGCAAGGAAGAATCCGAGGATTAGAATAATGCAAAAGAGGCTGAGGTAACTTCCTACTTCATCGTAACCGTTTCCGCGCTGAAATGATTCCGGATTAGCCGGAAGTGGCAATAATGCAGACGAACCCTGAGCTTGAACGGTCCCCGAAAGAAACCAACCAAGCAAGGTAATCACCCCCGCATAAAGACTTATTGACCCTGATTTCAGCTTAATGTGAGGTACCAAAGATTTCATACGAGGACAGTCTTTAACGTGTTCAACACGGTTTCCAGTATCTAGGAGTGGCCCTGTAGCCCGAATGGGTCAGGAATTCTGCCTTTTGAATCTCGGGCCAGGACGTCCGAAATTCAGAGATGCTTTTCCTATTACGGAAAACGGTGCCTGTTAACATCAGAAATATCAGGAAGTTGTAGGCATTTCTCATTCTAAACCCTCTCCCCGACCTAACTCCATAGTGAACCGGACCTGAATCTGAACATCTGGCCGGATTCAAAACGGGTGCTCAACCAGGTCCAACGCTCAAAACTCCTTCTTTACATCTCCCATGAGCATCACAATCAGCACCCACATGCCAACCGGAATTCCGGTCATACAACAGCAATTAATTAGTGGAAGCATATTAACGACCGCCATGGTGACGACAAATCCCCACCCTCTTCGCTGCTTCATGCAGACGCCCGCCAAAATGGAAATGCCAGCGAGAATCAGTCCGGAAAACCCCTGAGCTATATATACCCAGTCAGGAACGACAACTTCGTTCATTTCCCCGAAGGGATTAGCAGCCTCTTTCCCCATCAATAACATAGCCAGATTCACGATCATCAAGAGCACACCACAGAAGCTGTATACGATTAACATCGTGGCGGCAGCGTTTATCGTCGAATCGACATTTTTCTGGCGTGACCCACGCGGACGACGACGTCGTCCGGAACGGTAATAATCGTCGTCATCGTCATCGTAAACATTCTCGTCAAACGCGCGTTCTGCCCCATAAGACTCGAAAACCCGCTCTCCCGCATTGACGTCGATATTTTTCAGGGCTGGAAACCCAAAGTCTTGTTCTTCGTTCTCAAAGTCATCTGAATCGATCTCTTCAGGAAACAGCGCCTTCAACCGACCAGCCTCGCGGAATGGCCCTCGTTTCGACTTGCCAATTAAATCTTCGGGTCGCAGCTTCCCTTTTTCCGCGTACGATTTCAGTTTTTCCGTGGAGAGCGGACCGACAATTCGCTCATCTCGTTTGACAAACCACTCTGCCATAATGACGCCACACCTGAAATTCAATTCCCGCAAACCCGCCACCGGTTCCTCCGCATCACCCTGCTACTATCACTCTATATATTAGTATATTAGTGATAAATAATGAGGGTACTCCGATCAAAAACCGTACACTCGTCATGCCCTGCCATGCTACCAGAGCCTCAGGCAGATGTGAACAATCAATCAGGTACAGAGAACAAAAATGACGATCCACAAAACGGTTGAAGAGATCCGCTGCTTTTCGGCGCAACCGCGGGTCGCATTTAAGCGGGACAGCCGGTTATACTGTCGCGGGCGTTCCATTACAGGTTACCTTCAACACTACAGGGAGTTTCATGTCCGGTTCGTACACACAAGAGTTGGAAGTCGCACAGAAAGCAGTGCGGATCGCTGCCCAGGTTTGTCAGGCCGTCCAGCAGGCAATTACCACCGAATCGCTCGCTAAAAAAGACAAAAGCCCTGTGACCGTGGCCGACTTCGCCAGTCAGGCCGTCATCTGCCGTGAATTGCAGGCCGCCTTCCCAGACGACCCCGTCATTGGTGAAGAAGACTCCGCCGAACTCAAAACGGCCGAAGCAGCCCCCTTCCTGGAGAACGTTCAAAAAGAACTGAGCCAGATTGGAATCGATGGCTCGCCTGAAGACATTTGCGGCTGGATTGACCGGGGTGGGTCCCATACCTACGCCTCCCGCTTCTGGACCCTCGACCCGATCGATGGCACGAAAGGATTCCTCCGCGGCGAACAATACGCCGTCTCGCTGGCGCTCATCGTCGATGGAAAAATCGACGTCGCTCTGCTCGGTTGCCCCAATTTGTATTCCGAACCGAACAACCAGGGGACCAAAGGTGTCCTGCTGTATGCCGTTCGTGGTCAGGGAGCCTGGCAAGTCCCCCTGTCCGGTGGCGAACCCCAACAAATTCATTGTAGTTCTGCCGAAACGTTTTCCGACGCCCGCTTGTGCGAGTCTGTTGAATCCGGGCACAGTGCCCATGGGTTATCGGCACGTGTCGCAGACGCGCTAGGGATCAAAAACGACCCGGTCCGACTCGATTCCCAAGCGAAATACGCTGTCGTCGCCCGTGGAGACGCCGATATTTACTTGCGACTTCCAACCCGACCTGGTTACCGGGAGAAAATCTGGGACCATGCCGGCGGAGTGTTGGTCGTGGAAGAAGCAGGTGGGAAGGTCACCGACGTCACTGGTAAACCGCTGGAGTTCACTTATGGGCATCAGCTCGAAGAGAATTTGGGCGTCATCGTCACCAACGGTAAGCTGCACGAGGCGGTGGTCTCGAAAGTAGTTGAAGCCCGTCAGGCCGAAGAAGCTCAACAACAATAGTTGTTGCTCTCCCTTCCTCCTTGTCATAATCGGAACGTGGTTCGAACAACGAGTCTGGTGCGCGGAATCTCCGTTTGAGATCGAGTGGAAACTCAGACCCAACCATTTTAAGCATGATGAAATCAACCCCGTAACCATTCTGCTGATTGAACTGAATTAGTCACCCAGGTTTAGTCGGCCTCACCAATCTGTAGCCACTTTATTTATTTTCGCGGATAGAATGTCGCCTCCATGACGGATCCACAAATGATAACGCTAAGTGTTCTGGCCATTGTGCTGCTTAGCCTGATATTCATGAAAGCGGGTCCCGACTTAATACTAATTGGCGGATTGACACTCCTCGTGATCACCGGAGTGGTTCCGGCTGAAAAAGCGATTGAAGGTTTCGCCAGCAAAGGCTTGTTAACCGTCGCCTTTTTATATGTCGTGGCAGAAGGAATGCGGCAGACGGGGGCGATGAATTTTCTGGGCCAGCGTTGGCTCGGTACGCCCAAAGGCATCGTCCGCGCTCAAGCTAAGATTGCCCTCCCCGCCGCGATAGGCAGTGCGTTTATCAACAACACGCCAATCGTGGCAATGGTGATGCCTTTAATGACCGAGTGGTCTCGCAAAATCGGCATCTCCGTTTCGCACTTGCTTCTGCCACTCAGCTACGCCACCATTCTCGGCGGCATGTGTACCTTGATCGGTACCAGCACTACCGTTGTCCTGAACGGAACCTTGCGTGATTACGAGGGCCTGTCGGAAATGGGTATGTATGATATTTCGATCATCGGGATACCGATTATGGTGATCGGTCTGGCCTACCTTCTCCTCGTCAGCAAACGACTTATCCCCGAGCGTAAATCGGCTCATCAGGAAATGAGCAATGCCCGCGAATACTCCGTAGAAATGTTGCTGGAACCGACATCACCTCTCGTCGGCCAGACGATTGAACAGGCCGGACTTCGAAGTCTGCCTGGCATGTACCTGATTGAAATCGAACGGCAGGAGGATGTCATTCCCGCCGTATCGCCTCAGGAACGACTCATGGGGAACGACCGCTTAATCTTCGTTGGAGTGGTCGACTCGGTCATCGACCTGCAAAAGTTCCCCGGTTTAAAAACGGCTGCCGACCAGCAGTTCCGACTCGAAAAAAGACACAATGACCGAGTGCTGATTGAAGCCGTTGTCGCCAATAGTTTTCCGTTTAAGAATCGCACCATCCGCGACTGCCGGTTCCGGTCTTATTACAACGCTGCCGTCATTGCCGTAACCCGGGATGGCCAACGAGTCGATAAAAAAATTGGGGACATCACGCTCGAAAGTGGAGACACTCTGCTCCTCGAAGCCCGTCCCAGCTTTTTAGAAGCTCAACGCAATTCACGCGACTTTTATCTCGTCAGCGAAGTCCAGAACTCTCGCGCCCCGCGCCACGAACGAGCTTGGGCAGCACGAATCATTCTGATTGGAATGATCATCCTGGTCAGCTTCCAGTTCTTTGGCATCGACATGCTGAAAGGCTCCATGCTGGCTGCCTGCGTGATGATCGCCACCCGCTGCTGCCGCGCCAGTGAAGCGAAAGCATCCATCGACTTGAGTGTCCTGCTCACCATTGCCGCGGGTATCGGACTGGGCGAGGCGATGATCTATACCGAAACCCACAATTACCTCGCGGGCAAGTTCGTCTCCGGCATCGACTATATGGGGGACGACTTGCGCAACAATCCCCGATTGGCCCTCGCGATTATGTGCGGTTTAACGATGCTGTTTAATAACATCATCACCGCCAAAGCGGCTGGACTGCTCTGCCTGCCCATCTCCGTCGCCGTCGCGCGGGAACTCGGTGTCGACCCATGGCCGTTTGCCATCGCCGTCATCATCGGCGCTGCCAGCAGTTTCGCCACACCCCACGGTTACCAGACTAACCAGATGATCTACGGCCCCGGCGGCTATAAACTTCGCGACTACATGGTCATCGGCATTCCCCTCAGTCTCATCGTCTGCCTCATCACCACCATCATCACCCCCCTCTGGTGGCCCTTCTAAGCGAGCACAACGATTCGCAACAGATTGAGGTCGATGCCATTGGGATGTTCTCTAAGAGCCCTCGCCGCCGAATAATTCGAGGGCCCGTTTTGCCATCTCTTCGTGGGCGACATCTTCGATCGGTTGGGCGAGGGACCAGTGGTGGCCGAAGGGATCTTCCAGGCGGCCGTAGCGGTCGCCCCAGAAGGCGTCCATCAATTCCATCGTCACCGTCGCACCGGCAGCAACGGCTTGCTCGAATGTTTTGTCGACATTGTCACAATAAAGGTGAATCGTCACGGGTGAACCCCCTAGCGATTTCGGACTGCGACTCATGGGATTCATGTCGGGCATTTCCTCCGCCAGCATGATCTGCGAATTTCCAATCGCCAACTGGGCATGCAAAATGGCCTCCGTCCCGGGGAGAGTCATCACAAACAGCTCTTTCGCATCGAAGGCCTGTTTGTAAAACGCAATCGCCTCTGCCGCATGGCGAACGACCAGATAGGGGGTCACCGAAGGAAGGGGGTCCGTGTCAGACATTTTGAACATCTCCTGTTATTGAAAAGCAATCAAAGAGCACACTTGTTCAATACTCTTGTGTTTAGAATAACATTGCAACCGTTTTTACCGTCGTTGCAGCCCTCTCCGATAAATCCTCCAGCAGTTTTGGCCCCTTAACGGCGGCTCGTTTGCGTTTAATTCTTCAGCAGATTACTCTGAACAAATTCACTGCGTTATTCCCTTCATAAGAAGAGCAGGTACTGTGATGTTAGTTTCGATTTGGTACGTCTTCTTCATATTTTCTCCCTGTATAGTTTTCATTTTCGATAACTATGAGAAAATTAGGTCGATGGAAGAGGAGAACGCAAAGCTCAAGGAAAGGGTGAGTTCCCTGGAGGAAATCCATGCGAAACAAAAACCGGAATCGTCGAATCCAACGGCCTAAAACTGGTTAAGTAGTAACTACCAACCGGAAGGAGTCCGACCCGTGACCGTCACCCTCACTCTGTTTGACCAACAACCCTCACCCGTACTACTGTAACCCATGATGTAAACCGCGATCCCTCATTTCCCGCAACCTGACTGTAAGACTGCGTGGAACCTGATCAACCCGATGGAGATTTCCCTGGATGTCCTACTCGCGACCAAGAACTTTTCTTCCCGTTCTTTTTTCCCTGTTCTGTCTGATCCTGCTCTCGGGCTGCCCCAACTCGGAGACGACTGAATCTCAACCACCCGCCGCCACCGATTCTAAATCGGCCGCGCCCGTGGAGACCAAACCCAAAATCGAACCCGACGACGCCGAAGCGATCAAAACGTTGGAAGCCAAAGACATTACGCTGTCTAAGAATGGCGAAGGATCAGTCATCAACATTGATGCTTCCAATACCAGCATCACCAACGATGACCTCGCCCTGATACCCAAGTTCCCGTACCTTGATCGACTCACTTTGAAGGAAACGGAAATCACCAATGAAGGTCTCGAGAACCTCGTCGGATGTCCGAAACTGCGTGTCATCAACTTGCAGGCAGTCGGGATTACAGGCGAAGGCATGAAATCGCTGGCAAAGATTCCGACCCTGCTTGTCATCCAGATGCGACGTTCGGACATCACCAACGATGGACTTCAACATCTTCAGGCACTGCCCAAGCTCAAAGAACTCGACATGCGATTTACTAAAATCGATGACGAAGGGGCCAAGTACCTGAGCGAAATCAAAACCCTTACCAACGTCCAGCTGCAGCGATGCCCGATTACGGATGCCTGCCTCGAATCGATGGCGCCTCTTGAGAACCTGCAACATCTCGACATTTGCCTGCCAAACAGCTCTAACAATATCGATAAGAATCTCGTGCATATCAGCGGCCTTACCAAAATGAGGGTGCTGATGATGGACGACACTATCGTGGGCAACGCCGGTATGGAACATCTTGCCAAACTCAATAATCTGGAACGCCTGCACCTGCGCCGAACGTTCGTCGAGAAAGATGGCCTGAAAGTGTTGGAAGGTAAAGACAAATTGAAAGAGCTTCTCCTGCGGGGAACCCTCATTCAAAACGAAGATCTGGAGGTCATCGGAAAACTGAGTGGACTCCAGACATTGGGACTGGAACAGACCAATATCGATGAAGCAGGCCTGCAGTTCCTGACTGAAATGAAAGACCTCAAAAGTATTGACCTCTGGTTCACTTATATCACCGATGACGCCTTGCCCATCGTAGCCCAGTTGACCTCACTGGAAGAACTGGGGATGGCAGAAACAGAAATCACTGACGGACAGCTTCAGGAACTAGCCAAACTGAAAAACCTGCGAAACCTGACCCTCGACCAGACTAAAATCACCGACGCTGGTCTGGCAAAACTTCAGGAAGTGAAAAGCCTGAAACGGTTGAGCATCAAAGGTCTTCCAGAGCTGAGCCCCGAAGCAATCAACAAGCTCAAAGAAGCACTCCCCGAACTGGATGTCGTCCAGTAAAGTTAGATTTCAACAAGGTTTGACAGTCGTTCCATCATTCGTGATCAGCGGCTGTTTTCATCCTCTCTTTTCTTCCCTATCTCGACTACCCGGAAAGTCGATCTGGAAATAAACAGGAACCCGTTCCATGTCTGACCTGAAACCTGTAAACGAACGTGTCGGCTTTATCGGTGCGGGACAGATGGCAATCGCTCTTGCCAAAGGGTTCCTTCAATCCGGTCTCATTCAGGCGAAGCAACTCCATGCGAGTGATCCTAATGATGGGAACCGCGGCAAGTTCGCGGAAGCAACGGGCGGTGTAGTACAGGCCGATAACCGGACGCTGATCCAGAACGTCGACATCATTATTCTGGCGGTCAAACCTCAGTATATGCCTGATGTGCTTACCGAATTGAAATCTGAAATTAATACTGGGCAGCTAGTGATCAGCATCGCCGCAGGTGTTTCGATTCACGCGTTCGAGAAAAGTCTGGGTACAGACCAGCGAATCATCCGAGTCATGCCAAACACTCCTTGTCAGATTGGCGCTGGGGCCAGTGGCTTCGCTCGCGGTGGTGCCGCTACGCCAGAGGATGCGGAGCTGACTCGTCGCATGTTGGAAACAGTCGGTATCGCTTTCGAAGTACCCGAAATTCAGCTCGATGCAATCACGGGGCTTTCGGGGAGTGGGCCGGCTTATGTTTACCAGATCATCGAAGCCTTAAGCGACGGCGGCGTGCTTGTCGGTCTTCCTCGGAACACGGCGACCAAACTCGCGGCCCAAACACTTTACGGTGCCGCCCGCATGGTTCTGGAAACAGGCCAGCACCCGGGGCAATTAAAAGACGCCGTCACCAGCCCGGCGGGAACTACCATCACCGGCCTCGCGGAACTGGAAGAAGGTCAACTGCGGGCGACTCTCATCAACGCTGTTCGCGCCGCCACGGAACGATCCCGGGAGTTGTCGAACTAACGACAATATCCTGTCTGCTAAACGGTTCACGCTCGAAACAAAAAAACCTCGCCCGAAAACCGGACGAGGTTTCAATCAGCAAACATCATGTTAAGCCTCGATATCTATTGCGTATTCCAGATAACCGTAGCGTGTCCTAGCGGCGTAGCCTGCCGTTTTTAAGGGCTTTTAGGGACCGGTAGCCGCCACACTTATCCTGGACAGGACTAATTTAAAGTGTCAGGAGTTCTACATCAGATGTTGCCGGGAGACAGGAAGGGTTCACTACACAGGATTTATTTGTAGATTCCGAATGAGAATCCGTTGCCACGGTACTGAAAACCATTGCCGTAGTAGGGACGATAGTAAGGACGGTATCCGTATCCGCCGCCGTAGTAGCTGCGATGTCCCCGGTGTCCATAATGCCCACGATGTCCACCGTGGTGTCCGCCATGATGTCCACCACCCCAATGGCCTCCGTGATGTCCACCGTGGTGCCCGCCATGATGCCCTCCGCGGCCACCTGCCTCAAGGACGCTGCCATTAGAACCGACGAAGAACAAACCAGCAGCCATTACAGAAAGTAGTAAGTAACGTTTCATTGAATTTCTCCTTGAAATGATTGGATGATTTCGTTTTGAAATCAGTTGTTTGTTTGACACCATTTCAAAAAGCAGTTGGCATGCCATTCCGGATGCCGCAGAAACGCTATTCCCCTATCCTATTGATACACAAGAACTTATCAATCCCGAAAAACTCATCCTCTGAGTGGCACACTTTGCCGGAGTGTATTCATATTGATAAAGATGTACTCATTTTGAGGGCGCGATGATCGCTAAATCCGTTATCTCTTACGGTCTATCCCCAAACCACTGGCTATCCCTATTTGCTTCCAAAGCAGTGCAACGTTCCGTTGCTACCTTCAGTCCCGATGACCAGGCAGTTCTCACCTACAGCGGGCCCGGCGATAATCGACTTCCCCAGATTTGCTTTGAAGACTTCTTTACCCGTCTCGACTGAAACGCCATACAAGTTTCGGTCTCGCGATCCAAAGAAAACGCGATCCTCTACCACGACGGGGGAAGACTCAATGCCTGCTCTTGTCGGAAAGGTCCAGAGCCCCTCTCCATTGCTGCGATCAATTGCGTGTAGCAGTTTATCATGCCCTCCCACAAAAACATGCTTCTCTGTTACAGCAGCGGAAGAATGTATGGGCATCTTCCGGGACGGTGCTGTGTATCGCCAGGTAATTTCTTCCGTCTTCCAGTTTACGGCGACAACTTCTCCCGCCTGAGTTCCGACGTAAAGCTCATCCTTCCAAATAGCGGGTGAGGCGATCAGGTAAGTCTCCAGTGGAATATCGGCTTTCTGGGTTCCGGCATCGATATCAATTACTCGAAGATGATGATCACATCCCGCCACGAAGGTGAAGTTTTCTACAACGCCGGGAGAGCCATTGATTCGGTCACCCGTTTCGAAACTCCAGTCCTCGGCTCCGGTCTTCGCGTTCAGACAGTAGAGATAGGAATCATAGGAACCGACGATTACTTTACCGTTATAGATCGCCACGCACCCGCTGATTTCGTCTCCCGTCGCATACTTCCAGACAAGCTTGCCCGTTGCGCGATCGACGGCGTGCAGAATGCCATCTTCATCGCCCAGATAGACCATTTTCTCCGTCACCTGCGGAGTCGCACGAAACCCGGGGGCGAACTCATCCGGGTCTTCACTTTCCAACGACCGATATCGCCAGACTTCCGAACCATCATTCAGATTCAAACAGATCAGATGGCCGTTGAGTGCTGGTAGATAAACGTATTCACCGACAATCGCCACCGTGGCGACAACACCATCAGGCACGTCGATCTTCCAAAGTTCTTCGAGCTCTTCCGGAAGAGGTGAACCGGCAACCCCCTGCTGCAAATTCCCATTTCGAAAAGAAGGCCAGCTAGTTGGGGTTGGTGCGGCTACTTTAAGTTCTTCTGCCCTCAAAGGAGCAAGAACAAAGAGCCCAAAACACCCCAACGCTAAAAGCAGTTTTCCAGTTAGTCTTGTAACGCGCATTGATAAATCTCCTGCAGGCTCTCAGCGGAAACGGGGCGAGGATTGAACTGTCCTGTCCACTGCGCTGCGGCTTCGCTGGCGAGTTGGGGTATTAAATTTTCATCAAATGAAATCGCGGAGAGAGACTGGGGCGTGTCCGAGTTTCGGAACAGATCCATCAGATGATCTGCCAGCAGTTCTCCCGCTTCCAGCGACGATGTCGGTTGCAAACCAATAGACCGAACGAGTTCGGTGTAATCCGCCACCGTCGAGTTAAAGCGAACGACATGCGGCAGCAGAATCCCAATCGCTGTTCCATGAGTCGTCCCGAAGTGAGCCGACAGAGGATTCGCCAGTGCGTGTGTTGCTCCTAACATTGAGTTTTCAATTGCGGCCCCTGCCAAGTGGGCTCCTAGTAACATTCGGCCCCGCGCTTCCAGATCGTTCGGTTCGTTTAAAACAATCGGGAACGACTCAACCAGCAGTTGAAAAGAACGCAAACTGAATGTTTCGGAAATGATGTTTCGTTTTGTGGTGACATAAGTCTCCACAGCATGACTGATCGCATCGATGCCGGTGACCACGGTCACGGACTTAGGCATGCTGGTGGTCAATTCCGGATCCAGGATCGCGACTTTGCAGGCCGCTTTTTTGTCACCGCAGGCCATTTTCATATGCGTTTCAGCATCGGCGATCAGAGCGAACGATTGCGCTTCGCTTCCCGTTCCCGCCGTGGTTGGAACGGCCACCATCGGCAGCATTGGCTCGGTCGCTTTACCGACGCCCCAGTAATTCTGCATGCGGCCGCCATTAGTCAGCAGGAAGTTAATCCCTTTAGCGCAGTCCATACTGCTTCCACCACCCAAACCAATGATGAGATCGATCTTCTCGTCCCGAGCGACCTGCAAACCACGATCGACATCTTCGGTCGTCGGATTAGGCTGCACCTCTTCAAACAGCACCACGTCCAGATTAGCATCGGCAAGAATTTCACAGGCGCGGCCCGCATGGCCGGCGGAGTGCAGGCCTCTGTCCGTCACCAGCAGGACGCGCTGCCCCTGTAATTCAACGCAGATATCTCCCAGTTGTGAAAGCGTACCCGCTCCGTAAACGACACGCGTCAGAGGGACATAATCGAACGGTTTCAGCACTTGTTCATCAAAGCTCGTGGGATCCACTAAGTTCATCCTGTCAGCGAAATCTGGGGAAGGAGCCGGGCAAGCGGGCCTGTTCGCATCATGTTATATGGTATCAGGATGTGGCGACACGAAACCACATTTCCAAACGACTTTTCTGAACCTGAAGTCGCTACCCTTTTTCAAGGCAAGTCAGAGGCAAGATTGAGAAGGCGGGAAAAGCAGACTCTAATTCCGCGAACAACGGGAAGTCGGTCTGCTTCGTCCCTTTAGTTTATGAGGATCGTCACTCCTTGGCAAATCGATTACTCGAAAACTCTGCTCTCAGCCAGTGGATTCATCCAGAACAGGATACAGATCACCACTACCCGGCCCACTTTAAAGTCTGCCCTATTTTTCGAGTGCAAACAGCGTATTCGCCGTCGAAATATACAACGTTCCGTTCGCAAAAACTGGCGAAGTATAAATGGCGGCCCCCATGCTAATTTCTTCATGCGGTTCTCCCTCCGCCATGGCGACTTCCGGATCGATGGACAACTCAAATATAGCCAGGTCGCCATCTTCGTCCCCCAGATAAATTTTGTCTTCCACTATCAACGCCGCTCCCCACAGATGAGCGAACATGTCATACGACCAATGCGGTTTTCCCGTTTTAGAATCCAGACAATGCACGACACCGGAGAAGCAACCGATCACTAGTATGTCGTCCTGAATCGTAACGGACGCAATCGCCCGACTCATTTCTTCTTCCAGATCAACTGAACCTGAGCCATCTCGATCTTCCCCCGTGTACTTCCAGACGAGGGCGCTGTTTGGATTGGGAACTTCCTTCTCACCCGCATCTTCATCCAATGCCTGAATGCGCCGAGGTGGCACTGGCTTGTTGTTCTTATCGACGACTAAAGTTGGGCTGACATCTCCCTGTTTATTCGGCGAGATCGCCCACAGGCAACCAGGGCCATCTCCTATTTCCGGATCCTGTCCCACGGCGATATAAACAATGCCATCATGAACAACGGGAGTTGCAATCAGATTGTTGCGACCTTCCTGATCAAACGGATCCCAAACAGACGACTTCGGATTGCAATCGAACTTCCACAACAACCGGCTGTTCCCATCGCCATCTCCCGCAGGATCAAAGCCGTAACAGTATCCATCCCCCGCCGCGAAGATCACCTGTGCCCGACCATCAATGACAGCATAAGCGGGAGACGACCAGACGCCCTGTAACAAGTTGGGCCCCGGTCGGTTATCGCTCCAGACAATCTTGCCCGTCGTTTTGTTAATGGCCAGAAAGCTGGGAGCCTCGGGCGCGGGGACAGGATTTTCTTCGGTGACCGAATCGACATCGGCAACGCCATTGGAAGTGCTGACGAAAATCAAATCGCCCGCCCCCGTGATCGAACAAGTCGTCATGTTTCGCGGTTGTACTCCTAGATCATTAAGCATGTCCAACTGCCAGATGATATCCGCACTCTGAATATCTTGATCGACTTCATCAGTAACCGATCCATCGTTCTTCTGATCGCTAAAACCCGCGGTATCCAGACAGAGAACTTCACAACGATTTGTGACGATCCATAATCGGTTCTCTTCGACGTAGGGATCAGAACAGATTCCCTGGTGCGCCCAGTCGTAGTCATCTCCCGCTTCTAACTTCGGGCGGGAAAGCTGCCACAGGAAATCACCGGTCTCTTCGGAAAAACAGAGCAGACAGCCCATGTCGATATTGTTGGGGTATTTTTCCAGATAAGCAGCATCGTTATTCGTCGCCACATACACCTGGCCATCCGCCACTACTGGCCCTCCATAAGTGATCGATCCCAATTCGCGCGACCACTTCACGCCCTCTTTGGCATCCACGTCCCAGACGGTGGGGGCTCCCGTTTCCGTCGATACATTATTACGAAGCCCACTCCCTCCTCGCTGAGTCACATCGGCCGCTTTCACGACAATGAAACTACTCGATAAAAACGACAGGAGACACAGTGGCAAACAAATGAATCGAGCCAGGGGAAGGCACTGTTGCATGACATAGCGACAAGACATGAGGCGGGTCAATCTGTAAGAGGTCGTTCTCAGCGAGACGTTGGGCGGGGCTACTTTGAAAAGGCATTCCGTAATAACACGGTGGTTCTTCCACGGTAGGCTGCCAGATAGATCATTGTAAAGTGCCACCTCTGACGAGTGCCCTGATAACCGTCTTTCTTACCGCCATTTTCCCAAGAGAGATTCGGCATCGCTATCCCAGGGATTCACGACGACTGCGAATCGGTTCGGGAATCAATCTCGGGGGAAGCTTCCATCTGAGTCTGTTGTTCTGTGCCCCCTTTATTTGTGATCCCTCCGTCTGTGGACTCCTTATCGTCCTCATTTGCCCCACTCTCCTTACTGAACGACGACCTTGCAGCAGGCTTAGGTTGATAGAGATTGGGATCGGGTCGGACGGATTGATAGAGCGAATCGACCAGCTCTTCCAGCTTTTCGCTCTGGTGAGTCTCCAGAATCACCTGAACCTTTCGCATCAATTCCCGCTTTTCATTAATACGAGCGGCCACCTGCTTTAAACCATCTTCATTTAATGACCCACCGACTCCGAACGAACTGTAAATCTCTTCCCAGTCCTGTGGCTGCCACCCGGCGAACAGTTGTGGTTCAGACATACTGATTTCGGTTACGACCGGATTCGTCCGTCGATCGAGTTCACCAATGTTCCCTGTCGAGCCCGTCGAAAGCCCCAACTGAAAGTTTCGCTCGTCGTCACAGTCGCATAGCTCCTCGGTTGAGATCTCGAGAGCTTGAGCAATTTTTGCGAGGGTATTCGTCTGCGGCCAACGGACCTTCCCCCGTTGCAGATTCGAAAAGAAGGTACGTGATATCCCCGCCTTCTTCGCTAAAGTCTGCTGACTTATACATTTACGATGACAATACCGGTCAATACGCAACAGCAACAATTGGCGATCCTGGTGATTAGAATCTTTCTCTAACCCCATTAAATACTCCTGAACTCAAAACCAAACAGGCAAATATTGAACATTTATTGTGCACCCCTATTGCCTTACGGCACACAAAAATATACTATACACAGGTACACATATTCGTATTGACGGCCCGATTATTAAACAACACTCATTATTAATCAAGAGTCGTATTTTACAAAGAACACCTAATCCACGACAGGAACATTAGAACACACAACCTAAGTCTGCTGTCTATTTTTTTCGACCAACCAAAAATTTATTCGGAATAACGGAGAAACCATGGATCGCAGCACTCGTTTTTCTTGGGACGACCTAGACCCTCATGATCGAACTCGCATGAACTCGGCATTTGATGAACCGGAGGACGACTGGGAATTGGATCTCCCTGAACCTCCAAAGGTGCGCCGTAAGAAACGGCAAACGAAATCGCTTTCATCTGTTGAGAAGAGAGGCAATGTTGAAATGAGTGCAAAACCAAAAGCAGACTAAATCACTTCCTTCGCCAAGTATCAGATTTTTTAAGAGATCCCTTTTTATTTCCTTATTCTCCTCGTATTAGAAAGGCTTTCCATGGAACAACCACCTCGCCGTAAGCAGATTTCCATTTTCATGCCAGTTGAAGACTGGAAGGAAATGCGCATGGAAGCAGCTCGTCATCACATTCCAATGACTGAACTCTGTCGCCGCTGGCTGCGTCCCGAATTGGACCGGCTTCACGAACAGAACGACGCTTCAACTTCACTCACCTGGAATGAAATATCGTAATTGGCTGAGGCTCTTCTTAATTTTGCTTAACTGTTCTCTGATTTCACGTTTCTGAGTTTATTGTTTGTGGGAGACAATCAGATGCCCGAATCAATCTGTCGACGTCGTTATCCAAGTGACTTAACAGAGGCCCAGTGGCTGGCGATCAAACCACTGGTCACTCCGTTGGAAGAAAAACAGCTCGGTCGCAAGCGCGAAACAAATGTGCGGGAAGTTCTTGACGCGATTAATTACCGCTGGATGTCTGGCTGCGTCTGGAGAATGCTGCCTCACGACCTGCCATCCTGGAACACCGTCTACATGTACTCGCGACGGTGGGAACAGGTGGGGCTTCTTTCTAAAATCCGCACGCTACTGTTGAGTTCACCCGCCCGTTTACCAATCGTCCGCCAAGAGGTCATTCGTCAGCTGGATAACGAGTCGGAGGCTTCAAAAAATAATCCCGAACGCCCCCAGCCAGACTTACTTCCCCCTGTGGACAAAATGAATCCGTACCCCCGAATGGAAGACGTTCCATCATGCCTGGCAACGGACGTCGATTGGTCCGACCAGCGTTTTAATTACTCATCGCACGCGGCTCCTCAATAGTGGCCACGCCTGCTTTTAATCACGATTCCTGCCATCCAGCCTCGCTTCCCGTCGTTTATCGGGAAGCGAGGCTTTATTGTTTTCATTCCACACCGATGTACTACAGGATTGAAAATCCCCCCTTCACCGGGTGAGAATGAGAGAACCGAAAGACTTACCTGCTCATCCTCCTCTACTCTTCGGAACAATCATCTGATGACTCACCATAACTTCTGCATGGCTAAATCCATGTTAATGAAAACCACAGTGCTCATGCTCTTCAGTATTTTATTGTCTAGCCAATCCAAATACGCTACCGCCAATGAACCTGAAATGCACTCACTGTTTGAAGCACCCAACAAATCCGTTCGCGTTATCTGTCTGGGCGATTCTGTCACGGGCGTGTATTACCACACCGGGGGTCGCCGGGCTTATTCGGCACTCGTCGAAATCGGATTACAGCGGGCCTTTCCGGAAACGGAAATTGAAGTCATCAACGCGGGAATCAGTGGCCACACCACTGCCGACGGACTCAATCGTTTGGAACGCGATGTTCTCAGTAAGAATCCAGACCTGGTCACGATCAAGTTTTCGTTAAACGATATGACCCGCATACCGATGGCGAATTTCGAATCCAACTTGATGTCGATGATCAAACAGATTCAGGCAACGGGATCAGCAGTTGTGTTATGCACCCCGAATTCTGTTATTGATTCAACCGGGCGCCCTACTAAAAAACTGGAAACCTACGTCGCCAAAATTCGTGAAGTGGCCAAACGAGAAAACCTTCCCCTCGCTGATTGTTATGCCGCCTATGAAGAGAAACGAGAACAGGACGAATGGGCATGGACGATGATGATGAGTGACGACATTCACCCCAATATGGGAGGACATAAACTGATTGCCGAAACGATCGTCAATCGTATCAGCGGCCAAACGATCTCTCTGCAGGACGTCGATCCTCTCACTCCGACGTTGCCGTTCACTCTTGCTAAACTCCGAACAGGTGAACCGGTTAAGATTCTGGCAATGCCCCCTTATGACACGCTGGTTAAGAGGGTAATCCAAAAAGACTTCCCTGAGGCCAAACTTGAAGTCACGACCTGGACTGTCGACGGATTGTCATTGCCCGAAATTGAAAAATCAGCGGATCAGGTTCGATCTTCGAAAGCGGACTGGGTCATCATCGCGTTACCTCGCGAAGTCCTTCCCGGGAAAGACGCGCAAGAACTACGCAGCCTCTCCTGGATTTTAAATAAGTCGCTCAGCTTCGGTCATTTGGAATGGGATTGCATTGTCATCTCTCCCGATTTAACCGGACCGGCCACGACGGATGAGGAGCACATGCGAGAAGGCATCCTGCACCAGTTCGTACGACATCAGGATCTGAACCTGCTCTCTCTTACCACGCTTTCTGACTCGGATGTTAAAAACGTGAAACAGAAAGATGCCACTGCTTTTTTACAGGCCTGGTGGCAACAGGAATTGCAACAGAAGCCGTAGTGGCAATCAGACTACTTTGATTTTCAGCCTTACTCCTTCGTCCGCGAAGGAGTAAGGCTGTTTTCAATTACGAATCAATAAACTTCAACCAGACCTCCTGTCTTGACTTGGATGAGATGAAGTAAAGCCTTCCCGACATCAGTACGCGCTCAATTCCAGCGGTAAACTAGGGCGACATGTCAAAATATAAGGTCGCTGTAAGCAGAAGTGGGGAGAACTGTGACAGGTGCCGATATCTGAGAATGGTAGTCGTAGATATTCTACCCAGCGGGCCAGATTTGAGCGTGATTTCATCAGTCGTTCCAATCCGATTCGCTATGGGACTGTCGAATGAATCCACATGGACGGATTGTTCATTCCAGGTCAACAGCCCCTAATGGAGAACGAACTATCTCTGCCATAAGGTGAAACTTACGTCGCTTGGATCTCTGAGAACAAATTCGAATCATTCCATTCCAAACGAAATGATGACTTCAGGTTCAGCAGATCAAAGCCCAATCGGGATTTAGTGCCTCTTATACGGATTCACTGCGCGTTCAAAATCGTGCAACACTGGTTTCGTTGAATTAGATCAACCAGTCAGAGAAGCTGACCCGGCAATTGATTTTAGAACCGATTGCCATCAGCCGAAGGCACTGACTAACCCACTTACCAAAGTCCTCAACAGGACAGACCCACGTCTATACAAGGAGTAGTGGACGAAATGAAATCAGTAATGAAATTCGCCGTGACAGGTCTGACCTGCCTAGGTTTGACAATCTCTTCAGCGATCGTAATGGCCGCCGGTCCTGTTGCCCCTGCCACGAACAATGTCAGTGACATTGCTTTGGCTCCTGGTGGCACGTTCTTCGGACACGTTGTGAACGCACAGGGAACGGCCTTGGAAGGCACGGTCGTTAAAGTTTATAAAGGCAAATCAGAAGTTGCTTCGTCCGTGACCGACCAGACGGGTTTATTCGCCGTCAAAAATTTGCGTGGTGGCGTTTACCGCGTCTCTGCTGGCCAGGCTAGCGGCGTTTACCGTTTCTGGACTGAAGACGCAGCTCCTCCTAACGCCTCTACCAAAACCGTACTGGTTTCCTCACCCCAGGTCGTTCGTGGCCAACTGGGAGCACTGGGTGCGCTCGGTGGAGCCGGAACAGTAGCAGCCGGCGGTGCTGCTATCGGCCTCGGTTCGTTGAGCGTCATGAACCTCAACGAATCCCAGGACTTGAACGACGACCTCAGCGACCTGCAGAAAAGACTGCAAGACACGCAGAAGCATCTCGACGAAATCGAATCGATCGTCACCAAATAGTTTTAATGCAATAAAGTCTATAGTAGTACAGTCACTGACTGTTCGACAAAACAATAGAATCGACATGGAACCCGTTTCCATGTCGTTTTTTTTATTGAATTCGCTTTTCGTTCTCTTCCTGAAACCGGGTTGCCGCTGCCATCGGACCTGTAACTCCAGGAGAAATTTTAAGCCTCGGTAGGTTCCACGACGACTCAGTGGAAAAGAAGAGAACATTCGACCTTCCAGCTCGGACGACATTGCGGCAGGCGGGAGTACTGGCTTACGATGAATAAAGCAACTCTCTCAATTTCGCAACGACGAAGGACGGTACTATGGCGGATGAAACACACGAGCAGCACGAAACAGCCACCGATCAATTGAACCGCCGCAGTCTTTTGAAATCCGCTGCATTCGGATTGTGTGTCGCGGGGTTATCGAAATCGAAAGCAGAGAGTGCCGAACCGGTTCTGCGGTCGTCAAAACCTGACAACAAGATCACCCGGGAAAATGCTCACCAGGGAACTACCGACTGGCAACTGACTTTTGTAAGGACGGACCGTGCAGAAAACCGGCGATCCAAATTGATTGAAGGTTACTGTTCCGAACAACGCGTTCGACCGGGCGAAACGATCGACTTCTTCGTCAATGCGAGCGAAAAAACGGACGTAACAATCGATCTGTACCGCATGGGTTACTATCAGGGAACCGGCGGTCGCTGGCGGAAACAACTCGGTCCAGTCACCGTCTCCCCGCAACCCGATCCGGAAATCGGCCCCAATCGGATTCGAGAATGCGAGTGGAATAAAACCGCGTCGCTGACGATTCCGGACGACTGGACCAGCGGTGTGTACCTTGGCAAACTCTCCTGCAATGCGCACCGGTATCAAAGTTACGTGGTTTTCATCGTGCGCGATGATGAACCGGCTGACATCATCATGCAATGCAGCGACAATACCTGGCAGGCGTATAACAAATGGCCTCATGAATTTTCGTTGTATAACAGCGACCCTCCCAACAATTCCCTGAACGGAACGACCCGCGTCAGTTTCAATCGACCTTATGCCTGGTACCCCCAAGTCGTCGATCAACCCCTCTCTTTAGGTTCAGGCGAGTTTCTGCTGTGGGAATTTCCTCTCGCCTTCTGGTTAGAGCAACAAGGCTACGACATCACCTACTGCTCGAATCTCGATCTGCATACAGATCCCGCCAGCTTAAAGCGGGCTCCTGTCTTCCTCTCCGTAGGGCACGACGAGTACTACAGCCTGGAAATGCACCAGAATTTAAAACAGGCCATCGCTGACGGATTGAACGTCGGTTTCCTGTCGGGAAATACCAGTTGTTTTGTCGCCCCGATGACCGAAAGCAGCCAGTCTCAGCCTAACCGTACCTTCTACCGGGCTGGTCGATATGGTGGGTTAATCGAAGCAGAAAAGGAAATGGGGTTCGGTCCCTTCGACATGGAAGGCCCGAACGAAAACCTGTTAATTGGAGCGCGGACCATCGATCCGTTCAACGGTTCCGGCGACTGGATTTGCAGCCAGCCCGATCACTGGCTATTCGCCGATACGGGAATGAAAGCGGGCGACGGGATTCCCGGTTTGGTCGGTTGGGAATTCCATGGTGACCCTGCTGCGATTCCCGGATTAGAGGTAATTGCCGCAGGAACGTCGACAAATGCCGGCGGGCGTGACGCAAACTGGACTTCGACCCTGTACTCGGGTCCGAAGGACAACCTGGTGTTCAACGCGTCGACGATCTACTGGTCGATGGGGCTTAGCGATCCCCCTGGGTTCACACTCCCATTCAGCCATTTTGGTCGCCCACACGGCCCCGATCGACGCGTCCAGCAGATCACGACGAACTTCCTGAAAAAATGCGGTATTGTCTGACACCAGCTCAGTCCTATTCGTTCTTTCAGTATCCGAAAGCCGGGTTTCGCCCTGTCAGTCTTGCCGGACCTCCGGGGCGGTCTCTGTTCGCACATTCTGACAAAAACTGGCAATTTGCGGGTTGTATTTCGCTTGAGTTGTGGAAAGATACGAGGACAGATTGGCGATCAATTCGGGGAGCCAGCATTGAGAACAGAATCGCGAGCATCCCAGCCTCACCGCACGCATGCGGACGATGTTAACCGGTTACCGCAACCCCCATTTTCCCGCCCGCCAATCTGCACCCCTACTGTATTGAAGATGCGATACAGCTCATGCCAATGTTGTGGGAGGAAGTTGGCACCCCTATGTCTGGAGCTTAAGTCCCTGAAAAATGCGGAAAATGAATCCATCTGTGCGATGAATTTATTGCCCCGTTTGCCTTTGGGTATAATTTAAGATCATCTCCAAACCTCTCTGAGGAGCCTTTGGTGTCGGAAAACTGGTATTTCAAATTATTCGGAGAACAATTCGGTCCCGTCTCTCAAGACGAGCTGGAAAGCCTGGCGCAGATCGGAAAGCTGTCCAAAACCGATTCCGTGCGCAACGGCCAGAATACAGACTGGCAACAAGCCAGTGAAGTGATTGACTTTACTCGTGTTGAAGAGATTCGGCTGGAATCAGGCATCATTCCGATGTCGACATTGACCGGCTGGGACGACGGAGCCCGGCGAGCAACTCCAACTACCACGCCTTTAACGGGCAGTTCAGAGTTTCCCAGCCTGGACGATATCATTATCGCCCGGGAAGACAAAACCGATCAACAGTCACTCTCGCTGGAAAACTTTCTAAACCAGCATGGTTCCAAGATCCCCTCGTCAATCGACCAGAATTCCGAAGACAGCCATTTTGAACTGGCGGGGGATATTGCCAGCCAGTTGATGGAACCCTGGTATGTGAAATCTCTGGGAAAAGAATCAGGACCGTTCAGCCCTCTCGAACTGCAGATGAAAGTCCGCCGGGAAGAAATTGATCGGAACGATTTTCTTCGTAGAGGAACAACCGGCGCCTGGCAACGGGCAGAACGGGTTGACGATTTCAAGTTCCCTACATCCAAACTCAGACTGGCATCTGCTCCTCTCGATTCCTCAGCGCCAGAAGAGCCAGAAGCCGACCTGGACTCTCAGGTTTCTACTCCTCGCAAACCCAAACGCAAATCCAGACGGAAGTCGAAATCGTCCCGAGCCGATAAAATCACCGGACAGAACGAAGTAGATTCAGACGAAAAAGCAGCGGCGCTCGCAGCCTTTTTTGCCGATCACGATTTTGATGACGAAGAAGGAACTGCCCCCGTCGACCTGAACATCAGCGACAGAAACTCTTCATCTGAGATGGTGAACAACCCGACTCCGGCCGATTTCAGCCAACCAACCACCCCTCTCCCAGTGAATAAGCCAGTAATGGCGACTGCGCCACGGCGAAAAAATGTTGGTGGTGGAATGAGCCTTAATTTCGACTTCAGCTCGCTTGCTGAAGGCCCCGGTCGGTACGCCCTTGTCGGGGTTGTTTTATTCGGATTGGCTCTGGGGCTCTATTTCTTCAATCCTTTCAAAGGAGGGGGCAGCCAGCTAACGGCTGCGGAACAACTTTGGGCTGAAGTGCAAACCAAACAGAGCGATCCCGGTTTCCCCAATGAAGCCGCCTCCGTCTACCTGCCGCAAGCCCAGGAACTATGGGAATCACTAAAACCAATTCCCAACATCGAAAACAAAGTCATTGCTCACGTGAAAACAGCTGTAAAAGATGGCCTGATCCCCTACCTCAGCAAATATCCGGAAAACAACGAACAGGGTGCCGAAACCATCAAATATCACTTGGATGAGGGCCGTAAAAGATACGAAAGCGGGAACTATTGACCAGTACCTTCAGGACTTTAGGTCCTTTGAAGGAAAACCGTCAACGAGTCCGATTTTTATTGACATTTTTTCAGCAATGTGGATAATTAAATACATCATCTATTATATGTGTGCCCAACCTTCATTCAGCGGGCAGCTATTATTTACCAATCTGGCACACGAAAACTCTTACCTGGGACTCTGGGTAAGAGTTTTTTTTGGTATGAGTTTTTTAACGCTGGTTAGCTTCAGGAGAATTGGCAAGAGCCTTCCGCCTGACTGGTTCTCAGCACAAGACTCACGACCGGAACAGGCTTTTTTCAGGGCATCATCTGCTCGATTGCGTGCCTGCTCGTTTTCCCGCCCAACCGCAACATTCCCTCTCCTTCCGGACCAGTAAGCACGCCGTTTGTCCTGTCAAATAGAGCCGGATTTGCTACGATGCTTCTTCGCCGGGATTGCCCGACATATGATCATTCTTCAAACGAGACCAGATTCTCGAACAAAAAAAATCAACTGACCTGCACTAAAGACTGTTCTATCACTTGGGAGGCGATCCTCCTCTTAACAGCAAATAGAACAAACGCTGCGTCTCTGACCGCATTTTGCAGAGTTTCAGACCAACATCCCCTATAAATCAAATTCGACCCGTCGATCGATGACGGGTTATACTGTCCAGGGAGCAGGAAGAGACCACGCTCGGGAACGAGACCCCGTTCCCCTTCTTCCCTCCTTAGACATCACTGGAAAGAACACTGTCGAGATGCCTTTAGATCCTTATCAACTTTGCCCCTGTGGTTCCGGAAAGAAGCTGAAATTCTGTTGTGCCGCCATGACCGAGGTTATGGAGAAGGTCCAGTCTGCGCAGGAAAAAGGGAACGTCCGACAGGCTCAGCAGTTAATCGAAAAGCAATACGACCCCGAGAACCCGGTCGCCTGGGCCTGCATCGCCCATTCCTCCATGCTGATTGAGCAAGGCAAGGTCGATCTCGCCCGGCAGGTTCTGCAAACCTTGCTGAAACAGAACTCCGAGCACCCAGCGGGTATCGGTCTCTACGCGATGACGGCGGCGCTCAGTGGTAAGTTCCAGGAATCGAAGTCGGTCATCTACAACGTCTTTCAGTCAGGCTCTGGCCTGCTTCCCGACCTGGCGAGTGAAGTCGCTTCGGCCGTCTCAGCCAACTTCGCCCGTCAGCAATGCTGGATGGGCGCCCGAGCTTACCTGGTCCTCGCGATGAGACTTGCGCCCAAAGAAGCCAAACAGGATTGCTTCTACGAGCTAATGTCGTTCGATGCGAACTACGCCATTCCTTACCCGTTCCGCAGTGGCCAACCTCTGCTCAACTTCCAGGGTGATGATGCTGAGTCGAAAGAAGATCGAAAAGCACACAAACTGGCCGATCTGGGATGTTATGCCCCTGCCGCGCGTATTTACGTCAAGCTGATCGAGAACCATTCCGAAGACGCACTGCTCTATCATAACGCGGGGCTCTGCCATGCGTGGGACGGCAACGAAGCGCAGGCGGCTCATTACTTCCATAAAGCGGCGGAACTGACTGAGGACATGGGTCAGGCTGTCGAGTTGGAAACGCTTTCGCAGTTGCTCGCCTGGAACTGCGTTGAAGACAAGATCGTCCCTGAATCGGCTCACTACGATGTGGACTCCATCTCGCGACTGCTGACCGTTCTCGCCGACGCCGGACAAATCCAACGCATCACCAATCAACAGAACTCACAGATTGAAGAATGGGCCGAAGCAGGCTTTGAAGTTCTGGATCGTCCCCGTCTCGAAGCGGGAGTTACCGATCTGAAACCCGATGACATTCCCGAAGTTCTGGGAGAGATCTTTATTCTCAAAGAGACTCCCGACGCTGAATCGGACAAACGAGTGATCATCTCCAGCGACTCTCATGATCGCTTGGAAGAAACGATTAAAATCGTTCAACAAGCAACAGATGATGTGAAGCTCGAAAACGAGAGTCGCAACGAGTCGATGACCGAACTGACGCAACCTCCGGGAGTTCCAAAGGAACACCAGGTCTACTACTGGCGTTGGGGTTTCCCGACCAAGTTTGCTGCTAAACCACGAATGGAACTCTTCCTGGAGAAATGGGAAGATCTCGTGTATGAAAAGTGGCCCAAGACTCCACAATCCGTACTCGATGGCCAGACACCGGCAGAGCTGGAACCGAACTCTGTTCGTAAGTACGCTGCGGCTCATGTACTGGATGCCCTCAGTGGACAACGACAACTCCCTTTCGATCTTCCACGAATAATGGAAACGCTTGAACTCGATCCCCTGCCCCAGATTAAACCTGATGACGAACACACCCTGTCATCACTAACGGCTATGCAGTTCAACCGACTGGACTACAGCGACCTCTCCGACGATGAGATGCTGAATGTCATGAACCGGGCGCTGTTGACGCACTACAGCCTGGTATTGGATGCCATTCTGGAAGAGCTGCTGGAAAGTCGTCCCGGTTGCGAAGGGAAGTTCGACCGCTTCCGTGCTTACCGGACCCTCTCGCAGATTGCGATCTTCAACAACAACGAAGAACGCGCACTCGCCTGGGTCGAAAAGGCTCTGGCAGAAGCGACGAAACTGGAAAAATCTTTCGAGCCGGTCTTCGAGTGGAAGTTACGCAAACTGACTGTATTGCTGCGTGATCCTCAGCGTCCCGAGGTGAAAGAACTGGTCACTTCGATGCACCAGTACTACGGTTCCAAAATCCCCGAGTTCCGCAATATGCTCGCCGGTTTACAGGCCGACCTCAATCTGGATGTCGGCATTCTGGCGCCCAACGGAGCCGCCGTCGATGCTTCTTCGGAACAGGGACTCTGGTCCCCTGACCAACCCGAAGCCAGCGGCGACAAAAAACTCTGGTTACCGGGACAGGAATAATCGAGTTCCGCTCAGTCCTGTAACGACTTCAACCCATCGACAGTTCAGTAGCGAACTCAAACATGTTTGAGTTCGCTCTGGTATCGTTCCAGTAAACCCTGCAGATGCTCGGCGATCTGGCGGCGGAGCTTTTTGGGTTTGATGACTTCGGCCTGATTACCGTATCCCAGTATCCACCAGATAATTTCACCCAGACCTTCGACCTGCACTTTGAAGTTGAGTGTTCCGTCATCGTTCCAGGTTGTCTGTTGAGTCTTGTGCCAAGTCACTTCGGCGACGTTCCTGGCCACGAGTGGTTGAAACAGAACCTCCACGGTGTGCTTCTCTTTAGGTTCGCGGATCAGATGCCATGCATTGCCCAGGTACCGTTCCAGGCTGAACCTTTGTGGAATTTCGTAACGGCTATCGAGTGTCTGTGAATTACGAATGCGGCCGACGTGAAATGTTCGTGTTTCCCGATGCAGCGTCGAGCGGCCGATCAGATACCAACTGCGTCGGCTGAACAGAACCCGATAAGGGCTACAGACGGTACTGATCTCTTCCCCATCGGAGAAGCTATCGTATTGAATTCGTATCTGACGTCGATCCACAATCGCCTGCAGGATCCGTTCGAAATGAGGTTCTGCATCTTTGAACTCGGCACGGGAATCAAGCTTCAACGTAATTGCCGATGAGATCTCGCCCACATAGTCGCGAAGATGCCGGGGCAAGTTGCTTAACAACTTAAAGCTGGCTTCACGAGCCGCCGTCTGAAATGGAATCCCCTGTTGCTGATCACCCAGGCCCTGACATAACAGCAGCAACGAGAGTGTCTCATTCAGCTTCAGATCCATTGGTGGTAGGAAGAAACTTCCCGGCAGCGTATAACCTTGCCGGTCTTCATGGAACAGCACCTGCACACCGGAATCCTGTAGAATCCGGATGTCGCGAAAGACAGTTCGCCGACTGATTCCACATAATTCTGCCAGTTGCACTGAATTATAAGCGTGCCCGGACTGCAGCAGATCCAGTAACCGGACAAGGCGTTTAATACGATTTTCAGCAGACATGAGTGAACGAGGTTATCCCGGGAGTCAATCAGCGGAGTCGAAAAACAGGAGCGTCTGGATACATTCATTATCAGTACCCGCTCTCCAGTTGCAATCGGTTCTGGAGCGGATAAATTCAATTTAGGATGATCCATACCCACGGCTCGATCGTTTCTGGTATCGTCAATACTATCCCTGGCAATAAAAAATCGCGAGAAAATACGATCAACTAATCTATCGAACGTTGAACTAAACTCGGGCCCATTACCACCGTCGGTGAAATTACGACTCTGCGAGCTTCCCATGGAAATTATCGCCATTCTGATGATGGCCATTCTGGAACTGACCGTGACCATGGTCACCTTGCTGATTCCGGCAATACTGGAATTGGTCGCGCTGATTGTGCAGTTGATTGCCGAAGGGCTCTTCTATCTTGGATTGAAAAAACGGGCTGCAGCAGATAGTGAAACAACGACAACAGAAAAGCCCTCCATTTATTCATCCCGAATCTTTCGATTCCTGCGCAGGTCCAGTAAATGGACCGCCGCGCTGTGCATGGCCACCCTGGGATTCATGCTGGTGGTGCAATTCTTCTTTTTACCGGAGACCTTGGGTTTATTCGCCGGCCGAATCGAACGTGAAACGAACAGCCGAATTGAATTCGACGATGTCACCGGAAACTTGTTCACTGGCGAAATCAGCATCCATCAGTTGAGATTAAAGTCAATCACAGCCACGGATGAAGAACATGACCTGCAACTGGATCAATTAGATCTCAACATCGATTACTGGGAATCGATCTTCCAGGGAGCTCGTTTTCAATCGGTCTCCGTCAATGGAGTCCGGGGGACATTTACCAAGCTGAAGCGTAAAAAACCGCGCGAGCCGCGTTTTCCTTTTGTCATCGAAGACTTCCGTATTGATGATGTGCAAATCGACTTTCGAGATCAGTCTCGAGGCGGCGAAGCCTTCCAAAGTGAAATTATTGTTGACTCATTCCGCAGCGAAAATTTCCAGTCGCAACTCGTGCTGTATGAATTTATGTTTAACAGTCAGATCGAAGGGACGCTGGGAGGCCATCCCTTTTCACTGAAGACGTCCGAAAACGACTCTGGTCGTAAAACAATTTGGACGTTCGATTCGATGCCGGTCACCGAATTCTCTTATTATCTTTCCGGACCGTTCGAAAGCCTTTCTTCAGGGACTCTGTCCGTCCAGATGAATTCACAGCTGACGGACGATCATCAATTTCAAAAACAGGTATGGGACATTCATCTCGAAAAGATACGGGCAACCATTCCGAAAGGAGCCTCCCTGTCGACCCGATTGCTGGCGCTCCCTATTGTATCGTTGATTAACTCTCTCGAACGTAATTTCGATCTGCAGTTGAAAACGGAACTGGCCGTTGCCGACCTTCACGGAGAATCGGCCTACGATGCCACGAAACTGAGCGAAGCCTTTAAGCAGGCTTTTCAGAAAGGATTGACGCAACAACTGGCGACTCAGTTAAAAGAACAACCTCAAAAAGCCAAAGCCATTCCGGGAAGTCTGTTTAACAACTGGCTCAAGCGGGGTTCCGAAAAATAACTGCAACAGTAGCGAAGAGTCGCATACATCAGGTTGACCACAGATACAAAAAAACCGGGAAAGTCCTTCCAGTAAATGGTACTGAAAGTCCTTCCCCGGATTTCACATCGGCGAAACTTAGACTCTAAGGAGGTCAATCCTCAAAGTCGGGGATTTCGGAAGAATTCCGTCGCGTAGGAGCGAACGGCTCTTCCTTCAAAAATTGAACTTGTTCAAATTTCGGCTTCTCTTCAAATGCATTCGAAAAGTCGAGGTTGAATTCATCAGGTAGCTCAGTCTCCAACCGGTTGGCCCGTGGCAGTTGGCTGGTTTTATTTTCCAGCGGAGCTTTAACCTGCGGTGAATCCGCTTCGATTGCGGGAGGAACCTCGGTAGGTCCTTCGCTTTCTTCCACAGATGATTTTGATTTCAGACTTGGCTCTGTTTCACGAGTTTCCGGTCTGGCGACATCGATGTAGCGAGGATAGCTCTCCGACTGGGCGAATTCACCCGGTTCGGAGTGCAGATGTGGATTTTCGATTGCATAGGTTCGAGCCCAGGCACGACGAACCGCTTGTCGATAAGCGGCGGGTGTCCAGCTCCCTTCCGAGAGGTACACATTGTCGTACTCCAGGACGGTTCCTTTACGATATTGCAGATCAAGTAGTGCCAGGTTGTAATCGACGAGGCTGGTATAGAAAGCCACTTCCGCTTCAGCGAGACTCGATTGAGCACGCAACAGTGGGTCGAGTGTCGACGTTCCTGCATCGACTTCTGCTTCGTACAATTCAACCCGACGTCGGGCTGCTTTACGTCTCGAGAAATCCTCACGAGCGGCGATATAGTTGCTATGCACTTTCTGGATAGCGACTGCCAACTCATGACTGATTTCCAACTCCAGTACGGCTAGTTGTTCACGCGATTTGGCGATACGGAGTTCGTAGTTTCGAACCTGTGCTTTCGCTGAACGAAAACCAATCGGCATGCTCAACTCGACGCCGGCTGTCCAACCCGTTTCGTCTCCTTGCGTGATCCGTTCCATCCCGTACCGAAGACCACTATTCGTGTTCGCGGCATCATCGTCGCTTCCCAATCCCCATAACTGGTCACCGAAACCGTTGACCTGATAGCTGGAGACGAAGTCCAGTTGTGGATTCGTCAGGCTCTGAGCCGCGATATGTTGCAACTCAAGACTTCGGATGGACCATTTCTGTTTGCGAATTTCAACTCGATTGGTCAGAGCTTCCACCAGGTTGCCATACCATTCCGGAATGAATTCGGCTTCAACCGGCTCATCAACAGGCCGAATGACGCGTCCATCATTCACCGACAGACCTAACAGTCGACGAAGACGAATCTCGCGGCTGTACAAGTCGCCCAAGGATGTGGCGGCGTCGGATCGACGTTGGAACAGGAGATCCCGAGCTTGCGCTTCATCGACCAGTTTAAATCCAGAGATACCGCCGATATCCAATTTCAGTTTGGCATTACGCCATGATTCCAAAGCACTGTTACGAGCAGTTACGACGGTGTGATACCGGTGATAGTCGAGATACAACTGCCAGTAGACAGTTTCCACATCGCGTAACAGGTCGATCACCGAAAGTTCAAAATCAGCAACCGTAATATCGTTATTGATTCGTGCAATCGAAACCCCCTGACTCACCCCGGTCACTCCGCTGAACCCGGCTCCGCCAGGTCCGGCAATGCGGGTGTATTCGGTACCCGAACGAGCCCACAACGGTTGGCGAAGTTCACCACGAACGTTGCCTGTATATGCCGATGGAAAGAGTTGCCCGGAAGCATTAGTACCAGAGTAGTCCCAGTCGTTTCTTAAGGCAAAGCTACCCCCAGTAGCGAATTGCTTCGAGACTCCCGCTCGAAAAGCTCCCGTTTCCCGCGTCAGGTTTCCACCAGGTGTCCCCCCGAAGAAAGGACTGTTCACAATCTCATTGTTACGTCCCCAGAGCATACTGGTCGTAAAGTTGGCATCGAAGTCAGACAGGGCCGCTTCCACACCACGACCGCCGAACAACACTCCCGTTTCCTGAATGGCCGGGTCGTAGACCGAACTGGCATTCTGATTGGTGATTGCCTCGGTGCTATTCATGAAGGAACCGTCGGTGCGGATAACACGGTTGTTTTTGAGAGCCAGGTGCAGCGCCTCGGTAAGCGACAAGTCCCAGATCTCATCATGTTTGCGATCACGAATAGTACGCGGTTCCTGAGTGAACTTAACTTCATCAGGAGTACAGTGCGCGACTTCTGTGTATTCGATACTGGTCACTTCATCTTTGTAGTGTTCCAGATGATCTTTGTCGCCGAGGTAACTCAGCTTCTTTTCTTTCATCGTCACGCTTTTGCAGCCAACCGTGGCCCAGCACATAACACAGATCAGCAACCAGTTGATTGCCTTGCTTGACTTCATCGATGTATCCCCCTGCCTGATTGCAAGTCGAACTGATATCTGTTCAGTTCAATGAAAGACGGCGCGCAAAGCTTACCTTTTATGCTGATCTCATTTTCGATCAGCAAAATGCATCAGTCAGGGACTCTCCTGCACGCTGGCGGGAGAGATGTCTCGACAGGTCAGACTTATAACAGAACCGGATCACGCACAGGTTCTATTACGCTTAACTGACATT
This sequence comes from Polystyrenella longa, assembly GCF_007750395.1. GTDB lineage: Bacteria > Planctomycetota > Planctomycetia > Planctomycetales > Planctomycetaceae > Polystyrenella > Polystyrenella longa. The sequence continues at coordinate 775,512 of NZ_CP036281.1, read as the reverse complement.
GAAGACACATTCTGCAGCACACGCGGAATTGAACCGCTTCAGCTGACAGAATTAACCCAAACGATAGGTAAGCCGGGCACAACCGGCAGAGGAAGTATCGGCGGATTAATCGCTACTCTTTTGTCGCTTCCGAGCCATAATACTGAGAACGAGGACCAAATTCGGTATAGGGCTTACCAGCTAGCCTCTTTACCAAAACTACCTCACCGGCATCGTTCCCCTCAACGGCATGACCAGCAAATTGCAGAATGTAACCCCCAACGAAGGCCGCCAGTGCGTACCAGTACTGTTCCTGAACCAGAAAAATCACCGAGACGACAAACGTCAACGGGACACCAATCAGGTGCAGAAGACGGTTAACCGGGTGCAAATGCCGCTCGATATAGTTGTCTATGAACCGTTTCACTATGAAAAATCCTGTACAGTAATTACGGAGGTGTTCTTCCGGTCATGGGCGACGGAAAAGGAATGAACCGCGGCCTGAATCTGACTGGGTAACAAAGTGCCAAGACGAAAACGAGTCATATGCAATTGAAAACCGTTTGTAAACCGGCCTTAACCCTGCCCTGAGGGGGCTGTTGATTGCAAATAGGGTGTCGTTCTGATAACGTCGTGCGAGGAAATTTAGTGTTATTACAGCTAAAAACAGTAATCGCTCAGCTCCTATGGGGCCCACGCCTCCCGAACTGATATTACCGTTACTCACTACTTATATTCACTCGTTTGACAGACAATTACCAGAGGGAATGATGTACAAAGTTACCTTGATACCGGGCGATGGTGTCGGTCCCGAAATTGCCGAGGCAACCCGCAAATGTATTGATGCCACCGGCGTCAAAATTGACTGGGATGTTCAGGAATGTGGCATCGAAGTGATCGAAGCTGAGGGAGGCGTTCCAGCCCGAGTCCTCGAATCCATTAAAGCCAACGGTGTCGGACTTAAAGCTCCGATCACCACGCCGATCGGAAAAGGTTTCCGTTCCGTCAACGTCTACCTGCGCCAGGAACTGGGACTGTATGCCTGCATTCGTCCCTGCAAAACCTACAAAGGCGTTCGAACCTTCTTCGAAGGCGTCGATGTCGACCTGGTTGTTGTCCGTGAAAACACCGAAGACCTGTACGCCGGTGTCGAATTCGAAGCGGGCAAACCCGAAACCACCGAAGTGATGAACAAAATCAACGAGATGGCGACGGGCAGAAAGATCAGCACCAGCCCTGAAACAACCGGAATCAGCATCAAGCCGATTTCTGTTGAAGGGACGAGCCGCATCGCTGAAGCCGCTTTCAAATACGCTGTCGACAACAAACGGTCTTCCGTAACGTCGATTTGCAAAGCGAACATCATGAAATACACCGACGGCCTGTGGTATGACACCACCCGTTCGGTCGCCAAAGCATACAATGCCAAATTCGAGTGGTCTGAACTCGAAGAAGGTATCAAAGCTTCCAAAGATGTCGCTGCCACCGACTGTGGCGGTAAAATCACTTACATGGAACGGCTCATTGACAACATGTGCATGCAGCTCGTTCAGAAACCAGAACTGTACGACGTCGTGCTGACTGAAAACCTGTACGGTGATATCCTGTCTGACCTCTGTGCCGGACTCGTGGGCGGCCTGGGTGTTGCTCCTGGAGCTAACATCGGTACTGAAGGAGCCATCTTCGAAGCGACCCACGGTTCTGCTCCGAAATACAAAGGCCAGAATAAGGTCAACCCAGTTGCCCTGATCCTTTCCGGCAAAATGATGCTCGACCACCTGGGCGAACATGAAGCCGCCACCCGGTTGGACAATGCCGTCGCCGCCGTCATCGAAGAAGGCAAAGACGTCACCTACGACCTGAAACCTGTTCGCACCGACCCCACTGCTGTCGGAACTCAGGAAATGGCCGAAGCAATTTGTAAGAAAATGCAGGACATGTAAAATTCATTTTGCTACAATAGCAAGATAGAGATGATACGAATGCCCGGCTTTCTCAATTGAGACGCCGGGTATTTTTATTGAGACTTATCTAAGATAACTACTAATTTCATTGATCAGAGGGGCTATTTGATACGTGTCAAACGTACCAAGAAAACATCATTTCATTCCCAAGTTCTTCCTTAGTAATTTTACGGATGACGGTACAGAGAATGGAATGATTCATGTGTTTGATCTGGAACGAAAAAAGTACCGTACTGGAAAACCTGCTAATATCGCATTGGAAAAAGATTTCTATAAAATTGATGTTCCAAGCATTAAAGATCCAATGATCGTTGAAAAAACGCTGGCCGAGATGGAAGGCACGTGGAGCACGATTATTAAGGGTATCATTTTAAATGAACAGATGCCTGAAGACGAATGGATGGATGATCTTATATTCTTCGTTGCCGTACTACTAACTAGAACCGATTGCTTTAAGTCTCACATCAGCACGTTCATCACGGATATAGACTTGCAACACCAATCGAAGATTGACAAAAAAAATGATTCGTTATTCTTTGTTCAACAAATTTTTCTACAAGCTATTCGAATATTGCCCATCCTCAGCCGGAGGAACTGGAGTCTCAGCGTTTGCAAAGACGTTTCTCAGTGTTTGGTCTGTTCCAACTATCCGATCTCATTGATTCCCACGGTTCCACATTCGATTAATTCACCTCCCGGACTTGCCTCAGAAAAGACCCTAGTAACCTTGCCTATCAGCAAGAAGATGTTACTGCTTGGTTCTTTCGATCAACCTGTTGTTAATCGATCTATTAATCACAATGAAATCGCCGAATTTAACACTGAAACAATTTCGAACGCTGATTTGATTTTCTCGTCTAATAGAGAATTCTTGCATTTCGATGAATCTCGTAAGATCACTACAGAATTCGCATTCCCAAAAGTCTGAACAATTAATTATCGACAAAATGGACCAGCCTGATGGATGAGGCGAAATTCAGGAAACTGATTTCCGGCGAGAAGAAAAGCTTCGCAGCCAAGCTCGCGCGCGGAGTTCTGTATATCTGCTCCTTCTTTTATGGCACGGTGGTCTGGTTTCGCAATTTCAGTTACGACGTCAAATGGCTGCGGGCGCAGAAGAGCGACTGTGCCGTGGTCAGCGTCGGAAACATCACTGCCGGGGGTACCGGAAAAACACCGGTGGTCGCCTACATTGCCAACTGGTTCGAACGCAAAGGATTTTCCGTCGTCATCGTCAGTCGCGGTTACCACCAGCTGGCGGAATCAGTGAATGATGAGAAGCTCGTCCTCGACCGCCTCTGTCCCGGCATCCCGCATATACTAAACAAGAACAGAGTCGAAGCGGCCAAACAGGCCATCGAAGAATACGACGCCGAAGTCGTCGTGCTTGACGACGCCTTTCAACATCGCCGCATCTACAGAGACCTCAATCTCGTATTACTCGATCTCTCCGCCCCTTTCGGTTACGACTACCTTCTCCCACGCGGCCTGCTGAGAGAACATCCCGAGGGACTCAAACGGGCTGATCTCGTCATGCTCACACGCGTCAACCAGACAGAACGTGGCTTGGTGACTGAAGTCCAGCAAAAGCAGCAGAGTTTTCGACAAGCTTCTGCGACAACCCGACAGGAAAAGGACGATCTTGCTGCCGTCGAAGTTTCCTTTCCGCCTGAGCGATTCCTTAATGCCAGCGGAGTCTCTACCGAACTCGACAAATTACAGTTGGCTCCCGTGGCCGCATTCTGCGGAATTGGCAACCCGGAGGCTTTTCGCCAATCGCTGGAGAAACTCGGACTCGAAGTCGCCTACTTCCGAGCGTTTCCCGATCATCACCACTACCGCGAGGAAGAACTTGACGAGGTCGCTCACGATGCCAAACAAGCAGGCTGCTCCCAGATTTTGACGACACTAAAAGATCTCGTCAAAATCGAAAAGGACAAATGGGGAAAACTTTCCCTGTGGGCCGTCACGACCGGCATCGACTTTGAAAAGGGACGGGAATTGCTCGATGACAAACTGGAGGATGTGGCTCATCTTATTCGAGAGAAGCGAGACGAAGCGAAAGCTTAAACCTCCGGATTCAATCGGAAAGTCCGTCTGAATGGAGATGGCAGGTTCGCATTCCTCCGACTCTCTTCTATAATACAGTCCTTAAGAATAGAGTGACCTGTATCTGTACCCGCTTTCGATCCTGAATTCGAAGCCATTCCGGTTTTGAATTGTCCCTATAAAGTTGATTCTGTATGCCCCGGGTTGGCCTGTTTATTCCCTGTTATATTGATCAGTTCTATCCCGATGTCGGCCTGGCCACATTGGAAGTCCTCGAACAACATGGGTGCGAAGTCGATTATCCCGCCGCACAAACCTGTTGTGGCCAACCCATGGCTAACACGGGTTGTACGGATGCGGCCGTGCCCCTGGCCGAACGGATGATCAATGTCTTTGCCCCTTACGATTATGTGGTCGCCCCCTCCGGTAGTTGTGTTGCCATGGTGCGCGAACATTACACCGACCTGCTGCCACTTACGAATAAACTCCAGGAGTTTCAGGCGAAGACGTTCGAGCTGTGCGAATTCCTGACCGACGTACTCAAGGTCGACTCCATCAGTGGAAGTTTCCCATACAAAGTGGGCGTCCACCAAAGCTGTCATGGGTTGCGAGAACTTCGACTTGCTCGCAGCAGTGAAACTGTCGGCGACGATTTCGATAAGGCGCGGCAACTTCTCAAATCACTGGACGGCATCTCCTTTGCCGAGTTAACACGCACCGACGAATGTTGTGGTTTCGGTGGGACCTTTGCGGTGCATGAAGAGGCTGTATCCTGCATGATGGGTCGCGATCGTCTGGCCGATCATCGCGCGGCGGGAACGGAAGTCCTCACGGCGGGTGACATGTCCTGCCTGATGCATCTCAACGGATTGAATCAACGCCACGCCCAGCCTTTCCCCGTGATGCATATTGCCCAAATCCTGGCGGGTCGACAGCCCGAAGGAATCACGCCTGTCAACTCAACTGATGGGAGTGTTGCTTAATGGCTGGACATGCACAACTCGCTGATAAGTTTGTCGCGAATGAAGAGCGGGCCCAATGGCACGACAAATCACTGTGGTTCGTCCGCCACAAACGGGACAACATTTCGCATTCCATTCCTGAATGGGAAACACTCCGCGAAACCGCTTCGCAAGTCAAATTGCATACGGTCGCGCACCTTGCGCAGTATCTCGAAGAATTCGAAACCAACGCGAAGAAACTGGGCGTCACAGTTCACTGGGCGAGTAACGCCGCCGAGCACAACGAGATCGTCCTTAGCATTCTGCAAGAGCACAATGTCAAACGCGTCGTCAAAAGCAAATCGATGCTGACTGAGGAATGCCACCTCAACCCGCACCTCGAAGCCGCCGGGATGGAAGTCGTCGATACCGACCTGGGCGAGCGCATCGTGCAACTTCGCAAGGAACCTCCGAGCCACATCGTTCTGCCCGCCATCCACATCAAGAAGGAAGAAGTCGGCGAGGTCTTCCACGAGCATTTGGGTACGGAAGCAGGTGCGAGCGATCCCGGTTACCTGACCGAAGCGGCCCGTCAACATTTACGGGAAAACTTCCTGGCTGCCGACGCAGGCATCACGGGAGTGAACTTCGGCATCGCCTCCACCGGCGGCATTGTTGTTTGCACCAACGAAGGAAATGCTGACCTGGGTACGGCGTTACCCAATCTGCATATTGCCTGTATGGGAATCGAAAAACTGATTCCCTCCCCCGACCACCTCAGCCTATACACCCGACTGCTGGCCCGATCCGCGACAGGGCAACCGATCACCACTTATACATCGCATTTCCATGGCCCAAAACCGGGCGGCGAGATGCACATCGTGCTCGTGGACAATGGACGAAGTGATATTCTTGGCAGCGATGATTTCCGGCGTTCACTCAGTTGCATCCGTTGCGGTGCCTGCATGAATACGTGCCCCGTTTATCGCCGCAGTGGGGGGCACAGTTATCAATCAACCGTCCCCGGCCCAATCGGTTCGATTCTTGGCCCCTCGCAGAATGCAAAAGAACATTCGAGTCTCCCTTTCGCCTGTAGCCTGTGTGGTTCCTGCACCGATGTCTGCCCTGTGAAGATCGACTTACATCATCAGTTGCTCACCTGGCGGAAAGAGATTTATGTGAGAGGGCTGCTTCCTTTCAGTAAGACTTTCCCGATGAAAGTGATGTCGAAAGTCTTCCAACGCCCCGGCCTGTATGCCTTCGGTGGCAAGGTCGCCCGGAAAGCATTACGCCTGATGCCTCGCTGGATGATCTACAACCCTCTCAATGGCTGGGGGCGTCAACGGGATCTGCCCGAGGCACCCAAAGAGAGTTTCCGCGACTTGTACAAGAAACGTAAGAAGTAATGAGCTCCCGCGACAAGATACTCAAGTCGATCAACCGGCACCTCGTTCCCGCAGCCCCGCTGCCCGACATGGATCAGGCGTGGATTCAGTTCGATAATCCCACCGAACAGTTCCTGACGATGCTCTCCGCCGTAGGTGGACGCGGCGAAGTCGTGGCTAACCTGCAAGCAGTCTCTGCCAAACTGCACGAAGAACCTTTTTATGACGATGCAAAACAGATTTGTTCGCTCGTTCCCAATCTAGATATCTCTGCAGACAAACAAGTCGATCTCAATGCAATTGAAGATCCACACGATCTGGCCGACATTGACTTCGCCATCGTCCCCGGAGAATTTGCGGTCGCAGAGAACGGGGCGATCTGGGTCACCGATGCCCAAGTCAAACATAAGGCACTCTACTTCATCGCGCAGCATGTCGTCATCGTCGTTCACGCGAGCGACATCCTCCACAACATGCACGAAGCCTATCCCCGCACGGGCCTCAACACAGAGGCATTCCAACAGACGCCCCACTTTGGTGTCTTCATCTCCGGCCCCTCGAAAACTGCCGACATCGAACAATCCCTCGTGATCGGCGCCCATGGTGCCAGATCACTAAGGGTGTTCCTGGTGGAAGAGAGTTTTGATCGGGCTCAGTTTAAGTGAATCACGAAGACACGAAGAATATTGGGTGGCCAAGACAACTCTTCGAGATTGTCTGGGCCACCCTTAACTTTTGCGACACACAACATCTGTGTCCATCTGTGGTTCCAAACAGACTATTCGTCAACTACCGTATTCCGTAACACGCCAACTCCTTCGATTTCGACTTCCACGACGTCACCTGATTTGATGACGTCTGTTTTTCCGGGAGTTCCTGTGAAGATAAGATCGCCGGGGTGCAACGTTGTATGCTGACTTATGAAGCTGACGGTGCTGGCGACATCGTGAAGTAGCAGGCTGGTTCGTTCTTCCTGGACGACTTTGCCATTCAGCTTGAGCGTCATCAACAGGTCGTCATAATCGAGGCCCGTGACGATCCATGGACCGCAGGGGCTGAATGTATCGGACGCTTTCGCCCGCCACCATTGCACGTCTCCCTTCTGCCAGGCGCGGGCACTGACATCATTCCCACAGGTGATCCCCAGGATGTAATCTTTCGCATCTTCCTTCGACACATTTTTCGCTTCTTTGCCGATGACGATCACCATCTCCGCTTCGTAATGCACGGGAGCCGACTCCGGAGGAAGTTGAATTTCTCCATCAGGTCGCTGCAATGAAGAATAGGCCTTCAGGAAGGGTTGCGGTGTTTTGAACTGTTCGGGAACTTCGCCATCCAAATGACTTTTATAGTTTCCAGCCATCGCGAAGATTTGCTTCGGTTCCGTGGGCACCAGCAGTTTGACATCTTCGAGTTTCATCAAATAGTCGCTACGTTTCCATTCACCAAATATGTCTCCTTCGATTGCGAGGATCGACTCCCCTTTAACGAGTCCGTATCGAACCTTACCCTTGTATTCAAATCGGGCAATTTTCTGCACTGTTTCACTCTCAGCATAGAGAGATGCCATTGTGGTGATCGCGAGTAGTGTGCACAGCGATAGCGTAGTGAGCGGATTAGACATGGATGGCTCCTGTTAGCGAGAAAGAATAAATGGCAAACGGAGGGGGGATCTACCATAACATAACAGGAAGGTTTGAATACAGCCGTCCAATCGAATTCAGAGAGTGGAGGCATCTGGATCGCTTATTTTGATCCGAGAATGTTTATTTAGAATTATCGAGAACGCATCACATTTGATCATGGCGTTTTCTAGCGACGCAAAACCACGTTTTCAAGATTTTTCTCTGACAAATGCCGTTACACTTATCTTGGACAAGATCTAGCTCGTAATTAAAGAAACGATCTCCAGGAAAGCTTCCGCGAGACAACTGAAGATCGCGAACACCATTAAAAGAGCGAAAAAGATCATGATGGCTCCTCCGATGTTCTCGAACCAGGTCGCGGGTTTCGGGTCCTGAACCTTGGCTCCGCATTTCGGACATTTCAATACGGAAATTCGCAGCTTCACTTCGCAGTTGGGGCAGCGAATATATTTTTCTTCACCACCATCGGAGCCGATGTAGTCCGATGAAGAAGTCCAATCATTTCCTTCATAGCCGTATCCCACGCCGTGCCTTTCGCTTGAACGCATCAACAAAAAAACCTGACCCTCTATTTTAAACAGAGAAACAGGCTTCCGTGAAGCAAATTCAGCATTGATTTAAAAGACTTGCATGACCGTCAGTACGAACACGACGGCAATGATGCCCAGTAAACCGAGCCAGCGGAACCAGGAGGCATTGAGCAGTGATGGATAAGTCCGGTCGGAGTCAAGAATGAAGTAACCGCAGTAGGGGCAGACGTCGACGTCTTCGTAAATCATCCGTCCGCAATCGGGACAGGCAATCTCCCGTTCATCATCCTCATTATCGAGGGGAACGTCATCCTCGTCTCCGTAGATCTCGTCATCTTCATTGTACATATCGGACTCTCACTGGAAATCGTTGCAGTAGTAAGAGTCTCATCTTAGCGGCAGACGATTCGTCCGGAAACCCGATTATCCGAACAGGTTCGCGAGGCGATCCTGATGATACTTCAAGCGTTCATCAGAACTCATGCTATTAAAATCGGGAGCGGAAGCAGTCTGTTTCTCGACTGACTTTGCTGCCGGTTTCGCTACCGGTTTCTCTGTCGGCTTCCAAGTCGCGGCTTTGACACTGGCCAGTTTGGTCGACGATTTGGGGATACTGATCGTCGTTCCGCTACCACCATAACTCATTACAGAAGTCTGAAGCGTCAGGTCTTCTTCCAATGTCCGCCGTGGTTTGATGTTGAGTTTTTCCAGAACGCCATGATACGCTTTCACCGCCTCAACCGGTTCGATCAGACCATCCGCCAGATGACGCAGGAACTGGATGAAGGCAAGTTGATGTTCGGCCTGGTTGATCTTACGACCGAAGAGTGCCGCGCGGCCACCATATTTTTTGGCTTCATGTAGCAAAGTAAACGCGTCGAGTGTCGTTCCGGCTGCCCCACCCAGTACACCGACAACGAGGTGCGGATCGTAAGCGACAAGTTCTTCCATTGCCTGGGGCCCATGATAGACCATCTTCAGAAAGACAGGTCGGCCCTTACTGGTCACTCCCCCGAGTGTGCGAACGATTTGATCGTTGATAAATCCGGCGACCTGTTCAGGAGGAACGGCACCGGGCAAATTTGGATCGAACAGTTCCAGGAAATGTCGGAACCCTTTTCGTTCTGCTTCTTCACGGAAGAGCTTGTATTGTTCCAGTGCGTGCAGATCGAGATCGCGATTATTGTTGAACGTAATCGAATAGAGGGCGAGATCGACTCCCCGTTTTCGTTCAGCATCGGTCGGGTCGAGCTTGCCACTCATCATGTGATCGATGGATGCGGACCGAAATGGAAACGACGCTTCCTGAAAGGCAGTACCACCCCGTGGAATATGGACGTCGGTGGTATCGTTGCCCCGAGCCGCAGGCGTGAGTAAAGAATTCTCAAACAGCTTTTCTTCAATCGCCAGTTTTTCCGCCGTGGAAGCGGACATCAGGACGATATCTACAATTCCCTGCGCGATGACTTCGCGAATTTGATCCCGATATTCGCCTAAGGTCTTATTGCGCACTTGACCAGTCGCCGGATCGACATACTCTCCCGTCGCGCTCAACCCGAACGCCATGTCGGCATCTTTGGCATCAGCGATGATGAATTCCTTAGATCCACTTGGATCGTTGTGGATGGAATTCAGTTTTCGATCAAGACTCTTTTGCATGAATCCAGTTTCTGGTTTTGGAAAATTAATTATGAACGGGAACCAAGACGGTAAAACTTATCTTCTCTCATTCTATATGATAAGTCAGGTAACTCTTGACCTACTTTGCGAACATCAGCTTATTACTCTTACCTGCCGCTACGGTCATAAAACCTTATCGATCGTTTCTCGCAGCACTTTGCCGGAGTTCTGAATGCCTCGGATCTCTTTAGGCCATAGTTCGACTTCGACCTGACTGAGCACACCGGCCCGACCGATGACGGTGGGAACCGAGAGGCAGACATCGGAAATGCCATAGGCTCCGTTTTGCAGAGACGAAACAGGCAGAACGCGACGTTGGTCGAGAGCGATGCTGTGAACGATATCAGCAATCGCGACACCGACAGCAAAACCCGCTCCCCCTTTTTTCTTGATAACTTCCGCTCCACTTCCACGTGTTTTGGATTCCACTTCGGCGAGCAAGGTAGGAGTCACACCGGGGTATTTATCGATGGGCAGACCGGCGATTTGAGCGGCAGACCAGACGGCAACCATACTGTCACCATGTTCGCCCAACATCATCGCGGAGACTTGTGTCGGAGGGACGTTGAGTCGATTCGCCAGGATACCGCAGAACCGCGTTGTATCGAGCGCCGTTCCCAAACCAATCACCTGCGAACAGGGAAGGTCCAGTTCTTTAACGGCCAGATAGGTCAGCACGTCAACTGGGTTAGAAACGACAAAGCAGATGGCGTCTTTTTTTGTGCCATGTGATTTGATGTCGACCAGAATCTTTTTAAACAGCTCGACGTTCCGGTTGATCAAGTCGAGACGGCTTTCATCCGGTTTACGGCGAAGACCGGCCGTAATGACGATGACGTCAGAATCTTTCACCTGCTCGGTGCCGCCTGAAACGATCACCTGGTCCGACAGTAACGAGCTTCCATGAAGCAAGTCGAGAGCCTGACCTTCGGCGACGTCAGGATTGACGTCAATCAGGGCAATCTCGCGAACGATCCCGCCAGCCTGCAATGCAAACCCGGCACAGGAACCGACCAATCCACCACCACCAATAATACTGACTTTCATGATACTCTTGTTTCTATCTCGAAGTTAGGTGTTATGCCAGGTCAAGCATCGTCCGACTCGTGTCTGATCAATATCGCCTGATTAACTAAGAGCAACGTCGTTTGTTTCGTCGCTGCCCGCCCCGGACAACTCTTCGAGATTATCCGGGCTACCCATTTCTTGTTTTGTTTCTTCCGTGTAGTTACGTGTCTCCACGAACCCTTACTTACGGGCGTCCAACGCAGCCATGACCTGGCTGGTGATTGCCTGGACCAGTGAGTTCATATCCTGTCCGGATCCGTTATTAGCTGAACCGTTGCTGGCTGAGCTGTTCACCGGAATTCCTGAAGCCGCATTCTTACCAGCGGGTGCCTGCAAGTATCCGGGGTAACTGGGAGCCGCCTCGAAAGCACGCTGAACGGGGATTTGTTCGTTGTACCCATCACGGAAAGCACTGTTTCCACACAGGTCACAATCTTCGGCGTGGAACCGGGGATCGTCGAAACCCAGTTTCTTTTTGAGGTCCAGCAGTTCCCGCTGTTCACCTTCTGAGAAGTAGTTGATTTTCCCAAGCTGTTTGGAGAGCAACAGAATCCGGCAGTAGGCATCCAGGATTTCCGTTTTCCAGTAAGCGTCTTCCAGGTCTTTCCCGAAAGTCACCGTACCATGTCCGGTCAGGATGATCGTGTTCGTTGATTTCAAGAAAGGTTTCACCGTGTCGGCGAATTCCTGTCCACCAGGAGTTTCGTAAGGAGCCATAGGAACTTCGCCCATGAAGACTTCGACTTCCGGCAGCACACACTGAGGAATCGGCTCGCGAGCAACAGCGAAGGCCGTTGCGTGTGGTGGGTGACAGTGAACGACTGCTTTTACATCGGGACGTTCTTTCATGATCGTCAGGTGCAGCAGAATCTCACTGGTTCGTTTCCGTGTTCCAGCCAATTGGTTTCCGTCCAGGTCGACCATACAGATGTCTTCCGGCTTCATGAAACCTTTGCAGATCATCGTGGGTGAGCAAAGGACTTCGTTTTCACCAACGCGGATACTGATGTTTCCATCGTTCGCGGCGGCGAAGTCTTTATTGTAGACCCGGCGACCGATCTCGCAGATTTGCTCTTTGAGTTTGGGGTTGTTGAACTTGCTGTTCCACTGATTCGACATGGTCATGACCTTTTCTTATTTATTGGCTTTTCAAGCAATCGTGTTCGGTTCAGGTTGAGTTATTTCGATTCAACTTCAATGTGATCGAGTATGGCTGCCGCGTAGGCATCAATTGGTTTTTTGTCTGGATGAAAGGGAGCCGCCGCTTCGCCCCCTTCACTGACGGCAATCCGGCAACCGGCATTGCAGCCGATGTCGTCGTAGACGACAAACGGTTCCCCGCGTCCTGTTTTCTTTCCCTGTAACCCTTCTTTCGTCAGCGGAACCGCTAACACCCACCGGCCCCCTCGCAACGAGGAGTGAGGTTGAGACAAGGTTACTTTTCCTATTACTTCCGCGATTCGCATCGCATTACGTCCTAAAAAAGTTCGCTAACTGAGAGCACGCCATAACTGGCGAAGCTCCATGTAGCTTAAGTTCTGAGGATCGAGACAAACCGCATTCGGTTGAAGACTCGTTTTCAGTTGTTTCATTCTGTCGGCGGACAAGGTCGCCACCGCTCTCACTTGATGATTCCGATTGGCAAAACAGGCCGCCTCTTCCGGTCGGTCTGTTAAGATCACTACGCCAGAAGCTTCTCCGCGACAGAGAATACTGATCGTTTCCGTGACGGCAGAATCGACATCATTCGCCTGTTGTCGATTCCAGTTCGTGGACCGACTTCGTTCTAACTCAGGCCAGCAACTTTCAAAGGCAGAAGCCGATTTCACGACCAATACCTTCCAGGTTTGAATGCCAGCAGTAGTGTTGGAACCGTTGTTGTTTTCTGATTGAATCACGTCAATGTGATTCTGCCGAAGGTAATCGCGTCCCGAGGGAGTCACGATCGTGCCCGGCAGTTGTTGGACGACTTTCACTTGTGCAGGAACCAGGTCCTCCAGCAAATCGGCTGTCCATAACTTTTCCTTGACCAGGAAGACTGAAGGTGATGACAACGTAACCGGGGCTGCGGTCGGCTGCAGCTGCTGCAGGACCCCCTGAACGATGTCATTAATCAGGTTCTGGTCAACGTTCATGAATTCGTATCTGTTTCGTAAGGCGGACTTCAATTGTCCGCCAGACCGAGAATGGCAAACCGGGCGGGAGTGTTATCCGCCTGGAGCATCTCGGCAATCAGTTTACTGTCTGAAGTCAGTAGCACCCGGTCGCCAACGCGGCTCCCCAGAGAATCGAGTACGATGATCGGATCACCGCCCCCTTTCCCTTTGGCATCGAGCACTTCCACGATCTTCAACCGGCACCCTTTCAGAGTGTCGTGCTTGATCGTCGCAGTCGTTTGGCCGATGACACGGGCAAGTTCCATAGGATGATTCTTCAGGTACAGTTTGTTTATGTAATAGTGTCAGGTTCAATTAATTGGATTAAATGATGCGAAGATCGTCCACCATCACACAGCGACGCTGACGAGTGAAGGTCAGCGGATTGGTGACCCCTTCGCCTGTGGGAGTCGCGATGCTGAAGGAAAGGTAGCCTTCGCCCCCTAAGCCTAATCCCGCACTACAAGGTCCGTTTTTAACGAACAAGGTTGAGTTCGCCCGACGTCCCATTTTGGACATGTTACGAACGTTGCGAGAGTGAATAATGGCGGTGTGACCAAATCCATGTTCGAATTCGACCGCGAGATCAATCGCATGATCGGCGTTACGAGCCCGTACGAACGGAATAAAGGGCATCATCTGTTCTTCGGGAACGAATGGATTGTTGGTATCCGTTTCACCGTAGATAATTTGTGTGTCTGCCGGAATGTTGAGTCCGATCTGTGCCGCGAGCCAGGAAGCATCTCTTCCGATGAAGTCCCGGTTCAATCCCCAATGTCCACCCGCTTCTTTGGGAGGACTGAAAGCGAGTTTCGTCAGTTGGGCGACCTGGTCGGCATTCAGACGGTATCCACCGTTACGGCCGACCGCTTGCATCAGGTCATCGAAGATCGACTCCACGGCGAAGACTTCTTTCTCGCCGATGCACAGCAAGTTGTTATCAAACGCGGCACCCGTCACGATGCTGCGTGCGGCGTTTTCGATATCGGCAGTTTCGTCGACGACTACGGGAGGATTCCCCGGTCCGGCGACAATCGCTCGTTTTTTGCTGGCCAGAGCAGCGCGGGCAACGCCCGGTCCCCCCGTCACGCACAGTAGTTTAATGCCTCGGTGACTGAAGACCTGCTCGGCTGTTTCGAGAGTCGGCTCACCGATGATGGTTACCAGGTTGTTGAGGCCTGTCGCTTCGTAAATTGCTTTATTAAACCGGCGAACTCCTTCGCAGGCGATTTTCGCTCCGCTGGGATGAGGATTGCAAACAATGGTATTCCCTGCGGAAACCATACTCACAAAGTTCCCCGCAAGAGTCGGTAAGGAGTGAGTCACGGGAGTGATCGCTCCGATAACACCAAACCCGGCGTATTCAGTAATCGTCAAACCATGGTCGCCCGTTACGGCGTCCGTTCGCAGGAATTCAGTTCCGGGAACATCTTTGATGATCTGCAATTTGGCAATTTTATGTTCCAGCTTGCCGATTTTGGTTTCTTCGAACTCAAGCCGTCCCAGTTCTTCCGCCTGACTGTCACAGATGTGCTTGACGATGTTGATCGCTTTATTGCGAGTCTCCATCGTAGCTTCCTGAAGTTGCTCGAAGGCAGCAGTTGCTGCAACAACAGCCTCGTCGACCGTCCGGAAAACACCCCAGTTGCCGGCCGCTGCGCCATGGGCGGAAGGGGCAGCTACGGGGCCGTTCCCCAGTTGCGCCAGCACTTCTTCCACCACTGATCGAATCGCATCCGCAGTCGCTTGTGTCATGGTATGGTCTCTCGTAGTTTTGTTTTAAGTAAATGTGTCTCGTGAATCGTCCGAGTCAAATCAAGGAGTTGATTCTTAGCGGTTCAAGTCAAGTTGTGTCAGTTTGTCTTCCACCCAGTTATCAATTTTAAATCGGGAAGGAAAACTGATAATCATCAGGAACAATAATCCCATTGCCACATAAAGAAGCAGCAGGTTGCCCGTAACGAAAAACATCGTCAGGGTGAAGAAACCTGGCCCCTCCAGCAGAGCCCCTCTAACAATCGCCAGAGGTTGATACGACATCCACAATCGAGCTTCCTGTTCCTCCCGATCAAGATGTTTGATCTGGGATAACGTCGCCTTGGGCATCACGACTCCCACGACCCCTCGGGCAACAATGCACATAGATGAAAACGCGATTGCAAACAGAAACATGAACTCACTTGGATCGGTTAAGAGTTCTTTATCCCCCATTGCCAAAAAGAGAAATATCCCGCCTGCGGTGACGAATCCCATAATCAACGCGGCAATGATGACCTGAATCGTTCGGGTCTGATTTTCTTTTTCGGCTTCCGTCGGTGGAGCCGATAGCTGTAACTGACTGCCTTGCATACTCATCCTTACTCGCTCCCTTTAAACACCGTATTCCCTCCCACCTGCACCGTATCAACAATCCCCACGATGGCGGCGTCAACCGGTAGATGTTTGGTTTCCTTCGTGAACCGGGCACTGGAACCCTGAACGCATAACACCACTTCCCCCTCACCTGCACCTAACGGGTCAACCACCACGAAGGTGCGACCAGTGGGTTGCAGATCAGATTGATCTTTCTCGTTTACCCGCAATGGTTCGACGATGAGCAGTTTCTGCCCGGTCATCACTTCGACTTTGTGCGAAGAAACAAGACTGCCTGTAATGCGTGCCAGGAACATGGTGACTCCTCTGATTGCTTACACAACCAACTTAGGACTACTTCTGATGTTGTTCGAGAGTTTCGACTGTCTGTCGAGCGACAACCACTTCTTCGTTTGTCGGAATAACCCAAACCTGGGTTTTGCTCTCTGGTGTAGAGATGCGGCATTCCTCAGTTGCAGACTGGTTCGCGGTTTCATCCAGTACAATGCCTGCCCATTCCATATTGCGGCAGACCTGCTCTCGAATTCGTTGACTGTTCTCACCGATTCCACCCGTGAAGACAATCGCGTCGGCCCCTCCCAGAAACGCGAGATAAGAACCGAGATACTGTTTGATCGCAGCGGCGAACGTGTTCAAAGCCATTTCGGCTCGAGCATGCCCTTCTGCTGCTGCTTCCTCCAGATCACGAACATCGCCACTTAAGCCACTCAAACCGAGCAGCCCACTTTTATTGGCGAGGTCCTCCAGTAACTCTTCGAGCGATTTTCCTGTCGCTCTCATTAACACGGGAAGAGCAAACGGATCGAAGTCACCCACACGATTATTGTGCGGCAACCCGGACTGTGGGCTCATCCCCAGACTGTTGGCCATCGACTTCCCATTCACCAGAGCAGAAAGCGAATTGCTTCCGCCGAGATGACACGAGACCACCCGGAGGTCATCCCGTCCGAGAAGTTCACCAATCCGACGACCGATGAACCGATGGCTGGCTCCATGGAAACCCCACCGTTGAACTTCGTATTCTGTTTTCCATTCGTAAGGAACGGCATACAGGCGATGTTCTTCCGGCATCGTTTCATGAAAGGCCGTTTCGAGCGCGGCCACGAGTGGAATCTCGGGGAAAGACTGCATCAACTGCCGCATTGCGGCGGCGTACGGTGGATTATGAGCCGGGGCAATATCGCCCAGGTTCTCCATCGCTGTCAGCAGTTCTTCATTAACAATCCGAATACCACTTAACCGCCCAGCAAAGACTGCCTTGAATCCGATAGCCGACACTTCGTCGACCGAATCGAGACAACCCGTTTCTGGAGCCGTTAACTGTTGCAAACAGATCCGCACCGCCTCCGCATGGTTGGCGATGTTTTCCACTACTTCTTCCCGGTGCTCTCCGATCTCGACAAAACAGTTGCTATCGCCTAGACCGATCCGGTCAATGCCCCCCCGCGCGAGCTGTTGCTCACTCGGAAAATCATACAGACGATATTTAAAACTGGTTGATCCCAGATTGGCGACGAGTACTTTCATTGAGCTGATTCCGTGCTCCGGAGTAATAGTGGTTGGTTCCGTTTGAGACAATTGATGACAACAGTCCGCTGACGCTCGACCTGAATTGATCCTTCGGGATTAACCGATGAATTTTTCGATCAGGTTTGCTTCCGGACGAGGAATCATGTGAGCGCTGACGAGTTCGCCACACTGAGAGGCCGCAGCCGCTCCGGCGTCGACAGCAGCACGGACAGATCCGACATCACCTTTAATGACGGTTGTAATGAACGCGCCACCAATGTTGATCTGCTTGACCAGTTGAACGTTGGCTGCTTTCAGCATAGCGTCAGCAGCTTCCATCTGGGCAACAAGGCCCTTGGTTTCGATCAGGCCGATTGCTTCACCCTTCATAGGACGAAATTCCTTTATAGTTTTCGATGTGTGTACCAGGTTCGATCGGAAATCGAACGTGAGTTGTGAATCCAGGAAATCAGAGACGTCTTCCGGAGTGCCATTCCGCTTATCGGGAGTTTGCACCATGACAGTCGTCTCAACTAAGAGTTATCAAATCAGACCCATTACTTGGCTTTAGCAGCCTTGGGAATGACAGAATCAAGTTCTTCGTGCGGACGGGCAATAACCTGCACGCTGACGACTTCACCGATTTTGGAAGCGGCGTTTGCACCCGCGTCGATGGCTGCTTTCACGGCGGCAACATCACCGACGACGAAAGAGGTCACCAGACCAGAACCGATTTTTTCCCAACCGACCATTTCAACGTTTGCTGCTTTCAGCATGGCGTCGGCGGCTTCGATCATACAGACGAGACCTTTGGTCTCGATCATTCCCAAAGCTTCCATAGTTTTAGCCACAGGATTTTCTCCCACTAAAGTTAAGTAATCAAAAAGTTATTTACTCTGCAGATGCAGAATCAAATGTATTTAAATCCATTCCGACAAATCAGACATTGTCTGACAATTCTTCCGAGATGAATGAACATCTCAGAGAAAGTTTTGCTTCGTTTAATGTTTGTGTTTGCAGGCACAGGGCTCTTTTTTGAGCAGTTCGACTTTCGTCGCCCGGTCCAGATTGATGGCGTTACCTTCGTCCGTATCGAGGTGAACTTCGAGCTTGATGTCTTTATCCGCTCGGACCTGCAAGTCTTCGAGGACGGTTGTGCAACCTTCCGACTCGACTCGCAGATTCATCTTTTCACCATTCTCTACGCCATAGTATTTCAGATCAGCCGGACCCATGTGAACATGTCGCATCGCGCGGATAACGCCTTGTTTCAGTTCGACCACTCCCGCAGGGCCAACCAGTACACAACCAGGTGTTCCCTTGATGTCGCCACTGACACGAACAGGCAGATCAATCCCAAGGGAGATACCGTCTGTAAAAGCGAGTTCAATCTGGGAGTCGCCCCGACAAGGTCCCAGCACGCGAACATTAGGAATCATGCGACGGCGCGGGCCGACAACAGCGACGGTTTCTTTCGCGGCATAATAACCATCCTGATAGAGATCTTTATCGATCTCCAGTTCCGGTTTGCCGAACAGAATTTGAACGTGCTCGTCGGTCAGGTGAACGTGCCGGGCGGAGATATTCACCACCAGCGGATTCGGCTTGTCAGCAGGCATCGCCGGGCTCGTAACTTGTCCCGCCAGTTTCTGCGTCAACACGTCACGGACAATTTTCTCAATCGAGTCACGACTGTAATTCATGGTGGAAGTGGTCATATCCGCTACTTCTATTTCTGAATTGGTTACGCTTGTTTGGTTACGCTTATATTATTGAGAGTGCTTAAGACTCTTTTTTGACATCCACAATCGTCAGTTCGATATTCGCTCGCTGGAGAATTTCGATCCACTCATTTGTAATTCCGGAATCGACAACCATGTGATCGACCATTTCCAGTTCGCACAAATGGACTAATGCCGACTTGTTAAACTTGGAACTGTCTGCCACCACCATGACTTCATCAGCAGAGGTCAGCATCGCCCGTTCGGTCGAAACGAGCAATGCGTTACTGTTGAACAACCCTTTGCGGGTAATTCCCCCGACGCTGATAATCAATCGTCGAACGTGTATGTTTTCCAGACTGGCGGTCGCCTGAGGCCCCAGGGCCACGCCGGTCTTGGGATAGAGGTACCCGCCCAGTATCATCAGCTCGATCAACGGTTGATTGACGAGCAGATTCATGATCGGTAACGAATTCGTCACCACCTGAAGCGGTTTATTCACCAGATGGCGGGCGACTTCGAGTGTCGTCGTCCCCCCGTCGAGCAGAATCGCCTCTCCCGGTTCAATGAGATTGGCTGCCGCTTCCGCGATTTTCTGTTTCTCCAGTGAAGCTGTGGAAATCCGTTCTTCAAATGAGGTAATCGATTCCCCCACATAAGCCGCCCCACCTCGGGTACGACGGATCTGTTGGCTTCCATCGAGAAACTCTAAATCACGGCGGATCGTCGACTCGCTTGCCCGAACCAGCTCAGCCAGTTCATGCAGGGAGACAAACCCTTTTTCTTCCACCGCGTGGAGAATACTGCTTCTTCGTTCAGCAACCAGCATTGGTTGTTCCTCTATCTTGTAGACATCCTGTGAAGATAGTATGCGCTGGTAACCTTTCACGATCAATCATTTTCTTCCATTAATATGCATGTTAATGATCTTTTAATCAAGCTAACCGACGGTTAACACGCACAAACATTCATAATATTCCACAAACATGGTACAATAGGAATTTTACGACTTAAGGTAAAAATCAGACCGACCCTTCTAGTGACAGATTTTGACGCTTTCTGGAACATCGTATGAAACGTTCAGAAAGGCAGACAATCCCGAAGCTCAGAGAGCAGAATCATCACAAATCCCGTCCCACGCCAAATTTAAGGTGAGCCTGCGGCTGTCATCCCCCTCTACGTTGGGTAACCTGTACGTCCTCGGTCAAACCCTTTATCTATTGCACCTAATACCGACCCTCTCCCATGCTCGAAAACCTGCCCCTCAAGTCCATTCAGTACAAAGGCCTGACAATCGAGGGTTATTCCCGCGCGGCGGTGCAAAGCTACTGGAGAATCCCCGAGCTCAAACTCGGCTTCGACATGGGCGGTTCCCCCTGGTCCTTCATGGGAACTCAGACCTTCTTCATCTCCCACGCCCACCTCGACCACATGGCAGCCTTGCCCGTGTACGTCGCCCGGCGACGCATGATGAAGATGGATCCGCCGAACATTTACATTCCGGGCGATGTCGTCGAACCGGTCCAGCGGATGCTCAAAGCGTGGCAGAGGCTCGATCGAGGTCGGATGCACTGCAACCTCATCGGCGTGAATCCGGGCGATGAAATTGAACTCTCACGCGAGCATGTCGTCACCGTTTTCGAGACTAAACATACCGTCCCCTCGGTCGGATATCTCGTCTGGGATCGTCGTCGCAAGCTGAAAGAAGAATACATAGGTCTTGCAGGAGATAAAATCCGCGACCTCCGGTTGAGTGGCACCGATGTCACCGAAGAGACGCGCGTCCCTCTCGTCTGTTACACGGGCGACACTGCCCCCGCTGGGCTCGACAATTACCCGCCCGTCTTCGACGCCAAAGTTCTGATCACGGAGCTGACCTTCTTCCGCCCCGAACATCGCCGCGAGAAGATCCACAAGTTCGGTCACATGCACCTTGACGACTTCTACGAACGCGCCGACAAATTCAAGAACGACCTCCTCATCCTCGCGCACTTCTCCACGCGCTACCACGAACGCCAACTCGAAACAGCCCTCAAAAAACGCCTCCCCCGGGAACTGCAATCAAAGATTGAACTGTGGCTGTGAGACGTCCTGAAAGCTGGGGCCTCATTTCACGGACTTACTGATATCCAGCGAGTTGCTCGTTTCGACTTTGATCCCATTCAACCGTGGACAATCCGGTGGGAGATGAAGAAAGCCAATGTCATCTCCGAACTCGGCAAGGAGTTCTTCGCAAGCGGTTTGCTGATCTGTTGTTGAGATTTTCAATTGCAGCAATGGATGATTTCGGGGCGATTTAGGGCCACAGAGCTAATTTGCTCTTCGCCGAGATTTTCCATAACGAGCCCGTCTTCATTTCCACTCGCAAGCACGTAAACCAACTCGAGAGTGCATTCCATTTAACCGTAGAGGCTATTTCAAAACCCGGTTGTGGTTGTTCTTGACGCTACAAATAGAGAGTGAATTTTACCCATCAGAGGGTTTTGAAACTGCTTATAGCGTGTCTTGGCGGCGTAGCCTGCTGATTTTAAGGCTTTTTCGGGACCGATAGCCGCCACGCTTATCTTGGACAGGATCTAACGGCCCGCAATATATATCCAGCAGAAACCGCAATCGAAGATTGAGTTGTAATATTAATCCTTGCCTACGGCCAATAGCGACATAGCCAGGAGAAATAATATTTACTCGCGATACGTTTAATAATATGATCTGAATCCTAAAATACGAGACATAGATATGGCTCAACTGAACGGCAAAACATGTGGGATGTTGAGTTAGCCGAAAGCCTTAAAGACCTTCGCAACCAGACTATCCCGAAGACATGGCACCTTAAACACCAGACGTAACTCTATTACGTTAATCTAGATAGATATCTCACGTTTTCTTAACAATGCGTATTTTCAAAAAAATTTCTGAAACCTTGGAATTTTCAGAAATTCTTTTCGAGTTTGCTGATTTTTTTTGTTAGCGTAATAGGTGTCCACCCACGTCTATTCTGACTATTTATGGACATACACATCCCAATTAGTGAGCAGCGATCTCTAATCGTCTCACTACCAAATCATAATTACATTTGATTTTACGGGAGCATTGCTCCTTTCACTTTCAATATTTTCTCTTTTCACTTCTTTAGTTTTCTTCAAGCTTCCTTTTCTGAAAGGTTTATCAGATGTGTAAACACGCTCGCGCCATGCGACCCGCAAGTCGAAGAGGTTTTACCCTCATTGAGTTGTTGGTAGTGATGGCAATCATCTCCATCCTGATTGCACTACTTCTTCCCGCCGTGCAACAGGCCCGAGAGGCTGCCCGTCGTACCCAGTGCCGCAACAACCTGAAACAGTACGGTATTGCGATTCACTCTTTCCATGATCTCTACTCGAAATTGCCTTATTACGACCGTTCTCAGCCCGCCGGTGACGGTTATCATTACGCCCAAACTTGGGTCGGCATTGATTTGCTCCCCTTCATCGAAGCAAACAACATCTTCAAAACGGCGGATGATGATGGGACCTTCCTCTATTCCGACTGGTATAATGTAGGGCCTGAAATCACTAATACTCAGTTGGCCTTCGCGAGATGCCCCTCTTCTGCTCAGGCTGATGCGATCCAAATTAATATCTTGCCTGAAGTACGACTTTGGGCCCCCATGACTTATGCCTTCAGCAGTGGTGCTAACCTCGCCCCATGGTGTACTGACTTCAGTGGCAACGATGAAGATGCACCAAGCAGCTATAAAGCTGACTGGAACTCAACTGCGGAGAGCGGCTCCAAATCAGGTTACATCAACCCGCCGAACGAAGCTCTACTCGGACCCTTCATGCGTACTCGAGCATTCAGGCTTGGCCAGATCAAAGATGGTACCTCCAACACAATATGTATGGGCGAAGCTACCGGTGGCCCGGAATGGCCTATCTGCCATGGCAGAGATTGTGATGACAGCCAAACGTATGCAAACTTGAATGGAACATCTGACGTCTACCTGGCTGATTTTGGATGGGCAACTGCCGAACCAGGAGCCACAGATACTGAAGCAATTGGGTATATTACTTCCAGTGGGATAGCGAGTACTTTCTGGGAGTTCAATCGTAACCCTGTCATCGACAACATGATGGCTACAGCCGCAGCGGGCGCAAGCCGTGACAATGGCGATGTCATCCGTGACTGTGACAACGTCGAGCATGTCGTCGGTAACTTCCGCAGCCCGCATCCAGGTGGCTGTTTCTTCCTGCTGTGTGACGGTTCCGTACAATGGTTTGGAGAAACTATGGATGAATCCATCCGCATTGCTCTTGGTACCGTCAACGGTGGCGAAACCTTCAATATGGGTTCAATCGTTGACTAGACCCCTTTTATTAATCAAGCTTTCTCGATTTCTATGAAGCTTTGATAACAAGAAGGCTCTTCAGGAATGGATAATTTCCGAAGCGACCACAAATTGACTGGTCAATTTGTGGTCGCTTTTTGCTTTATACGTAAATCAATCTACGATCTTCTGTGATTCAATCAACTCCGGTTGCAGTTCTGCTAATTCGCGTATGAATTCACAGGCCTTGACAGATAACTCCTATTAAAACGGCGACTCAATGGGAGTATTTTCTAATATCCGGATGTCTTCAATCTGAAACAACGGAAACATCAACTGGCTTCAAGATGGATTATCACGACATCAAGCTGATATCAGGCTGGTAAATACATCAGACTCGATAGTGAAATCCTAAACATGCGATTTCTATTATCTACAATTCATCAAGTTGGGAACTACTGATGTCAAAACAGACAATACAGTATGCGGTGCTCGGCATCGCACTTTTACTTATTACAGTTTACCTTCTTCTATATTTTCTAGGCTTCAATCAGGAACGACCTGGCGTTCGGTATACTGCTGGTACCGGAACTCCCATCGCATACGATATTCATGCACCCGAGAATAAAGACGATAAGCTAAACAAAATCACAGACATGGTTCTCGGTGAGGACATGGGCAGAGCATATCTCGGGGCGGTGGCCCTTGGAAGAATGGGGGCTGATGCGGAACCAAAGCTTAAACAACTCAAGCTTCTAAAAGATCACCCGAATGAAAATGTACGTGGGGCAATTATCAAATCGATCGAACAGATCGAAGCTGACATTGCCAAGCAATCGGGCGGTGGTGGCTAAATCTCTTTCACATTGCATTTAACTTTGGCTTCGCCCCCTCAATTCAGGTAAGGCTGAATACCAAATTGTTAATCAGGATGTGCCTGAACCTCTTCCCGAGTATCGCATGGCTCACCTAAACAAAAAAAACGCTTCCCGTTTCTTGCGAAACGAGAAGCGTTTTGGGATTCACAGTTTGGCCTGAAGTCTGCCCCCGAAAAGGCAAGTCACAGGTGAACACCGTGAGGGGTATCGTCACCAGGAATTAAATCCCGGTCTTCTCTCGAAACCGGGGTGGGGTTAGCCACAGAAGGTTTCGAGATTATAAGTAAGTCTTAGTAGGTCCAGATAACGTCTGTACCGAAGGTGAACTGGCTTCCGTCTGCACCGTCGTCGTAAGGACGAGCACCGTTGTCAGCCCAGTCCCAGCGAACTTCAGGTCGGACAGTCAAGCATTCGCGAAGTTTGTGATTCAAGCCAGCACGCAGCACGTAGTAGTTAGCTGCTCCGTTTCCAATCTGTGAACCGTCATCATCACGGAACCACTCGTAGTTCAAGCCAACGCGGTTGTTGTCATCCAGGTCGTAGAAGAGGTACTGGTTAATGCCGTACCATTCAGTCGACTGCTCACCCGCAACCAGACCATTCTGCTGGCCACGGTCGTGTTGGAAGACGTAAGTCAATTTATCAGAAACTGCCTGGGTCAGGACGATGCTGTACATGTTACGGTGCGATTCGTCGTTGCCAGAGAAGTTCACTTCGTCACCAGAGACGATTGCGAAGGCGAGTGAAGTCGCTTCGCTGTCGCTCGTCCAGGTGATTCCACCGAGGAAGCTGTTCGAGGTGTACTCATTTTCCCAGTCGTCCCATCCCGTTACGATACCGGCAGTCACATTGATGTTGCTGGTAAGGTCGGTGTTCATTTTGACGCCGGTGTGAGTAAACGGCTCGCCGTACAGCATCGTGTAGGCATGTGAGTAGAAGAAGTTATCCGGTGCGGTAACCACTTCATATCCGATGATGGTGTAGAAGTGACCCACATCCACAGTCACACCGTTTCCGATGGGAGCGTAGAAAGAGGCGTACAACTGTGGCATGGCAATACCCATGTTGTCGATGTCGCCATCACTGTTGTCGGTCCAGTCATTATCGAAACTTCCGTCTTTACCACCGAAGGTAGACGTGTCGTCTGAGTCGTGACCGAAGATGAAGTCAACCTGACCACCCCAACCGAATTCATCGGCGTTGGCAGCAGCATCTTTGCTCAGAATGAAGTAGAGCTGGTTGAGCATCAGATCGTTCGCACGGTTATTAAAACCGACAGGAGCGTTCGTATTGCTCTGAGCCGGGTTGAAAGTAATACCCGCTTCGACCCAACCAGTGAGGCTCAGGCCGTTGTCTTCCATCCAGTTTCCACCACAATCATCATCGAACGCACTCATCAGTCCGGTGCAACCATCGCAGGATGATCCGCAGCAGCCAACGCCACAGCTATCAACCGTTGAACAGCAAGCACCTGAGTAACAGGGTACGTCGAGGTTTTTTAATTCTTCAGCAGCGTCGCTGAAAATTTTCTGACAGTCATTGCAGTCAGTACAAGCAGAGCCGGTGCAGCAAGAGCTGTCACCAGCGAAAGCGGGAACAGACAACATCAGGGCTAAGCCACCGAATGTCCATATTCTTCCGGCTTTCAACATCCACGTTTTGATATCGAATTTCCGCATTAAATTAAACTCCTGATCGGTAACTCCTGAATCGCACTCCTGAAAACTCGATCAATAAGGTCACTGCCGACAGCAGTAACATTATTACCTTATGAATTGGTTTCAAATGAGATCGAGTTTCTCGGGGCTGTCTGTTTAAACCAGCCGGGAGACGATGAAACAGACAACACCCTTTTGTTTCTTGAGCGCCTTCAGGGTGAGAGGTCTCTGGTGTTTCTATCGACAGGAGCAATCAACAATTCTTACCGATTCGGAATTGGAACGCACAGTCGTAAAGAGCGGAACTCTTTTACAGACCGACACTTCCTAGCAATCCCCCCTACTTTTCCACATCCACATAAAGTGTCGCATTTCAAGCCACGACACAACAAACGAGGCAGGAGTGGTAAACTTTGCGGGCGAGCAATTAAGCGACGTCGCCTCGATCAAACAGTGCATCCACAAACAGCGCGGGATTAAACACCTGGAAATCATCGATTTGTTCGCCTAATCCGACAAATTTTACTGGGATTCCCATCTCCTGACGGATCGGAACGACGATTCCGCCTTTGGCACTACCGTCCAATTTCGACAGAACAATACCCGTACAATTCGCGTACGAACTGAAATTCGAAGCCTGGCTGATCCCGTTCTGGCCAGTGGTCGCATCGAGCACCAGCAAACTTTCGTGGGGCGCTCCGGGGATCTGCTTTTCGACCACGCGGACAATTTTGCCCAACTGGTCCATCAGGTTCGTCTGTGTCTGCAATCGACCGGCGGTGTCGATAATCACGATGTCGGCATTTATTTCTTTCGCCAGCTGGCAGGCTGCGTGAGCCACGGCTGCCGGGTCGACTCCCGATTCTTTGGTAACGATTTCACAACCAATGCGCTGCGACCACATCGTTAATTGCTCCACTGCAGCCGCCCGAAATGTATCCGCCGCAGCCAGAACCACCTTTTTACCGTTCTGATGCATATAGTTCGCCAGCTTGGCAATCGACGTCGTTTTACCGACTCCGTTGACGCCCGTCACCAGCAGGACCGTCGGGCCTTCCTCCGCCATATTGATCGGCGACATGGGGTTTTCAATTTCCCATTCCGTTTCGCCATCGCCTGTCAGAATGTCTTTCAGCTTACCCCGGATTGTTTCCCAAAGCTCATCCAGAACGATGGTACGCCCCAGATGTTTCGTGCGCAGTTCATCCACGATCGCCGTTGCTGCTTTGACACCCATATCGGTACGGATCAGATCAGCGAAGAAACGCTCGAGCTTCTCTTCATCCAGGATTTCCCCCGGTTTGAAAACGTCGCGAACGTCGGTGTTCAGAATGTCTTTGGTCTTCTTCAGACCTGTCTTCAGTTTATCGAACCAACCCATGCTATCACCGTCTGAATCGGTACCGGAGTACCGTTATTGAAGCGTTACTATATAGTGGAACCGCAGCTCATTATGAAACACGGGAGATCCCTGTATCAAACACGGAAAATCTCAGTGCAGCGCGTGCGGATAACTCATTCTGCGAAGGAACAGAATCTTACGCTTTGACTGAACACCTCGCAAGGAAGGCCCCTGCCCTTCAAGTGTGATCTTGCCGGGCGTTCTGAGGAGCGGGAACCTCCGCTGGCGATTTCCTCCCGGTCCAGGCACCGGCGGCCAATAAACCCCACCCGATGATCATCAGAACTCCGCCGATCGGGGTGATCGCCCCCAGCCAGGTGATGCCAGAAAGTACGAGCACATAGAGACTTCCGGAAAATAGGATTATCCCAGCCAGAAAGCACCAACCCGCCGCTGAGACCAACTTGCACGCTCGGAATCCCAACAGAAGACCGACGGCGATGAGCCCCAACGCATGATACATCTGGTAGCGGGCCCCGACCTGAAAGTCGTTGAGTCGTTTATACGCGAGAGGATGTTCCCACCCAGCGATGACGACGGCGGGTTCCCCTCCATATTTCTCCGCACAAAACCCATCCATTCCGTGTGCCGCGAACGCGCCGGTGATCACTGCGATTCCGGCGAGAATCGCTCCCAGAGCAATCCAGCCTGTGCCATTTTTATTCATTACAAACCTGTCTGTCGTTTATGCAGGAGAGTTGATTCATTTCGAATTGGAATTCGCCTTCACACTCAAAGGCTGATCTTCCCACCCATCACTCCAATGAACTTCGCCAGCCATTCAGGATGCGCGGGCCAGGCGGGCGCGGAAACCAGGTTGCCATCCACATAGGCCTGATCAACGGGAATCTCGACGTATTCGCCCCCGGCCATTTTGACCTCGGGATTGCAGGCGGGGTAGCAAGTTGTCTTTTTCCCCTTCAGCACATCAGCCGCTGCCAGCAACTGTAAGCCGTGACAGATTGCTGCGATCGGTTTATCCGCCTCGTGGAAGTGCCGGACGATTTTCAACACGTCTTCATTCAATCGCAGGTATTCCGGCGCCCGGCCACCGGGTACGACCAATCCGTCATAGTCTTCCGGATTGATGTCGGCAAAGGTGGCGTTCAATGTGAAGTTGTGCCCCGGTTTTTCGCTGTAGGTCTGATCCCCTTCAAAGTCGTGGATCGCTGTTCTGACCTGGTCACCCGATTCCTTCTCCGGGCAGACAGCATCCACCTGATAACCGACCATCAGCAATGCTTGAAAGGGAACCATCAATTCGTAGTCTTCTACGAAGTCTCCGGCGAGAATAAGAATTTTCTTGCTCATCGTTGCTCGCATCCGCTCTGGAAAAAAGAATTCAGGATAGCCACACCGGAATACAGGTCGGGGGGCCTTCAGTCTGAATTATAGCGGAGAGCCTGAATAAGAAAAACCAGCGGCGCAGCGTCATGCCGAGCAGCGATTCAACCTGTTTCTGTCCATTAACTGGACGAACGGGAGTCAGCAGCCCGAAAATTAACAATCAAAAAGCTGTGGGAAGCCTGGCCCCACAGAGAATTGTCTAGCAGGGAATCAGCGGCGCGTAGTAGTGCGATTGACCGATTGCACGACGAAGACTGGTTTGCCCAGCACGTCCTTCATCGAATCATTGAACTGACCTGTGACGTAAATCGCTTCCGCATTTTTCAACCGGGAAAAGTCCTGCGTCGGATGCAGCTGAATACTGCCCCCATTCCGATCACCTCGATCGGGAGTCAAATCATAGATCAGATTCCAGGTGCCGCTATCATCATCGTAGTCAACGACACCTCGGTACCAGCTTTGGAAATTCGAGTCGTAGCCAAACAGCTTGGGATCAAGCTGTTTCGGGTCAATCCCCGTGTTGGCAAACGGATCGCGAATGGCTACCTGATTGTCTGGGCGATAGGTCGGCTGCTGGGAGTTCCGACTATCGCCAGTTTGAAAGGGTCCGAAGCACCTCCGGTTGGAGCACCACCGGTTGAGGATTGCTCACCGAATGGATCGCTTTTGGTCCCATTATTATTTTGCTGGTCCCAGGGATCAGGCACTGCGTCGTTCGAATTCGTTCCACCACTTCCGTTGGTCGCGGGAACAGGTTCAAACCCGGTAGACGAAGGGGGGCTGGACAGGTTCGTTGTCGAACCGGGAGCCGGGCTATAAGCCGCCGGCCCAGAAGGAGGTTGCACGTACGTTGGCCCCGGTTGCATGTACGTTCCATTTTGGGGGAACGCCGGTCCAGGTTGTGAATACGTAGGGGGAACCCCAGGCCCATTGGGCGCATACGGGTTATAAGGATAGCTGTAGCATCCTGCTACCGAGACGACGAGCGCAAGGCACGCGCCGACTCTGCCAAAACGGTTCCACCGTGGCATGAAACGGGTCCTTCCTGAATGTACTTGCCTGAAACAGAAGATTTCCTCAGCAGAAACACGTGGGCATGTGTTAAAACTGAGTGTGGGCGAAATCAAACCTGCTCAACAGGACGTAGAGGTATCACTGAATCGGAATACCGACTGGCGGGGATTTTGACAAATTTACAAAATCATGTAAACCCCGGTTTGAAGCCTGAAAAACAGAGGTGTGCGGGGTTGGGAAATGCTGAATCTTTTTTTGCAATCCACGCTAGGACCTAAACTCAATCCCCTCATGACCAATCTTGTAATATGTGTATCAGACATGACGCTAAAAGACATATCAGTATCACCAGCCAAAGAGATTGAAGAGTTTTTTGAGAATTATTATCGACGTGATTTCATTCATGTTTGTGATGCTTCACTCATGCATTTTGTGGACCATTTGCGACGAGAAAAATTCGACACTGGAAACATTCGAAAAGTGAACATACTGCTTTTCAACAAAACCCATAATTTGCCTTCAACTGAAAACATACATGACTATGGATTGGGAATTCTTGAAATCTTTTGGACAATTGATCTTACAGCTTATTCAAGTTCTTCACCGTACGACAAAAAGTGCATGATCTTGTCCAGCATGATTCAAGCTATGGAATGGCTATCTTCTATTTACGAATGGAATACAAAAAGCTTACGAACGGCCTACCAAAAATGTATTGATGAAGACATGAAATACATTCGCTTATCGAAGACAACTTACGCACATCCTACAAACGAATTTAATGTCAGACTCTTATATGATGTCGAACCTGAGATCACCATTTTTTATGCTGTTTTGTTTAAGCACCGGTCAAAAAAAGAACTTCAAAGGATCAGACTTGGCACCACAGAGTCAAACTGGGGCTGTCTGTTACAACTAAAACAACATGCAGGATGGGTTGATGAGAGTAGATTTAGAATGAAGGTTCGTGATGGACACGGTATTTATTGGGAAGCTGATTTTAGCGATTTCATTACATAAGAAGTGTGGACGGAGAACCCATCGAAGGAACAAGACTTTGATCCCGCTACATGGATGATGATAACGCTAATGGCAATCCGAGGTAATGGCTCGCAAACAAATACTCAACTGCAATGACCACCTGAATAGCTGGCTATACAGGAAACAAAGACTGACAGAATGATCCCACTCTTTATTCCGGAACTGATTTTTTGATAGTGACTTCTAAGTCTTAAGTCTCTCCCCTGACCGGAGATCCCTGAAAGCCACGGTCGAATGGTGACAGTGACGTGCCAGCTCTAATGAAGGGCTGGTCGACTTTCCTAAATAGATTGTCTAGGTGATGAATCAGGGAACATTTACAGGAATATCCTCATGAAAATCTCCTTTGCAACTTTAGCACCTGTTTATGAAGCCTTGATCAGTGGGGAGATGAGTCGAAAAGAGGCTTCCGATTGGGCCATTAAATTAGACCAGGAGTGGGATGATGATATTCATTCTGTTCCATCAACAGTTGATGTTCCCAAATTGTTTAATGCTTTAAACGTTTTAGGAGCAGCTGACTTGAAAAATTCTCCAACCGAGTATTTTTACGAGATAGAAGACTTCATTGACTATTACAACGAACATGTAAAACCTCAGCTCGGTTGATGATCAGCTCTTTAATTCCTCCAGCCCGGCTACCCCCCTTTTTCTGATTCCGCAGTGATCAAAACTGAAGCCAACCCCCGCGCGACTGGCCTGAAACCAAAGGAACTTAACATGGATATCACTGGAGTCTCAAATGTCTTATACACGGACATCAGTCTGGACTCGTTCAGAAAGAAGTCCGTCCAGTATGTTTTGGGTCTATGGCCATCGGTAATTGGGACATTCATTTCTCCAGACAATTCGGACTTAACACTGGTTGCAGATAAGATTGCTGAAAGCCATAAATTATCGGACTCATGGGTCGAAGCCTACTTCTGCCGCGATGACGAAATGGATGAGTTCTGGGAGAACAATGGCTATGAAGTCATGCCTGATGGCGAAGGACCATTTGGCATCTTGCTTTGTGAAAGATTCAAGGGAATATCTACAATAGAAGGATTTCAAGAATCTAAACCTGAGGACGGTACCCATCCCCCAGATCCTTATTCTACGTTATTAATAAGTAATAACCTTTCCGTAATAGATATACTCACCCCTGGTCTGGTGGAAGAAGATCCATTTTCAGAATCAATATTCAAGAATATACTGGAAATAGGGGAGTCACTCATATCTGAATGAATGCCATTCATGAAATCTGTCTCCCATTCCCCCCTGTCCAGAATTCCAATCTGATGAATCAGGGAACCTCAAAGGAACCCCCTTATGGAAATCTCATTTGCAACCTTAGCACCTGTTTACGAAGCCTTGATCAGTGGGGAGATGAGTCGAGAAGAGGCTTCCGATTGGGCCATCAAAATTGACCAGGAATGGGATGAGGGAATTCACACAGTCCCTCCCACGATTGATGAATCGGTTCTGTATGATGCTTTTAATATACTGAAAGCGGCAGACTTCAAGAATTCCCCAACTGAATACTTTCATCCCCTCGAAGATTTTATCGATCATTACAACGAACATGTAAAACCTCAGCTCGGTTGATGATTAGCTCGTTCGAGTCATTCAGGCTGAATTAAAGCAGACAAGCAGGCGTCAGTTAGTCCTCCTCATAGTCCCCCCTTCACTCCGTTACGGTTTCATCTTCCACAGTGCAGTTGCCCGGAATCTTCAATTTATCCCGGGTAATGTCACCGGAGAGATAAATCGTGAGCACCGGGTCGGGGCGCACTTCGGGCCGGTAGAGTTTGATCCCATTCAACGGTGTTTTCGCAACACCATCGTTGAAACTATACGCATTGAATCCGTTGTTCACTTTTAAAAGAGAGCTGAATTCAAATTCAACCGTTTTCAACAGGTCACGCCCTTTTCCGGGACCCTTTTTAAACTCCACCGTATGTTTCTGCATTTTGACGGCGGCGAACTTCTTCAGGATCTCATTCAGCTGATCCACATCTGCCTTAAAATAGCAATATTCAAAGACATTGCCACGACTGCGGTAATGCCGACTCGGGTGATTCACCACTTTCTCCAAATCATCCCAATAGGGATAATTCGCCTCCGCTTGCGGCTTATTGCCAAATTCTTCCGTAGCCAGCGCCCAGGCGTTCGAAGCCATCAGACCACACAGAAACACTACTGGAATTAAAATGCAAGCGAACTTTTTCAATAGTGCCGACCTCCTTCTGATAGAGATATCTCATTAATACTGTATGTGAGAGACTCTAATTTGACGTCGTCTTTTACATTCTGGTTCCATTTAATCGCCCTCAAACAAAAAAAGCCTGCCCGTAAATTATCAAAGTATCATGCTCCTGAATATTCCAGGTTTGATACTCTTCGACTTACGTTGTTATGAACCAATTCAAACACATCTCAAATGAACACTTCGATGAGGAGTCGTATCGCGAAGCACAAGTTGTATGCTTTGTTTACGACTCCGTGTCTAAATGCATTGACTTGGTGGTCATCTACGTAGCCGAAATTTTGTCAGCATACTTTCAACATATCAGCGAAGGGAACGATCCAAAATCGTATAATATTCCTTTTTACGATTTTCGACTTTTGCGCTTTTCAAAATTAAGTGATCTGACTTTTACTTCAAACGATGAGGTTTTGAACCAAAACCTCCCGAGGACCATTACTCCAGATCAATGGAATGAGTTGGAAAAGACTATCATTGGCGGTAGCCCTCGATTAATAACAGGCATTCAGTGTCGCAAGAAAACAAAAAACTATTCGATGGCTGTTTCAATCGACTCGACTGGTAATTTCAATTGGAATTACAAATCGATGGACGTATTGCAAAAGATCACGAAGATCGAAAGGAACTTCGGTGATTGCATCAAATATATAGATGTCGACACTAATGAAGAAGTGGACCCCAAAAACCCGTTTGAGCGGGAAATTCTGAAACGAAATTAGAAACAATTCTAATCATGCCAACGGAATGTGATTGAAGACGCTCCAGAATCATAAAGAATCGTCCTGTTTCACGGGTTGAGAGTTCCTCGAAATCTTGCCACTTGTACTCAGGCAGGCGATAAATTCACTCTGAAATAGTAGAGTCGATGCCGCACCGAAATCACCTCTATGGTAGGTTGATTTTCGTGCATTCATTCAAGCCATTTAGAATTCACCAAAAAAGCCTGCCAGAAAACAACGTTCTCTGACAGGCTCTTTTATTCGAGTGTTCCGAGTCTTTCGTGGTTCCACTTTACCCCACAGCGGCTGCTTCTCGCAGTTTTCTTGCCTGGGCGGCGGAGGTGTCGATGACGAGGGTGATCTCGGTCGACCATTCTCCATTGACCGGGGCGACGAATTCCCAGCGAGGAATCACGGCGGAACTTTGATGGACCAGTTCGAAGCCCCCTTCCGACTGGCTGATCGTCTGGATCGGGAAGGTCCAGAACTCGGCCGGTTGCGAGACTTCCAATGCCGTGTCGAGGCCGAGCCATTCATCGATCAAACCGATTCGACCGGCGGCGGGCAGTTCATGAACGGACTGTAACTGGCCCAGCTTGCGACCTTCACCATCGTAGTAGTAACGGTCATCCGCATTGGCCGCCATTCCAGCGAAGTTGAATTCCACGCCGAAGTGAACCGGCATTCCGGCAGGCAAGCCCTGCATGTGGTACTTGATTTTCAACTGACCACTGTAAGCCGTTTCCAGCACGACCGTTTTAGTTAGCTGAACCGGGTAAGGACCCATGTGACCCTGTCGGGACATGATCACTTCGGCCGATTCGCCATTCCGTTTCAGCTCTGTTTGATAAACGGCCCCGACGAAGTCCCCGACCAGACCTTCCCCTTTCTGGAATCGTTCCAGATCGAGTCCGGGTTGGAGGAAATGATCCACCAGGCTTTTGCGGGCCCATTCGTCATAGGCGATTTTCTTGTCGAGATCAGGCTGTTTGAAGTGAACCAGATCATGAATGCTGGCGACCGAATCCGATTCGGATTCAGCCACGGCATGGTTCGCTTCGTAATCATGTCCTTCTTCGTGGTGCTCTTCGTGATGACCTTCCTGCTCGTTCCGCAGTTGTTCTCCCGCTTTTCGCACCGTATCGTGATACGCTTCGGGACGACGGTTTAAGGTCGCCAACAGATTATGGTTCGTCGCCCGGATATCGAGTTCATACAGAATTCCGCCCTGGCTGGGAGCGAAGTAACCAATCAACCGATCTCCTGAGAGCCGAATCTCTTTGCGAGCATCCAGGTTGTAGTCGCCCGCAGTCACTTCGACCCACGGTTTGGATCGGTCCGCGGCTTCTGCAAGCAAGTTGTCGGCGGCGATAATGTGTTCGTAAACAGCATTTCGCAGGTGAGGCAGGTAGAGTCCACCAAAGGCACCATGCCAGAACGAACAGTTGCACTGCGCTTTGTACAAGTGCGTACGGGCCTGCTGTAACAGTTCCGGTCGGGCAAGTTCGCCCTCGCTCTTAAACGCGTTATCCAACCGCTCGCTCACTTCGAGAGCGCGAGTATATAGTTCGTTACTTTCCGAATACTTGGTGCGGAAGTTTCTCCAGAAACCACCCCGGATAAACTGTTTCAGCTGCGGCCAGTCTTCGTCATGTTCCTTACGATGAACCAGGTCGCGATAGAGCATCTGCTGGTCTGTTTCCAGCACCCATTCGGTCATTTCGCGATAGGTGGAGTCGGGCAGATAACAACGACCCAGCGGCGAGACATAATCAACCGCTTCCTGCATGGTGCAGACGGAGAGCCAGTCTTTGTGCTCCATCAGTTTTTCGAAGAATTTCCGCAACCAGCCTTTACCATAGACATGCTCTTTGGTTCCGGGCCAGGTTCCGAATTTTTCGCCATCGTCACCAAACGCAATGACAGCCCCCGGATGCCGTTCGGCGATTCCACCGAGGTAGTCGATCGTTTTCTGCGGATCCTGGAACGGAATTGTATAACGCAACGTTTCGCTGCCCGGGAAAATGCTGATCAGCTTCCCTTCGTCTTCGGTCAGGAAGTAACCGTGCAGTTGATCGTCGGTCATGCCGGCGCAGCGGAAGTGGTAGTCGTCCAGAATCGTGTATTCGATCCCTGCTTCGGCAATGTCACTGACGAAGGTTGGTTCCCAGACACGTTCGGGAACCCACATTCCGCGCACTTTCTGCCCGAAGAGTTGTTCGAGATAGCGGGAATAAGCTTCCATCTGACCAATACGGTCGCGACGGGGAATGTTCGCCAGGATCGGTTCATAAAACGGACCACCCAGAACCTCCACCTGTCCCCGCTCCACGAGCGATCGGACGATGTCGATATATTCTGGATGATGCTCCACCAGCCATTCCAGCAGACTCCCCGAGGTGTGCAGCGAGATCGGTAGTTCCGGAAACTCGCGCAACATTTCGATGAAGGGGAGATAACTGTCTCGATAGGACTCTTCAAACACCCCATCGAAGTTACCAATGGGTTGGTGATTATGAATAGCCAGGACGAGCCGAATGCGACAGCCCATCTTCTGATCCTTTCCTGCCGGGGAGGCGATGACGATCTTTTGGTCCAGAACCCGGGCTCAATGCCGGATGGATGACCACTATGAACATATTGGGGCGAAAAATATTGGGAGTGTAAGTTTGATTCTACCGCAAGTTTCAGAACGGAAGAATTCAAACAGCTGATTTAGAGAGGAATTGTATTCCGATTGGCACGCAACTCGAAGTCAGTTTCCTGTTTTTTCCCGCATTTCATTCAGTCATTCCCAGACTCTTGTCTATTCCGAGGCGGAATGGAGATTGGCAACGACCGAAATAATGACACTTTCCGTAAGTCGTCCGATTCACTTCCTGCGAAGGAAGTCCGAAACCTTTTCTGGATCGACCGTTATCGCGAAATTGTCAGGGGAAATCGGGTGCGTGTTGTAACGGGAGACGAGACGAGCGGCAATCTCAATCTATAGGGGATACTCCACC
This sequence comes from Polystyrenella longa, assembly GCF_007750395.1. Classification (GTDB taxonomy): domain Bacteria; phylum Planctomycetota; class Planctomycetia; order Planctomycetales; family Planctomycetaceae; genus Polystyrenella; species Polystyrenella longa. Next base: position 738,896 of record NZ_CP036281.1, on the reverse strand, counting down.
TTCGGCTCCTGAAAACATCCCTGGAAAGGCCAAGTGGCCATTCCTCTGTTCAGGGTTTGACCAGTGCGCACAAAGTCTCCCCTGTTATACCCATTCTTCGGCCAACGGCATATCTGTTACCCGATCTACCTGAGATCGTTTCCCCAGATCGCCGAGGGCCGTTCCCGTCAGTCAGCCTAAGCAAAATAGAGGGTTCAGGCAGACTTTAACAGCCGCGACGCTTCTTCCGGCAACACTAGATTCACCATCTGCCCACTTCCCAGTTCCAGCCCAGCCAATTGAGACAGTCGGGGGGTGATCTGAAAATGCCAGCGAAAGCTTTCATCACAAGCACGCCCGAAGGGAGCACTCTGCAGGATGAAGTTGTAAGGGATGCCCTCACGAACTTGTTGCAGTTGATTCAATACCTGATGCACCTGGTCAGCCAACTCTTCAACTTCGATTGCGGTCGCCTCTTCAAACCGGCTCGACTGCCTTCGGGGAACGATCCACGTCTCAAACGGAAAGCGACTGAAAAAGGGACAGACCGTCACAAACTGTTCTGTCTCGGCGACAATCCGTGTTTCCTGACTCAGTTCTTCGGCGAGGTAGTCGTCAAAGAAGTTTCTCCCGTGCGTTTCCAGATAGTCATCGGCTGACTTCAGTTGACGCTCAATGGCATCGGGTACAAAAGGAAGTCCGAGACATTGTGAATGGACATGTTCTAACGAAGCCCCTGCCGCAGGTCCTTCATTCTTAAACAGAATCGCATATTGGATTTGCCGGTCAACACTCAACTGCTGCCAGCGGACGTGATAGAGCCCAAACACCTGCCGCACCTGCTCGACAGGCAACTCATGAAAGCGAGTCACCAGTTGCGGCGATTCTACGATGACATCATGATGCCCGAGAACCGGACGTGATTCGAAGAAGGGAGACGAACCCTCCGCTCGCTGTTCATTCTCAACATCCTCTGTCAGCGGCGTGACCACCGGATACTTATTCAGAATGATCCGAGCCTGCCATCCCGGACCGTCCGGTGCACTGCCTGGTTCCCGCACTGCCAGAACTTCTTCCGTCGTGGTTGACTCATTCCCTTCGACGAATGGGTTGAATCCCCCCGAGGCAGGTTGACTTCTCGACTGATAACTCGAAGGACGCCCTACCCGATCCGGGGCATACAAGGTCCATTCCCCCGTCAACGGGTTCCGTCGCATTTCAGGCATCATAATTCAGGAGCAGGTTTCTGAGAGGTTCGAATCGAGAAGAACTGGAGGTTGAGAGCTGGCTCTAAGCGGTCACGGGGATCGCTTCGCGAGGTGAACTACAGAGGCGCTGGTAAATATTAATATACTCTTTCGCGCTGCGGGTCCAACTCCAGTCCCCCTTCATGCAGTTCTGCACGAGCTTGTTCCAATCTTCTTTTTCATCGAAGAGATCGAGTGAGCGATGAATCGTTGCCTGCAGCGATTCGGCATTGTAGTGCCGGAAGGAGAAGCCGGTTGCCTTGCCCGAGGACAACGTTTCCTTCGTCGTATCCACCACCGAGTCTGCCAACCCGCCTGTCACATGCACAATCGGAGGAGTACCGTATAGCATCGAATACATTTGATTCAAACCGCAGGGCTCGTAAGCACTCGGCATCAGGAACATATCCGAGCCCGCTTCAATCTGATGGGCAAGCCCTTCATCGAACCCGATGTAAGTCGCAATCTGATCCGGGTATTGATTCGCCAGATATCGTAGATGATCTTCGTATCTCGATTCGCCCGTTCCCAGGAAGAGGAACTGCACATCGCGCTGAATCACTTCTTCCAGAATCTGCGAGATGATGTCGAGCCCCTTCTGGCTCGCCAGTCGAGAGATCATTCCGATCAAGGGCGTCGCAGCTTTCTGGGGAAGACCGAGCCGTTCCTGTAATGATTTTTTACAGACCGCTTTCCCTTCCCCCACGGTCCGCGCATCGTAATTTTCAACGAGATGCGTATCCGTTTCGGGTGACCAGATACGGGTATCGACCCCGTTCAGAATTCCGGACATCTTATCATGATGCGTCGCGAGAACTTCCTCCAACCCGCATCCAAAATTCGGTGTCTGAATTTCTTTAGCATAGGACGGACTGACGGTGGTGATCGCATCGGAGAAAACAATGCCGGTCTTCATCAGGTTGAGTTGACCGTAGGCTTCCATCTGGCGCCAGTTGAAGTACTTCCAGTCGAGGCCCGTCAGTTCCATGTCCCAATGCCAGAACTGGCCCTGATACGCCAGGTTGTGGATCGTAAACATCGACCGCGTGCGCAGGAACTGGGGATGGTAGGCGTACTCCGTCTGCAACAGCGCCGGAATCAAACCGGTCTGCCAGTCATTCGCATGCACGATGTGCGGTCGCAGGACCAGCTTTTTGCAGACTTCGATCACGGCCCGACTGAAGAACGCAAACCGTTCACAGTTGTCGGCGTAATCGTGACCGTTTTCCTGATAGAGCTGGGGACGATTGAAGTAGTCGGGTTGATCGATCAACAGCACAGTGACATTGGAGTTCGGCAATTCCGACCAGAGCAGTTCCCCAGTCATCGTTTTTTCGCCCATCTGGATATCGAACTCGATGCCCGTTTCATGGATCGGATATTTCGCCCGGTCGATCTGCTCCTCCATCTTCCGGTAATACGGCATCGCCAGCCAGACCTCATGCCCCATCTTGCTGATCGCCTGAGGCAAGGCTGCAGCGACATCCGCCAGCCCACCAGTTTTGGCATAGGGAACCGCTTCCGAACTGGCAATCACAATACGCATAACGTTTCCATCCCGTTCAACATCCCTCAACACGACAGTCGCCCAACCGTAGGGGCTCGCACAAAAACGACCATCGCCTACTACAAGCCTACTCGATTTCCCCTAACGAACCAGCCTCAAAGGCAAATCAAATCGAGTATTTTAGCGAAGCAGGACAACCCCTGACGATGATGCACAACGTACCGAAAAAATGGTTAATGGGTTGAGGAAGCGATTGATCAAACGGTTACCACGAAAGGAACGAAAAAGCACACGAAACTATCGCAAACCTACATCACCGATTTTGCCTGTGCCTTCGCAAGCCACCCCTGACTTGCCATCGACCCCTCATTTTCGTGTATTATTCGTCCCTTTCGTAGTCCCCAAAAACAAGTTCCTCCCAGTGGTCAAGCCTCCCCCTCTCCCTCTATAATCTAGAAGCATCCACCCTCCTCTTCACGACTCGAAAGGCCCCGCTTTGTCCCGCGAACTGCGAGAAGAAACGCTGCACTGGGAACTCGCGGCCGAAACGATCACCGTCCGCATTCGCTGGTTCGGCCTGGCCGCGGGGTGTGTGCTGGTTAACTTCATCGGGCGCGATACGAACCAACTGATCCTGAACGGAATTCTCGCTTTCGGAGCTCTCTTCGCCGTTTTCGATACCTGGTGGAGTTATCAGGGCAAAGTCTTCCTCGGCCGGTTTCCCCTGTTCGTCTCGTTAATGGAGGCGATCTACATCGGGCTTCTGTGCAGTTACGACCATGGTCTCGAAAGCCCGTTTCGCTTCTATTACTTCATGTCGCTGCTCGTCTGCGCCTTTCGCTATTCTTCGAATGTGATTTACGCCACCCTCGGTTTACACGTGCTCAGTTGCATTTTCGTCGCTATCGCCGCGTCGCAGCGACCTGGTAACGATGAAGTCGGTCTCGCGCTCATGGTCGTTCTACTCAGTTGGGTGACGGTCGCCAGTAAAGCACTCGCCAGCCTGGTCAAAGGAGCCAGCCGCCGACTCGCGCAGCTCAACAGCGAACTTCAGGAGAACCAGGCGCTTCTCGAACAACGTATTTTCGAACGAACCCAGGCGCTGCAGGAATCGCAGGCCTTTCTGGTTCAACAGGAAAAACATGCCGCGTTTGGTTTACTCGCCGCGGGCATTGCCCACGAAGTCGGGAACCCACTCGCCGCGATCAGTTCGCTGGTGCAGATGCTCTCGCGCCGCGATCAGGACAAGTACACGCAGGAACGACTGCACATGGTGGACGACCAGCTCCGCCGGATTCATCGCACGCTCCAGGAACTCGTCGACTTCAGCCGCCCCGCCTCGCAGGACAAAAAGAGGTCCGACATTCACGAGATCATCGACGCCGCGCTGAACATCGCCAAGTATTACAAACGCAAAAAAGGAAAACGAATCGTCACCCGTTACGCCAAAGGGTTACCCCCCTTATTCGTCGCGCGGGACCAGGTGGTGCAAGTCCTGTTGAATCTCATCCTCAATGCGATGGACGCCACTGAAGAAGGCCAGATGATCGAGATCACCACCTCGCTCGAATCGGGCTGGCTGAAGGTGGCGGTCACCGACGACGGTGTCGGCATTCCCCACGAAAAACAAGAGTCCCTGTTCCAGGCCTATTACACGACTAAACCCACCGGTACAGGTCTGGGACTGTTTGTCTGTCGGCACATCATGGAGAACATGGGGGGCAAAATCGAATTGACCCGCTCCGATGAATCGCAGACTACCTTTACTATTTATCTGACCGATGACACAATCCGGGAACAGAACGATATTCTGCCCGAAGAGACCCGGATCGAAACGAAGGAAGTCAACCCGACGTGAATAATCAACCCGTCATTCTGATCGTGGAAGATGAAGAAATCATCCGTACTACCATGGCCGAATTCCTGACCGGCGAAGGCTATCAGGTGGTGGAAGCGGGAACCTGCAACGAGGCAGTCCGCCAGGCGGCGAGCCACCATATCAACGTCGCCATCTGCGATGTGCAATTGCCCGATGGAGATGGCATCGACCTGATGCGTCGCCTGCAGCAGTACAATCCCGATACGCTGGTTCTCATTATCACCGCCTATGCCACCGTCGAAAACGCGGTCGAAGCCTTCAAACGGGGCGCCTTTGACTACCTGGTCAAACCTGTTCTCTTTGAAGATCTGGTTCACAAACTGGAACGACTTTTCCAGTATCGGAACCTCTATCTTGAAAACCAGAACCTCCGCCGCGAACTTTCCCGCCGCGACAAGATCGAAGAGATCGTCGGCTCCAGCAAAGCGCTGCTCGATGTTCAGGAGACCCTCCGTAAAGCGGCCGTCACCAATTCCAACGTCCTGCTTGTCGGTGAAAGTGGTTCGGGCAAAGAACTCTTCGCCCGGTCCATGCACGCGATGGGTCCCAAGAAAGAGGAAAAATTCGTCCCCTTCAACTGCTCCATCCGTCCGGTGGAAACACTCGAAGCGCAACTCTTCGGAGCGAAAGCAGGAACCGCCACCGGCGCCCAGACCGATGTCGCTGGCATTCTCGAAACGATCGGTGAAGGCACGATCTTCCTTTCCGAAATCACTCAACTCCCGCTCGCCACTCAGTCGCAACTGCTGCGCGCGATTGAATACAAAGAGATCACCCCGCTGGGTGGAACTAAGACCATTCCGTTCCATGCACGCATTATTGCGGCAACGACGAAGGATCTTGAGAAGGAAGTCAAAGAAGGGACCTTGCAGGAAGACCTCTTCTATCGGTTCGATGGTTGCAAGATCATCATTCCGCCACTACGGGAACGGTTGGACGATGTCCCCGAGCTGGTCGAGCATTTCATTACCAAACATTCGCTCGCCATGGGCAAACGAGTCAATGGTGCCAGCAGTGAAACGATCCGCATGCTGATGTCGGCTCAATGGCGAGGCAACGTGCGGCAACTCGATAACGCCGTCGAACGGGCCGTGATGATGTGCGAAGGAATGCAGATCGAAGTGAACGATCTCCCACCCGACCTCCTCGGCATCAACCAACCCCTCCCCGACACCGACGACCTCCGCAGTGCCCTGCGCCACTATGAAAAACTCCACATCGCCCGAGTCCTCCGCCAATGCCCCGACAAACGCGAAGCGGCCAAACGATTGAAACTGGGATTGTCGAGCTTGTACCGAAAGATTGAGGAACTGGGTGTTGAGATTTGAAACCACAGATGGACAAAGATAAACACGGATGCAAAATGAGGCCACAAAGGAACTTTCAGGTTCGTCTGGTTGGGATCGATGGATCATGAAGCTTGATGAACAGGTATTGACGATCGCTGGGGTCGAGAGATCAGCAGCAGACCCTATGAAGATCTTGAAAATACTTGTCCGTGAGTTCATTCCAGATTGGAAGAAGTAATCCTGATTGGATTTGCGGTGACCCGTTTCCAGTACGGATTGAAATGGTTCATCCCGATCTCAATATCTGAACAACGATTTCCGGGTGCCACTGCTGGCTTGCCCAGCAGTGGCACCCTTTTTCGTGAGCGTCCGTGGGTTTCGTGGTTGCCCGTCACACCAACTCTTCCTCCGCTTCGGCAATCAGGGCGTCCTCTTCTTCGGGGGCTTGGGCGACCAGGTGGTAGCGGCTGTAGCAGAGGAAGTAGATCATGCCGACGACGACAAATGCGGCTGTTCCCCAGATTGCAAAGCGGTATCCCTCGTCGGCGAACGTCGCGGCGAGAGCAATCAAAGAAAGAATCAAACCAACGACGGCTCCCGGAATACCAAGCGGACTTTTGTACGGTCGGGGCATGTTAGGGCGACTGTAGCGAAGTTTGATGTAACTGAGCATGACGAGTGCATAAGAAATGACGGCTCCGAAGACGGCCATGCTCAAGAGTGCGGCTCCGACAATCGACTCTTTTCCGCCAGGGGGCTTCGTGTATTCAATCAATCCGGTGCAAAACAAACCGATCATCGCCCCGAGAATGAGTGCGACGAAGGGAGTCTTCCGTTCGCCCGTGATTGAAATCCAGCGGGGGAAGTAACCCGCACGGGAGAGTGCGAACAACACTCGTCCGTAGGCATAGATGATCGCGTGAAAACTGGCAATCAACCCGGTGAGTGAAATCACAATCAGCACCGTCTGACCAACGCCGGTACCGAAGATCGCCTCAAAGCCGTCGGCCAGCGGGGCCTCGGAGACTCCAATCGCGGCGGCACCGCCCCCGACTCCGGTGTTCAATACCAAGGTGAGCAGCGACAGAACAAGCAAGGTGACGATCCCCCAGATCAACGCCTTGGGCATGTCGTTAACGACGTCGTGCGATTCTTCCGCGGAGAGAGGTAACTGTTCAATCGCCAGGTAAAACCAGATTGCAAACGGCAGGCTGGCGAAGATTCCCTGCCAACCAAACGGCATCCATTCGTTCGCCCCTGCGACTCCCTCGACTGGTGGAATGTTGTGTAGTTTTTCGATTGCAAAGCTGTCGCTAAACGGAACGCAGGCATAGAAGAAGAGCAATACCGCGATGGCGATCATCGTGACGACCAGACCGACACGGAACGTCAGCTCCACCCCCACGATGTTGATCACTACAAAGAAGGCATAAAAGAGTAACCACCAGACGTACTGCGGTATCTCGGTGAACAAGGGAATTTGCTGCATGTACCCGCTGATGTAATAGACAATCACGGCGGGGGTCAGCACGTACTCAATCGTGTCGGTCAATCCACACAGGTAACCTCCCGTCGGGCCGAAAGCATTACGAGTAAAAGAAAAGAACCCGCCGGCATGCGGCAGCGCGGCGGAGAGTTCGGCAATGGTGAAGACCATGCAGAGATACATGATTGCCATCAGAATGGTCGCAATCGCCAGTCCACCGAAACCACCCACGGACAAACCCAGGTTCCAACCACCGTAGTTCCCCGAGATCACTGCCCCGACGCCTAACGCCCACAGCAAAATCCAACCGGCATGCTTTTTTAATTGTCGTTCTGAAAGATAATTTTCATCGACATGATCGTAACGGACCGCACTTTTCTTCTCCGGTTGAGACATGGGGGCACTTTCGTTCAACGTCTGGAGGGAAGGCACACACTGGAGCAGGTATGCCGAAAGGAAATCAGACTCTATTGAACGGAAGCGCGGTGCAGATTGCAATTCAACAGGTAGCATTCGGAGAACGTGCAATCGATTTCCCCGATGAAGCAGTTCCTAACCCGTACGGTATTAGCGTGCCGCCTATAAGGTGATCGGGCGACTTCACTCCCCCGGACGCGCGGCGGGCTCATCCAGTTCTTCCTGCATGCGATATAGCGGAAGAAAGCGGTAATAAACTTCGAGGCAGAGCGTGCTGAGGGTGGTAGAGTAGATGCGGCCCCCGTACGGAGACCAGACGGAACGAGGTTCCCAGCTACCGGCAAAGTCTCCCGTGCGGCGTTGTTCGGAAACGATCCGGTCCCGCAGGCTGCCATTCCAGGTTTCCCACGACTGACCACCATGTTGGTACATCGCCAACGTTCCATAGTACCAATAGTACAAGTTGTAGTTGTTCCGACTGGGCAAGTTCATCAACATATGATCGACTGCTTCAATACAGGCCGGGTTGGTTCGATTGATGCCCAGCATCTGTTTGCAAAAGAGTGCTTCAGCCGTCATCGAATCGGCTGGCGGCTGGCCTTTGACATAACCGGCCAACCCTTGATTCTCTCCCAGGCTCCGATCTTTCAAAAAACGAACCATCCGAACTTTCACGTCTTGCGGAATGGCGATTCCTGAGATTTCAGCACTCTTCAACGCCATCAATTGCCAACCGAACAGGCTCATATCACCAGGCTGACCTAGCAAATATCGCCAGCCACCATCTTTCGGGTTCTGTTGAGAAATGACATATTGAGCCCCTTTTTCGATCGGTTCACGCAACCAGGATTTCGCATCCAACTCCTGTCGCATTCCGTAAGCTTCGGCCAGAGCATAAGTCGCCATACCGTGGCAGTACATCATCTCAAAGGCGCGGGCGTTTCCACCCAGATAACCATCTTCGCGCTGCTGTGAGACAAGCCAGCGGAGTGCCTTCTCTACGTTTTTCTCGTACTGGCCTTCTTCATGTGTGTAACCTGCACCTAGGAAAGCGAGGACTGCCAGCGAGGTTAAACCGGTATCCGACTGCTTGCCCGCGTATTGACGATCTACGCCCGCTTCATCGACACCCACCTGCCCGGCTCCGTAACGATCGGCATCCCAGTAACCCTGCGGATTCTGGACTTTCGCAAGCCACGCCAAGCTGCGTTCAACAGCCTGTTCGGACTCTTCCGTGCCTCCATTCTTCTGGGCGATCTCACGACGTTTGGCCAGGTTTCGCAACTGATAGTTCTTCGGTTGCGGAGCAATCGCCTTCAGCTCAACCGGGGCCGGGCTTTGCAATTGGGGCTGAGGTATTGCCGAATCGGATAACGTGTTCGGTGTCCGGGCGAGTAAGCTTCCTTCTTTTCCGAGCGTTCGATTGACGGCATTCGGATTCTGCCGGTCGAGACTCATGGCGGCAGCAGCACCTTCGTCACCGCGCCGGGTACGGCTGAATTCAACAGGCCCTTCCGTGTCGGTCACGGCGACCGAGTTATCACTCGCCGGACCTTCCGGCTCGACCAGATCAGGGCGATCCGATCGGGAACGAACTTCATTCACGGAAGTATCTCGCAATAGTGCTTGCGGATTTTCGATCACGTCGAGCGTATTCAGTTCCCGACTGAGGACCACCGGTTGTTGCTCGGTAGCTGGCTGCGAACTCGAAAGACGTTCAATCGCTGCTGCCGGAGTATCAGTCCGGTTTAATGTCTCTTCTCGTGTGCGGGTTTCATTGGAAGGTTGATTGATCTCTTCCTGAGGTAACAGTTCCGGAATGAGTTCATCCGGCAGAAAGGCCTCGGCCAATTCTTCGACTCGTCCCGAGTCGACTCCTTCGGGGACAGTCGGATCGGCCGCCTCGGGCTCGGTCTGCAGTCGCTCGACCAGTTCTTCCAGCTTAAGGACGTTTTCTTCATGCGTCCGATCCGGCTCTGGCCGTTCGAGCGGGTTCCGCTCGGGTTGTTCCGAGCGGACGACTTCGTTTAACTCGGTCGGTTTGACCCGTTCCCACAATTCGCTCGGCTTGGAATCGAGTGGAGGTTCTTCAAATATCAGCCCCTGGATCTGAATCGGTTCCGAACGGGCATCCACTCGGGTAGAGTGATCGACAGGCGGACTAAAGACGATCAATCCCACGACGCAGCCTACGTGTAACAGCGCGGAAAAGACCCACGATTTGGAAGTAGCGCGAGAATCACCCCAGCGGGTAATCAGCATGGTGAGCAGATGCGTCGAGGCGCACAACAGTGCGACGATCATGGTCCCCCAGAGAAACTCTTCCCGGGTGAGATCCGAATCGGACAGTAGTTTGTCGATCCAGTTGTTCAGTTGCTCTTTCAACGATCCTTCTCGCCCTGCAATTGGCCCGCAATGGAGATGTTGCGAATCTGTGCAGAATGGCATGCCGACAGAACGTGCATCAGGTTTTGATGGATTCCGTCAGCATCGTGTCGAATGACCACTCCCTGGTCATCGTAGTTCAACCTCGCCTCTTTCAGTTTCTGCTCCAAATCCGGCAGACTGTATTCCACACCCGAGATAATCATTCGCCCATCCTGGTGAATGTTAATCACCATATCATCGGGCAGACTTGTTAAGGGGGGAGCCGCAGAAACCTGCGGCATGTTCAGCTCGAACAGTCGTTCCTGTTCGGTGAACTGGGTTCCCACCATAAAAAAGATAATCAACAGAAACACGATGTCGATCATCGGGGTCAGATTGAGGCTGGGTTCTTCTACTTGTTCGGTCTTCAGAGGCATGTCGGAACCGTTTATGTTGCGGAGCTGCCAGATCCTGCCCGACCGGTAAAGTTTTCCGTCACCTTACAACCGGGGATATCTCCTCAGTTGGGTAATACTGCCTCGGATGAAGCAATATTGCTTGGTCAGGGCAATGCTGGCGCAATAATAGAGGTGCCGATTCTAGTTGACTACGGGGTTAAAAAGAAGATGAACCGTAACCCGTTGGCACAACAATAGATCGAAGAAATCGCCCGTCACTTTCCCGGCCGACTGGACCACCGGGAAAGAAAGTCGCTTCTGAACAGCTCCCTCAGGAGTTTGTCCAGCCGGGAGGAATGACGGTCCCTTTGCGAACGAGGACGATGCCATCGCGGACGGTCACTTTTCCGTTGTCGTAGTTTTCCTCTTTGATGTTATCGCGGAGAATCTTGGCTCCAGCACCGATTTGGCAGTTCTTATCGACAATGGCCCCTTCAATGACGGCCCCTTCGCCAATATGCATTGGGTGCTCGTCCTCACAACGGTTTTCCTTGTCAGTGGGATAGAAGTCATTTCCCATAATGATCGAGTCTTTGATTACGACCGATTTCTCAATATGGCAACGGACCCCAATCACGCTGTTTTGAATCACAACCCCTTCTTCAATCGTACATCCATCGGCAATCAGGCTGTTTGAGATTTCCGACTTTTCAAACCGGGACGACGGCAATTGTCGCGCTTCGGTATAGATCGGTGCATCCTGCCGCATCAACTGGAATGGGGGATTTCGGGAGGCAAGCGCCAGGTTGGCTTCGTAGAACGACTTAATCGTTCCAATGTCTTCCCAGTAACCGTCGAACGGGTGAACCTGCACATGGTGCGTCCGCATCGCCATCGGGAAGATTTCTTTACCGAAGTCCTGATAGTCGCTGTTTTTGAGTAATTCCACGAGCACATCTCGATTGAAGAGATAGATCCCCATGCTCGCCAAGTGACCGCGGCCTCGACTCGGAATACCATGATCATCGAGCCATTTCGGTTCCGTCCAAACCATTTCCAGATCTTCGTCGGTCTGAGGTTTTTCCAGGAAGCCTTTTACACGACCAGTATCATCCAGTCGCATAATGCCGAATCCCTGCGCGTCCTCTCGGTCAACCGGCAGCGCGGCAATCGTGACATCGGCCGACGCATCAACGTGCGTCTTCAACATTTCCCGGTAGTCCATTCGATACAGTTGGTCACCGGAGAGAATCAAGACGTGTTCGATCCCCGGTTGCTCCAGGTAACGCAGATTCTTGCGAACGGCGTCGGCCGTTCCCTGATACCAGTCGGCTCCCTCCATCGTTTGCTGTGCGGCCAGAATCTCTACAAAACCACCGTTGAATCGGTCGAATTTATAAGTATCGCGAATATGGCGATGCAAGCTCACTGAATTGAATTGAGTGAGCAGATAGATGCGGCTGACACCACTGTTCAAGCAGTTGGAGACCGGGATATCGATCAATCGAAACTTTCCGGCCAGCGGTACTGCGGGCTTGGAGCGGTACTCCGTTAACGGAAAGAGACGGGTTCCCTTACCCCCGCCCAGAATCAGGCCTACCATTGATCGCATTGTGAGTGAGCTTTCAAACAATTCGAAACGGAACTTGGGTTGATCCATCGCGGTCGCCGGACAGTAAACACCGGTGACATTGATTCATACGACCGTCGACTTTGAAATCGACAACGGAATCAACTTCAATTGGTCAAATAAGGAGGGGTCCCAAGTGTGTCCGCATCATTGAATAGAAATGAGGTTATCGAGTTTTAGTCTCTCACGTTTAAGGAGATAAAAAAAGGTCATTGGCTGTAGAAATTGTCGGCTTTGATGGATACGTGGAAAATTGATTACCTTTTAACGTTTCCCCTTCCCTTCGCTGGCAAAGACAAGATGACCTACAGACAGTTTGCCGATTCTGATATCTTTTCCGGTCACTTACTCTGGCAAAGAGGAAATCCACTTTCCTGCTTTTGGCATCCAACCTCCTCCCTGGTTGGTTTTTCATTAAGTCAATTCCATAAAACCATGGCACCCTCGTCATATTGTTAAGGAGACTGTTCCGGGATGTCTGACCTGACTTGCACCAAATGTGGAGCGGCCCTCCAGGAGAATGATTTCAATCTCGATCTGGGCGTCGCCCGTTGCAGTTACTGCAACGCCTGGACCCGCCTTGGCGAGGCCCTCTCCCTAAATCTCGAATCGGAAGCGACCCGTATCAAGAAAGAGGTCGGAGCACCGGATAATTACGAAATCAATGAGTACCATGGAGTTCTTCACATCACCTGGAAATGGTTCAATTGGGGTATCTTGTTCCTGGTTTTCTTTTGCGTGATCTGGGACGGATTTCTTGTGGTCTGGTATTTTATAGCCGCCACTCAAGGTATGGACGGAAAGTTCAGTTTAATCGCCTTCCTCTTCCCGCTTTTGCATGTCGCCGTCGGTGCATTGCTGACTTACTACACCATCGCCTCTCTTTTCAACCGAACGACGATCCTGGTGGGCGATCACCGGCTAAGCATTAAACATGGTCCCATTCCGTGGAAAGGGGTCGAATTGCGCGATACAGGTGACCTGGACCAGCTTTTCGTCGAGGAAAAAGTCAACCGGAGCAAGAACGGTACCAGTTACACCTATCTGTTGAAGGCCAAATTGCATTCCGGAAGCGAGCTGAAGCTGATCACAAACCTGGCCAGTCTTCAGGAAGGGCTTTTTCTGGAACAGAAGATCGAAGAGTTCCTGAAAATCGAAGACCGCCGGATGGCGGGAGAAGTTTCGCCCTAACACCTTGATTTGTAGTGTCGGTAGTTGCTTACCGAGGGGAAATCTGCGCACAATAGGAAAGCGTTTGGAGAAATCTCCTCGCTTTATCAGGACGACAATCCTGTCCTGATTTTTCCGGTCCCCTCCCCGGACGAGCAAACGGTTTCTCGACGAATGCCTACTGATGATTTGCAATACGAAAGGTACTGAAATGAAGTGGATGGCGAGAGTTTTCAGCTGCACATGCCTCCTGAATCTAATTTTTCTGGAAGCGGGCTGTGTTAACGCAGCCGAACCGATCGAGGGAATCGGTCCCGTAGGTGAAATAAAGGAGCTTTATACGGATTTCGCATTTACCGAAGGCCCTGCCTCCGATGGTAAAGGAAATCTCTACTTTACGGACATCCCCAACAATCGGATCAACAAGATCGACGACAAAGGGATGCTCACGATTTTCCTGGAACCCTCGGGCCACTGTAACGGTCTCATGTTCAACCAACAGGGAACCCTGTTTGCCTGCTCGATGGACGGAAGTCTGATTTCAATTAATCCGGAATCCAAAGAAGTCACGATCCTCGCGAGTGAGTACGAAAGCAAACGGTTCAACGCCCCGAATGATCTGGTTCTCGACAAGACCGGCGGCATCTACTTCACCGACCCTCGTTTTCGTGCTCCCGACCCTTGGCCACAGGGTGTGGAAGCAGTTTACTATCGCGCAGCAGACGGAACCGTCACTCGGCTGATCGAAGATCGCGCCGCTCCTAACGGCGTTATCCTTTCTCCCGATGAATCCAAGCTGTACGTCATCCCTTCCAAAGAGACAACCATGTTTGTCTACCCGGTCGAATCGCCCGGCAAGTTGGGAGCAGCAGCCCCCTTCTGCGAATTGGCACAACCGGAAGACATTACCAAACGGGGTGGTGGCGATGGCCTGACGATCGATGCCAATGGAAATCTCTACATTACATCAGCCCTGGGGCTGCAAGTCTTTTCTCCCGAGGGAACCCATCTGGGAACGATCGAACTCCCCCAGCAGCCAGCCAACGCGACCTTCGCCGGTCCAGAAAACAAGACCTTACACGTTACCGCAAGGACTTCGTTCTACACTGTGGAGATGCAAGTTCCGGGACATGTCTTCACCGGCAAAGTCAGTGAGTAAGACACACCGGAATACCAACCACCTGGTTGCCTGACAGATTGATCTTCCATAAAAAAACCGACCTCAGCCATTCTTGGTAAGGGTCGGTTTTTTCTATTCCAGGTGAGAGGGAACGATCACTCCGATTCGGACTTGTCTTCCATTCCACTCAGTTTATCGAGCCGCTCCCGGGCATCCTTGTAGTCGTAGTCGACCCCGAGCACTTCCAGATAATGATTTTCGGCCAGTTCATATTTGCTCGCGTCTTCGCACATACGGCCACAGAAGTAATGGGCCTCTACGAACATTTGGGGCCTCTCATGTTGGTCAATCAGAGGTAATGCTTTTTCAAACTGTCGCAAAGCAAGCTCCTTCCTGCCATCGGCGTGATAGCATTTGCCAAGATGCACGAGGATTTCCGCCTGGTGCCGCTGGTCTGTGCTTGCCTGCTGCAACAGAGGAATGGCTTCCGACCATTTTTTGAACTTCATATACCGTTTTGCCAGTCGGAATTTCAAACCGAGGTCTTTCGGGTTTTGTGAAATTCGTCCTTTTAGGATTTCGATCTCTCGCAGCACGTACTCTTTTTGCAATGTCTGCAATCGTTTCACCAGTTTGCGATCATCCTTGTTGGCTTCGACCGCATTTCGCGACAATTCAATTTCTTCCATGCGGCTTTCGAGTTCGACATCTTCGGATATTTCCTTGAAGACGGTATCCTCTTCGAATTTGTCAGCCACACCTTTTAATTCATTGTAAGCATCGATATACCGCTTCTGTTCCCGCAGGAAACCGGTGAGTTTGAGATAAGCCTGCCGATCTTCTGGATTTTTGCGGATTGCTCTGCGAAAGTCAGCCTCTTCGTCCTCGCCGGGGCCGGATACCTGTTCGGGAATCTGCTGCTTAACCGGACGATCGACGTCGTAAGCGTTTGGTTGTTTCACGTCCTGGGTATTCTCGGCTTTGTTGTATCCACCTCGATCCATCGTGGAATCAGCCGAAAGCTGATTGGCCTTCATTCGGGCTTCACTGTCGAGCGGATTGAGCCGCTGGATTTTGTTCCAGATTTCAGCCGCTTCGTTGAACTTCCCGCGTTCCTCATAAACGTCTGCCAGACCGACGAGTAAGTCACGGCTGTTCGAGTCCATCTCTAACGCCTGCCGGTAAGCAAATTCGGCGACGTCTTCGTAGCCTCGTTTCGCGGCAGCTTCGCCGAGTGATGCATTTAAACTGGAGTCCCACGGATTCAACGCCAGTCCATCTTCGGCCAATTGATCCATTGCGGCCCAGTCCGACCGCATTCGCTTACCCTTGATTTGGGTTTTCAATTTGGTAATCGACAGGCCTGCCAGACGTTTTCCTTTTTTATTATCGTCGTATTTCCGTTTCTCTGCTCCGCGCAAGGTCTGCCGATAGAAAAGATTCTCCGGGACCATTTTCACGGACGTCTTTAACATTTCTATGGCATAATCCCAGCTCTGCGATTCCAGGGCCTGGGATCCCTTTTTGAAGCAGTCAGCCGCAATTTTGCGTTTCGCGTCAATGTTGGTATCTGTCATTTACAATCGTCCGAGAGGCCTTTGAGGGTCTGAAACAAGCTGGAGAAGTCGGCCTCACCGCTCTCCGCTCGCACCTGTTCCTGGCAGTCCACTATCTCCTGTCGACCAGTTCACTATTTCCTCACACTATATCACAAGCCCCGACTCTGAGCTAGAACCTCTGATTCTACTGGGGGTTAGAAACCCTTGGAATACTTGCAAGTCGTTCCAAACTGGCTCAGAATAGAACACGACTCCTTTTATCCCTGACGACACCTCTTGTTTGGAACCCACCCTATGCACAACTGGATCACCCCCTCCCTACTTCTGCTGACTTTCTGCTTTCCGGCTCTGTTATCCGCCGACGAACCGGAGAACAAAATGAAAATCGCTTACGCCGATGTCGAATCGGCTCCAGCCGATTTCTCCCATCAGGGAGAATATGTCGGTGAAGTTACAACTGACGACGGCCAAGCCAAGTACGGTTTGCAACTGGTCTCTCGCGGGGACGAAAATTTCGAATTCCGTGTCTACGTCGGTGGATTACCGGGCGATGGCTGGAAAGGTAAAGAGACTCCCCAGGGAACTGGCAAGATCGACGGTGATCACGTTCTGTTAACGAGCAGTGAAAGTGATGTCGTCGGAATCGTAAACGAGGGAAAGATTCGAATCGTGAATGACAAAGGCTTTGGCGATGAACTGGGGGTTCTTGAAAAGCAGTCTCGGAAAAGTCCGACACTCGGTGCCAAACCAGCCGAAGGCGCGGTCGTTCTATTCGACGGAACGAGCGGCGACCATTTCGAAAACGGCCAAGTCACCGAGGAAGGTTTTCTCAAGCAGGGAGTAACCAGCAAAAAGACATTTAAAGACTGCCACCTGCACATCGAATTCAAACTCCCCTTCATGCCCTTCGCCTTAGGCCAACAACGGGGCAACAGTGGCTGTTATCTCCAGGGCCGCTATGAAGTGCAGATGCTAGACTCGTTTGGACTCGCCGGTTTGGACAATGAATGTGGCGCAATCTACGCAACTCAATCACCCTCAATTAATATGTGCTCCCCCCCTCTCACCTGGCAGACATACGACATCGACTTTACCGCCCCTGTTTATAACGACAAGGGAACCAAAGTCGAACCGGCAACCATCACCGTTCGCCACAACGGAGTCCTCGTTCAGGACAAAACTCCCGTTGAAGGTCCCACACGTGCCGCTCCATTCGCCGAAAGCGATGAGCCCGGCCCGCTCTTCCTCCAGGACCACGGTAACCCCGTCCTCTACCGAAATATCTGGCTGGTCGAGAAATAGAGTTCAATCGTAAAAACGAACAGAATACTCAAGGGCCGGAGTTCATCTGGCCCTTTTTTTGTGATTAAAAACCAGTCTGTTCGTCCTTTTCTCCTTTAATTATAATACGGGAGAATCACGCTATTTTTCTTGAAGGAGCGACGCATGGAGGCGCGTACTCGGGACAATTCAACAGAAGTTCTGCCGGTACAGGTCGTGCTGTTTGGTGGTGGAATTGCCGGACTCTGGTTGCTAGACCAGTTGGTTGAACGGGGATATTCCGCCGTTTTGCTGGAGTCGCAGGCACTGGGGTCAGGACAGACCATTGCATCGCAGGGAATCATCCATGGCGGGTTGAAATACACACTTCAGGGAATGCTGACTCGCTCCGCAGCTCAGATTCGAGAAATGCCCGGAATTTGGAAAGCCTGTCTCGCTGGCGAACGAACGCCCGACCTCAGCGAAACTCCCCTCCGCTCCGACTCCTGCTATCTCTGGAGAACAGAATCTCTTAGGTCCCGACTCGGTATGATCGGTGCCCAGGTCGGTTTACGCGTCGCCCCCACTTCGCTCTGCGAAACCGAGCGTCCAGAAGTTTTAAAAGAGTGCCCCGGCACCCTCGCCCGACTGGAAGAACAAGTCCTTTCCCCGGCCGGACTCTTGCAGAATTTTCTAAAAAACCACCGGGACTGCCTACTGAAAATCGACGCGCAGGACGGAGTCAAATTCAATCTGACTCCCAAGGGAACCCTCGAACAAATTCAAATCCACTCTTCCGAATGCTCCCGAACATTATCTCTGCAACCGGAACAGGTCGTCTTCACAGCGGGCAAAGGTAACATCCCCCTTCGAGAACAATGTGGACTTTCGACCACGGTAGGACAAGCACGACCACTGCACATGGTTGTCGTGCGGGGCGATCTTCCGTGGCTCAACGGACACTGTGTTGATGGAGCCAAAACACGAGTCACTATCAGCAGCGAACAGACTTCCTCTGGCCAGACTGCCTGGCAACTGGGGGGGCAAATTGCTGAACTCGGCGTGAACATGCCGCGAGAAGAACTCCTTGCCTTTGCTGCCGATGAACTCTCTTCGGCGATTCCGGGGATTAGCCTGTCTGCCACGGAATGGTCCTCCTATCGCGTCGACCGGGCTGAACCAGTCACTCCAGAAGGGAAACGGCCCGAGCAAGCTTACTTCCTGCACGAACAAAACATCTGGACCGCCTGGCCAACGAAACTTGCATTGGCACCGCAACTCAGCGAACATTTGCTGGAGGATCTCATCCCCCTACTTTCCAGTCCAATTGCCAATACAGCATCGCTTCAAAAAACGATCGCCACCTGGCCCCGTCCTGATGTTGCCTTACCTCCCTGGGAACAGGAAACGGAGTGGTCGGACTTTTCCCAACTAAGTCAAACCTCGGCGAAACACGTCGCCTGACCTTGTGCCCACTCCGGCGGCAAAGCTTATTATGATCGATCTCGCTTCCCAACCTCTCGGCTTCGGCGCTTTCAAAATTGGCCGGAATCAGAAGATCAAATATCCTACAGCCTACGACCTGCCCAGCGAAGCAGAGTCAGCACGGTTACTCAATGCCGTACTGGATTTGGGAATCGGATACATCGATACCGCCCCGGCCTACGGGCTAAGCGAAGAACGAATCGGTCAGGGAATTTCACATCGACGCCAGGAATACATTCTGTCGACCAAAGTAGGCGAACAATTCATTGATGGCGAATCGCATTATGACTTTTCTGCGCCCTCCATTAACGCCAGCCTGGATCGTAGCCTCGCATTATTACAAACAGACTATCTCGACATTGTCCTGATTCATTCCTCCGCAAATGATGTCGAAGTTCTGCAGCAAACCGACGTGGTGGAAGTCCTCCAACAACGGAAGGCCAAGGGAGACATCGGCGCCATTGGCCTGAGTGGCAAGACAATTGAGGCAGCGACCCTTTCCCTGGAATGGGCCGATTTGTTGATGGTGGAGTACCACCTCGAAGATCGTTCCCACGAGCCGGTGATTCTGGAAGCCTCCAAAAGAGGGATGCCGGTCGTCGTCAAAAAAGGACTCTCGGCCGGTCACCTCAGCCCGCGTGAAGCGATCCGGTTTCTGTTTTCCAATCCGTATGTCACAAGCCTGGTCGTCGGCAGCCTGAACCTGGAGCACCTCCAGCAAAACCTGACGCTCGCCCGCCAACTGGGCGAAGAAACCTGTCTGCCTAAAAAACCAGCGTATCCATCGCCCGAAAGGTCGCCCTGGGATCAGGACGACCCGACCTGCACTTAGATCCGCAAACGGTCACTTCCCGCTCATCACAGAACTTCGTTTTTACAACGACCCGTTTCGGCGAGATCACTCAGGTTCTGTAACGTGGTCTGGGCAATCGCAGTGAGTGCTTCCTGCGTAAAGAAACCCTGATGCCCCGTGACGATCACATTGGGAAATGTCAGTAACCGGGCGAGTACATCATCGGCAATCCATTGCTGCGATATGTCTTCAAAGAAGTAGTCCGATTCTTCTTCATAAACATCGATTCCGAGTGAACCGATCTTTCCAGATTTCAATCCGGTAATCGCTGCCCGGGTGTCAATCACACCACCTCGGCTGGTATTGATCAGCATCACGCCCGGCTTCATTTGCGCGATGGTCTCTTCGTTGACTAAGTAATGCGTTTCCGGCGTCAGTGGGCAATGCAGGCTGACCACGTCACTTTCCTGGAGAAGTTGTTCGAGCGGAACGTATTCCATGCCCAGATTGGTGCAGCCCGGATTGGGACGCATATCGAAACCGAGCAAGCGGCAACCGAAGCCGGCCAGAATGCGTGCAACCAGTTCACCGATTTTTCCCGTGCCAACAATTCCGACTGTCTTGCCGTGCAGATCAAACCCGAGTAGCCCATTCAAGCTGAAGTTGCCCTCCCTTACCCGAGAGTACGCCCGATGAATTTTTCGATTCAACGTCAGCATCAGACCGACTGAATGTTCCGCGACAGAGTACGGCGAATACGCGGGAACACGTACAATTTGCAACCTCAGTTGTTTGGCTCGTTCGAGATCGACATTGTTGAAACCAGCACAACGCAAGGCAATGTATTTCGTTCCCCCATTCGCCAATACCTCAAGGACCTCCGCATCGAGTTGATCATTTACAAAGGCACATACCGCTTCGTACCCATTGGCCAACTGGCTGGTTTGAACCGACAATCGAGGCTCGAAACAGACAAGCTCATGCGCATGATCCGCATTGGCTTGTTCAAAGAATTCGCGGTCGTAAGGTTTGGTACTGAAGAAGGCAACTCGCATTATTAAACCTTTTAAAGCGATCACAACAGGAGGGATACTACAGAATATCGCCTGTCCAACCTGGCAGGCAAGTCACCTCGATAAAAGTCAATTAACCTGAAGACTGGTTGGACAATTGAACTTCAAAGCAACACAAAGAAAGGCGTGGTCATCATGAGACAACCACGCCTTTTGTATTCAGTCTTTCTCTCCAGGAGAGCAGCACTTCATCGGACTAGCGAATGAAGAGCATTTCCTGGTAGGTCGGCAGAGGCCAGAGATCGTCAGCGACGATTCCTTCCAATTCATCCGCGTATCCACGTACATCCATCATTGCCGGAAGAAAAGTATCGCGGATGATTTCGGCTTGAACTTCCAGATCACTCTCATGTTCTTTACTCAGAATTTCTTCCAATTTGGAAGTGGAATCCTGCAACCCTTTAACCAAGGTGGTGATCTTGTCGAGGGTTTTCATGTCAAAATCGTAACCGAGGAACTTCAGGTTAGCACAGGTGGAAGCCAACTCATTCTGATACCGTACGACGGCCGGGAAGATTAACGTCCGGGCAATCTCCAGAGTCAGGTTCGCTTCAACCTGCACGGTCATGCAATACTGCTCGAGGTAGATATCGAGACGCGAGTCGAGTTCGCGTTCACTCAGTACGTTGTACTTGGTGAACAGATCTTTGACTGATTTGTCTTTCAGGGCAGGCAGTGCATCGGCTGTCGTTTTCAGATTGAGCAAGCCGCGTTCGGCCGCCTCTTTGTGCCATGCGTCCGAGTAACCGTCGCCATTGAAGACGATGGTTCCGTGATCGGTCATGATCTGAGTCAACAATTTCTGCAATGCTTCGTTCAACTTGGCAGGATCACCACCAGTCGCTTGTTCCAGTTGGGTCGCACAGTAGTCGAGAGACTCAGCCACGATGGTATTCATGGCGACGAGCGGACCTGCGATTGACTGGTTCGAACCGACAGCACGAAACTCGAAACGATTACCGGTAAATGCGAATGGGCTGGTTCGGTTACGGTCACCGGCGTCTTTCGGCAGCGGTGGCAGTACATCAACGCCGACGGTCAAGGTTCCTCTGGGCAGCGAGCTGTTGGCTCCACCCGTTTTGATCTGTTCGAAAACGTCGGTCAGTTGATCGCCCAGGAAGATCGACATGATCGCTGGAGGAGCTTCGTTTGCTCCCAGTCGATGGTCGTTCGAGGCTGAGGCCACAACAGAACGGAGCAGACCCTGATGCTTGTGTACAGCGCGAATAACGGCAGCACAAACGAGCAGGAACTGAGCATTCTCGTGCGGAGTATCCCCTGGATCGAGCATGTTGCCCTGGCTTTTGCTACCCAGTGACCAGTTCACGTGTTTTCCGGAACCGTTGACGCCCGCGAATGGT
Organism: Polystyrenella longa; assembly: GCF_007750395.1. Classification (GTDB taxonomy): domain Bacteria; phylum Planctomycetota; class Planctomycetia; order Planctomycetales; family Planctomycetaceae; genus Polystyrenella; species Polystyrenella longa. The sequence goes on along the minus strand of NZ_CP036281.1, from coordinate 716,876 downwards.
TTTTCGTGGGTCAGGCAGGCCATGCCGTATTTCTCGGCAACTTTACGAAGGGTCAGCATCACCAATTGCTGATGGTCGGTCGCAATGTTGGCTGATTCGAAAATCGGGGCAATCTCGTATTGTCCGGGAGCCACTTCGTTGTGACGAGTTTTAACCGGAATACCCAGTTTGAACAGTTCTCGTTCTACGTCGAACATGTAAGACAGAACACGTTCGGGAATCGCACCGAAGTAATGATCGTCGAACTCCTGCCCTTTCGGAGGTTTCGCACCGAAGAGGGTTCGTCCCGCGTTGATCAGGTCAGGGCGGGAAAAGAAGAAGTTTCGGTCGATCAGGAAGTATTCCTGTTCCGGGCCAGCGGTTGAACTAACCAAGGCGGCATCTTCGTGGCCGAACAACTTCAGGATACGTTGAGCCTGTACGTTCAAAGCTTGCATCGAGCGAAGAACCGGAGTCTTTTTGTCGAGAGCTTCACCTGTCCAGGAAACAAACGCCGTCGGAATACACAAGGTCGTTCCGTTGGTGTTTTCCAGAATATAGGCGGGGCTGGTGACGTCCCAGATGGTGTAACCGCGGGCCTCAAATGTCTGACGAATACCACCAGTAGGGAAGCTGGAACCGTCTGGTTCACCCTGAATCAACTGGCTCCCGCTGAACTCAGCCATGGCGGTACCATCGCCGGTCGGAATCAGGAAGCTGTCGTGTTTTTCAGCCGTTGAACCGGTCAGCGGATAGAAAACGTGAGCGTAGTGAGTCGCCCCTTTTTCCATTGCCCAGTCTTTCATGGCGGTCGCCACGGCATCGGCGGTTTCAGGTTCGAGTTTGGTACCCTCTTCAATCGTTTTAATCAGCGATTTGAAGACACTTTTGGGTAGGCGTTCTTTCATAATGGTCTTATGAAAAACGTTTCGACAAAACAGGTCTTGCGTAGGGGTAGCCATGAAGTCCATGGGTGGATTCGATGATTTGTAGTTAGTGACTGCAGAAATAGCTGCGAGCCTCGCTGAGCGGCCAGCGGGAGCGGATGAGCTTCCTCCGAATGAGGAACCAATTCCCGATGTGCTCGATGAAGATTCTGCGGTAGACGGTTTCATTTACATTATGCTCCAGTAGTGGAGCCCGTTTGAAGTTTCCTACATCGTACGGGCCGTTGTTAATTTGCCATCCCTGGCCACGGATATGCTCCGTGGAGAAAAGAGGCATTCTGCCAATCCCGGCGCGACAACATGGAAACAGTGTTCGATGGGCGTGGAATCATATCGGAAGCAGAAGAGCACCTCCTGTGGGAAGCTAACCTTAGAGCAAGGCTTGTGCCGTGATGAGTCCTTATCAGGCACTAAAGTCACAACCATTCGCTGCAATCGCACAATTGCTAAACTGTCTGCAAAAATGGCGTTACTTTTTTACAAAAATATCTTTTTAACGGACGTTCCGTCGACCGCAAAAACATCGAACGCTCAAACATTACGCATTTAAGCACACACTTTAAGCACGCATGGAATTGCTCGCCGCAAAGGTTTCTGACCACCGGGACAGAATTCTCCTCATTCCATCGCCGTAGCAATTCAACCCAAACTGCAGTCGACCTTACCCCACAGTCGAACGATCTACAAGCCGCCCAGCCCCGATCGGCGGTCTGGCTTGCCGGAATTGCGAATTCTCAATGAAAAATCTTCCCCTCTCTCTCCAGCCCGAACTGGAGAATCAGCCACGAGCGCCTCGGTAATAAATCTCCCTTCGCGCGACTTTCTCACGTATCTGCGGGACCGCACTTCGATGGGCAAGTACGATCAGGGTATCACCCACCTGGACCTGATAATCTGGCTCTGGATTTCGATTGACCGATTCGTCCGAGTGACGGACCGCGACAACAACGAATTGATTCATTTTCCCCAGACAGAAATCGGACAGAGGATTGTCCGCAATGGGCGATCCGGATTCAATTAGGATCTCATTGATCTGCAGACCAATCTGATCGAGATCTTCATTCAAACTCGTCTTGGTAAATGAGCCCATTAGCAGTTCTTCTGCGGAGGGATGAGTAATCAACCGGGCAATACGCGTCGCGCCGATGGCAGCCGGCAGAACCACCTTGGTCGCCCCTGATCGAAGAAGCTTTTTCTCGGTCGAGGGAGACTCACCCCGGGCGATGATTTCCACGTCTGGATTGAGTTCACGAACTGTGAGCGTAATGAAGACATTCGCCGCGTCGTTAGGTAGTACGCTGGCGACAACGCGCGCCTTTTTAACTCCAGCCGCATCCAGAATCTTTTCTTCGGTTGCGTCGCCAATAATCACAAATAAGCCGTTATTCTCGGCCTCCTGGAGTCGTTCCTGATCGGTGTCGATCACGACGAATTCCTGTCCTGACTCGGTCAGTTCCCGCGCCAGTATTCGACCAACCCGGCCGAAGCCGCAGACGATCACATGATTCGAAAGTTTCTCAATCCCTAATGTCATTCGTCGCACTCCCAGAACACGTTTCAACTCTCCTTCGGCAATTAACTGCACGAATCCACCGAGGACATAAATGGCCGACGTACAACCAGTGACGATGACACCAATCGTGAAGATTTTCATCACATCAGTTTCGATGGGACGCACTTCCCCGTAACCAACGCCATAAATGGTAATCACCACCATGTAGACTGCTTCCAGAATGTCCCACCCGGCGTACCAGTAGCCAAAGATCGCGATGATATTCGTGATCAGGAAGAACACGGCGCCGATAAGAATCTTACGGAAGGAAGATTGCATAAAATTAATGACTGCATTTGCCAGTGCGCAGAGGGCCAGAATCGATCTATAGCGAAAAACCACGCTTTATTAGATGACTCTTGCACAAAGATGCCGCATAGACCGTCAATCACTCTAAAAGAGCCGATTGAGACCATTCAGGGCGGCGACCCGATACGCTTCCGCCATTGTCGGATAATTAAACGTCGAGTTGACGAAGTACCGGAGCGAATTCTGTTCCCCCGGTTGCGACATGATCGCCTGGCCAATGTGAATAATCTCCGAAGCGTTGGCCCCAAAGCAATGAATACCCAACAATTGCAGCGTCTCACGGTGGAATAGAATTTTCAACATCCCAACCGTCTGGCCAGTAATCTGAGCCCGGGCAAGGCTTTTGAAAATCGACTGTCCCACTTCGTAAGGGACTCCCAGGTCGGTCAGTTCCCGTTCCGTTTTCCCCAGGGAACTGATCTCCGGGCTGGTATAAATCCCGGTTGGAATATCTTCCACCAAGGACTGTTCGCATTCCCCTTTCAGCATATGCTGAGCCGCATATCGCCCCTGAACATAGGCCGCACTAGCGAGCGAAGGCCGTCCGATAACGTCTCCGACGGCGTAGATATTCTCAGCCGCCCGGAAATGTTCATCGACATCAATCTGGCCCCGGCTGTTAGGAGTGATCCCCACCGATTCCAAGCCCAGGTTTTCCGAGTTTCCGGCACGACCGGCAGCCCAAAGCAGCACATCGGATTTGATTTGCTTCCCCGAGACGAGGTGCAGAACCACGCCGTCAGAGACGGTCTCGACGCGCTCGAACGCTTCCCGGTGCCGAATAACCACCCCTTTTTCGCGTAAATGATAACTGAGCGCGTCGATGATTTCGTCATCGAGGAATTCCAGTAACTGTTCACGAGTGTTGATCAGATTAACCTTCACCCCCAGGTTTTTGAACATCGATGCATATTCGCACCCGACCACTCCCGCGCCGAAAATGCTGATGGAGCGGGGTGTCTCCTTCAAGTCGAGAATCGTATCGCTGTCGTGCAGGAAGGGATGGGAGAAGTCGATGTTGGTAGGTCGAAAAGGGCGTGAACCGGTCGCGATGATAATCGACTTCGCCTGCACCTCGCGTTTCCCGCCCAGTTCGTCGTAGACCTCCACCATGTTAGGACCGGCGAGCTTGGCATGTCCGTGATAGACGTAAACCTCGTTTCGGTCATAAAAGCTTTGGCGCATTTTGACCTGTTTATCAATCACCGTCCCAGCTGACCGTCGCAGATTCGCAAAGGACCGCGCTGATGCAAGAGTTTCGGAGTCAACAAATCGGCCATCAAGAAGGCTTGTCGTTTGAAAGATTGCGTATCGCAGTGCTTTACTGGGGATCGTCCCTTTATGGGTACAGTTTCCACCAATCAGTTGCTGCTTTTCGATGGTAGCAACGGAATAGCCCATCTTGGCCGCTTGCATAGCGGCCCCTTCTCCGCCAGGGCCTGTTCCGATTACGATGACATCAAAACTATGACTACTCGATAATGCCACGTCTTTTGCTCTCCTGCCGCTGGTTTTCTGGTCTGGTAATCACGCTATAGGCTCTGTTCTACGCAAATCCGATACCATTCCGAATCACGCAGCAACCGCGCCGTCATCCTAGCGGAGCAATGCAGAAAGGTGCAAGGTAGGCTGAGACTGACGTGCTGCTCTGTCTATCGCTAATTGTCAGGGTATTGCATCGTGTTTATTTGAAACACGGAGGCTCGAAAAGGCCAGGGAAACAAAACAATTGGTTCCGTGATGGAAAGTTCACAAACGTTTTCTGCAGCAAATGATCCTGGAGTCCAAAAGAGGATTGGCTTTCATTGAGCCTAGGTGATCGGAGATCATTTTGTTAGTTGCCCAGTTCTTTGTGTCCTTCGTGACTTTGTGTTTCAAAAATGAATTTGTATGTCACTCGACATTTATAAATTGTTAAAGCAGAACCTACTTGCCCCGCTGTGTCAGCAGATAGGCCACGAGATCCTGAAACTCAGACTCGTTCATCAGTTCCGACACATTCTCAGGCATCAGCGAATTCCGTGATGTGATCTGCTCGTCTATCTCATCTAGAGCGACAGCAAATTCTTTCCCTTTGTTGTCGACGAGAATCAGATTCGTCCCTTCTTCGCGTCGAATCAAACCGGTGATGATCTTACCTTCGTCCGTAATGATCGTGGTAGATCGGAACATCGTGTCGACGTTTCGGTTCGGATCGAGGATGTCCTCAATGATACGCTCCATCCCTCGACCACCAATGCCATCCAGTTGGGGACCGACGAGGGCCCCTTCACTGCCAATCTTGTGACAGACAGAACAATGCTTCTTATACAGAGCCTGCCCCTGTCCCAAATCACCTGCGTGCTGTTTCTGCGCTTCCGTTCGAGCGACGATCAAGTTGGCGATTTCGTCCTGAACTGCCGGTAAAGATTTTGTCAGCTCGGCGACCTGCTCCTTCACCTCGGGCGTGCCGGCCGACTCAAGTCGGTCCTGCACCGTGTTTCGCAATAACAACCGGGCAGACGCTTTGCCGTCGCTGATCAATGAGAGCAGCTCTTCCTGACCGACCGATGTCGTTGCGAGTCGCTCCGCCAGTTGAAGTTGCAATCGCTGGGGTACCGTCTGGAATGCCTTCACAAGTAACTCGTGACCGTAGGCCTCGGACTCGCCCTCCGTCTGAGCGAACGCCTTGACAAGAGCCTGTTGCAATTCGTCCGGGGTGGAAAGGTCTCCCACCAAGGGGACTAGAGCGCCGAAGTTCGTCGTCGGTTCCAGCAGTACAATCGCATTCACAATTTCCAATTCAGTAGTCCGATCAAACTGTTCTCCCTCCAGAAGATGACGGAGATCCATCAAGTGAGGCTCCAATTTGAATTCCCTCACCAGTCGGGCAAAATTGCGAATGTTCTCGACATTACGTCGGGGAGGCGCAGTGGGAAGAGAAAGTATGCTTTTGGGCAAATTGCCGATGGCGATCCAGGCGTAAGCGTTCCCCGCATCACCATCAACCACCTCTAAAATCCCTTTCTGCCCTGCCCACTGGGAAAGTTCCCATGCTACATGTGTGGCGACGTCGTTCCTGGGCGCCAGTTCCTGTTGAATAATCTCTCCCGTGTCGACCAGACGTAGACGAACGAGATTCAGCTGATTCGCTGGTTGGTCGGGCGGGCCCAGATGGCCACTAATATCGAACTCCAGTTTCCTCGGTAAAGCAAACGGTTTGGAAAGCAGTAAACCGATCTCACCTTCACCATAGACAATACTGTCGATAAAAAGGGATGACTTACCAGTCTGTTGCGTCGTTCGCTCATTCAAGCCCCAGGGAATCGAGATACTGGTCGCATCCGGATGCTCACGGAATCGCCATCCGGCCAGTTCGTTCAATGAGGTCTCCAGTAACTCCGTCGTAATTTCTTCAGCCCAGGAGACCAGCCGATCCGGCACCGGCGTTCCTCGTTGCTGCAAACCATTCAAGATCGACAGAATCAATTCCCGTTGCAAATTGATATCGTGACTCGACTGTTTTCGGGCGAGTGGAATTAATGACCCCAGTTGATCAGGGGGAATCAGATTGGCTGCTTCCCGCAGTAACCGGGAAGACTGTTCCGCCGTGGGTTCAAAATTCTCCAGGAAGAACTGCATAAAGATCGCCGCCGCAGGAGTATCGACGGCAGGCATAATGTCGACTAACTCGGTAGCATCCTGTTTGGATAAAGCCGCGAAGTCGACTGAATTTAAAACATCCGAATTCAACCCACTCTTTTTGATGGCGATACGAATCATCTGCCGCAGATGATTGTCCTCCTCAGGAACGGTCGTCAAGGCGGTGAGCAACAACTCAATATTTCCCTGTCGGGGATGTTGGGCCAGTGCTTCCGCTGCTGCTCGCTTGACGAATGAGTCCTTGTCGTTTAACCCCGCTTTCGTCAGTTCAGAATGAACCTCCGACCAATCGCCTGTTTCGGCCAGAGCCTTCATCGCGTGGGTCCTTACCATTGCTTGCGAGTCTTCCGCCGCCTGTTGGAAATCACTTTCAGTTACTTTCCCAATCGCTTTCAGAATCCAGAGAGCATGACTCCGCACATAAGGACTGTCGCTTGTTCCCAGAACCTTTCGAAGAGGCTGTTCCGCTTCAGCACCGATACGGTCAATGATTTCGTACGAAGCTAGCATCCGCTGCGTTAAGGTCACGTGATCCAGATTCTCGATTAGAACAGCAAGCGCAGCGTCGCCAAGGGGCGTCGCTTTCGTAGCCGGTTCCGTTTCGGGATGATCACCGGTGTAAACGATTCGCCAGATACGGCCACTCGTTCGGTCCCGTTCGGGATGATTCAAGTCGACTTCGTAGTGACCAATAATTTTGTTGTAGAAGTCAGCGATGTACAAAGCACCGTCAGGTCCAGTTCGCACATCGACGGGACGGAACCAGGGGTCTTCACTAATGACAAAGTCTTCCTCTTCGACAGCAGTAATCGTCGAACCATGAAACTCCAGCTTGTCCCGATTGACGCGACTTGTCATCACGTTGCCAGAGAACGTATTGCCGCGATACTCGGGTGGGAAGTTATCGCCTATGTACACGGACAACCCAGCAATCGCAGTCGACCCATGTTGGTGGTCCATCATAGGAGGGACATACCCCAAGCCATCATCCGGCTTACCGAAACTGGGGTAATAGCCACCGTGCAGCAATTGATAAACAGGCTTGCTGTGACAGTCGGCAGTGAACAGGTTCCCCAATGGGTCCAGTGCCGTTCCGAATGGATTCACCTGCCCGTGCGTAAACTGCTCGACTCGTGATCCATCCAATTGAAGACGATATGTGTTTCCGGAATTCATCTTCACCACATGACCATCGCTCCCCGCTACGGTCGTGTTATTACTGAATCCATGATTCACATGCAGCCAGTTACTGAAGTGCCTTCGAAAACTGTTATGCAGCCCATGTGTGTCTCGATCGAAACCGACGGGGCCATAAAGTTTTTCCCGCTGATCTGCTTTGCCGTCGCCATCGGTATCGCGGAAGAACCAGATATTCGGGATACTGAAGGCAATGACTCCATCTTTGTACGGAATCAACCCCATCGGGATATTGAGCCCATCCACAAACGTCGTGATTTTATCCGCCGTTCCGTCGCCATCCGTATCTTCCAGAATCTTAATCGAGTCGCGCCCCGCCTCTCCTTCTTTAACGGGAAAAGGGTACTCAAGTGTATCAGTAATCCACAATCGTCCGTCTTTATCGAACGCCATGTTCAACGGCTTGCTGATTTGCGGATCTGCCGCGAACAACTGAATCTCGAAACCATCGGGCACACTCAGTTTCTGTTGCTCTTCCGCGGGAGTTAATTTGGGTGTGGGGCGAACTTGAGTTGCAAAGGGATCATCCTGTGCGTGGGATTCGACAGCAATCAGAGAGCAGGCCAAGGTGAGTAGCAGAACTCGGAGGGAAGTTGGTTTCATCAAGAACGCTCTATCGGGAGGGATTTAAAACAGGGGTTTCGAGCTGATAAAGTATCATAATTGGCTACCGCCCGACAAATCCGCCATAGGTATTTCACCGCCATCAAAGAATTTCAGCCGGTAACCGCTGATTGCGAAAAGACAATTCGATGTGTTAAAACGAAAGTTCTCTTACTCGACCTACTTTCTTCCAAATGCGACTTTCCATGTGTAGCGTCTCTTTCGTCATTCCCAGTTTAAATCAGGAACAATACCTGAGGCGTTGTCTCGATTCCTGTTTTGCTCAACAGCTTGATGATTTTGAAATCATTGTGCGCGATGGTGAATCTACGGATGGTTCCGTTGCCGTGCTCCAAGAATATGGCGACTCGATTTCCTGGGTCTCAAAGAAGGATGGGGGTCAGGCGGCGGCGATCAACTCGGGAATCGCAGCCGCACAAGGAGACATCGTCGCCTGGATTAACTCGGATGATTACTACGCCACGGACAACGTATTGAGCCAGGTCGTCGAACTCTTCCAGACCGATCCGGAACTCGACATCGTTTACGGCGACGGCGAATTTGTTGACGCCGACGGGAATCGAACCGTTGCCTTTCCGAGCCAGCCCCTCAATTCGATGAAAACCATCTTGCTGCACCCCGTCAGCTTCGTACTACAACCGGCCGTCTTTTTTCGACGGGAACTTTTCCTGCAGGTAAGTGGTTTGAAAGAAGACTTGCATTGGGCGCTCGATTACGACTTATGGCTACGTCTCTTTCCCGCCGCGCAGAAGGTGTATTATCTCCCGCGACTTCTCGCCTGCGGCACTGTTCATGCCGACGCCAAATCGGTGTACGGCATGCTGCCCCAGTTCCGTGAAACATGGAATTTAAAATGGCAATATGCGCCAGAATATGATTTGAACTGGTGGGACCGCTCCCGCTTGTACTGGGGTCATGGAAAGAACCATCTCTACTACCTGGCCGTTAAAGCAGGTTTAAAGAATGTCACTTGAGAGCCCTTGTCTACTGCCGAAACAAGTAGGATGAGCCAGTTCACCGGTTGTTTCCAGTTCTCTCTTCCATCAAGATGGAACTATCCCTTCGACTCACACTGCTTCATCACACTCTATTTTCACTTCGGAACAGCCTTATGCCTTCTCGCCTGCGACTGACTCTTCTCTTGGGAATGCCACTTCTGCTGATCGCTTCGACGAGCATGGTCACTCAACTTGCAGCAGAAGAGCCTTCCAGTCATGCTAAAGAACCTCAGGTATTGTTTGAGTACGAAACCCTCAATGGCGAAGAGTATGGTTACCGGATCCCCTCACTGGTAAAAACGAATTCCGGCGCACTGCTCGCCGTTGCGGAACGTCGACTCGGATTGCACGATCACAGTGAGAACGATCTTGTCATGCGACGCAGCACGGACAATGGAAAAACATGGTCGTCCATCGAACTAATCGCAGAAGCGGGGAGCGACTCACTCAACGACCCCTGCATGATCGTCCTTGATTCAGGACGTATCCTGCTGCGTTACATTCACTTTCCTCATGGGGTACACGCCCGTAAAACAGATCACACGGTCCGTGCGCTCGCCGGTTACGATGGCCCGAAAAATGTGCGTCTCTTCCTGATGCATTCCGATGATGAAGGCCAGAGTTGGTCCGAACCGCGAGACGTGACTCGCGCTTTCCGGCGAGAAGGAGCCATCAGTTTGGGGAGCCCTGGTGTTGGCATTCAATTGACCACGGGCGAACATGCCGGACGAATCCTGTTTCCCAACTATGAGGTTTTTCCCGTCGGCGATGCTGACCGTTACACGAGAAACTCCGCTTCCTATAGCGATGATGATGGAGAGACCTGGCATCTGTCCGAGCCTATTGCCGAACCCACTGAGCAAGGCCAGGGGAATGAAGCTCAGGTGGTCGAACTGGCAACGGGCGAACTACTTCTTTCCTCTCGTGATCAGGATGGCGGTATTTACCGAAAACTATCCCGGAGTACCGACGGAGGCGAGACCTGGTCCACCCATACTTTCCTGACTGAATTCGTCACGCCGCATTGTATGGCAAGCTTGATCCGGTATCAGCACGATGGTGAAGACCTTCTGCTGCACTGCGGCCCCAATTCCCGACGTTGGCGATTGCATGGAACCGTCTTCTACAGCCGCGATGGCGGAGAACACTGGTTAACCGCCCGCGAGATCGAACCGGAGTACCTCGGTTACAACGTCCTCTGCCAACTTGCCAACGGTCGCATCGGCTGTCTTTACGAAACAGAGGATTGCCTGAAAATTGTCTTCACCGATTTCAGTCTGGATGATCTGTTTATTAAATAGACTGCTCGAAATCATGAACTATCAATGAACAATCAACGATGCTTTGAACTAACTACCAATCCTAACTTGAAATAACGCGTTGCAGCCAGGGGGCCGCGCAGACGGTTTTCATGAGTTCTGGATCCAGGACGCTATGTTGCCACGCAACGACGGAGGCTTCTTCCAACTCCTCGTAATCGGCATACGAACAATTGCTCCAGTGATGCGACTTCTCAAACAGTACCACCGGTTCTCGATCGGGTTGAGTTTGGGACTGTAAGCAGGTAGTTGGATCAGCGTGATGTTCTCGGGCAACTGTTTGTAATGCGCTCGCACCCCGGAATGTCGCTTTTCCCAGTTTAGCTGCTAACCCATAACCTCCCATGGACACGGCATCCAAAGCAAAGTCCAGTTTGCCATCCTGGCCACCTGAATAAGCAACTCGTCCAGCACTATAAGCCAGACTCAATTTACCAATGGTGCTGACGGCACCTGCTGTTCCAACTGTTGCAAGCGCCCAGCCACCAACGGAAACGGAAACGGAAACGGAACGATCGTTTTTACGGCGTATGATGTCCAGAGTTTGATCAACTCAAACAGCGAAGCTAATGCTCTCGTCGTCGCAATAGCGGAAGGATTCGGCTCGGGCATCGTGGAGGCGATCGGCGAAACGGTCCTGTCGGACGGTCAGGATCCCCTCTACATGTAGAACCCTCTCCTTAGAGATATTCAATCCTCCGGCGTTCGAAAAGAGAACGTCTCCTCTGGATACCTTCCGTCCAGACATCCCAAAATGTCCTCGCGGTGTTGCCTTAATACTCGCGGCGTTCCCGTGACGATGGAATGCCCATTTTTTTGCGGTACTTCGTGACGGTACGGCGGGCGAGGGTCAATCCTTCTTTGGCGAGGGCATCGACCAGGGCGTCGTCGCTGAGTGGGCTTTGTTTGTCTTCACCGTCGATTACTTCTTTCAGCTTGCGACGAATGTTCTCCCAGGCGACTTCTTCTCCATCGGCCGTGGTGGTCCCGCCACCGAAGAAACGCTTCAGCGGATACAAGCCACGTGGGGTCTGGATCCATTTGTCATCCACAGCGCGGGACACGGTTGTCACATGCCGTCCGACGACATCCGCAATCTGCTGCATCTTGAGAGGAACGATGCTCTGGGGACCATTCTCCAGAAAATCAGACTGGTGATCGATGATCGCCTGAGCCACGGCTTTGATCGTTCCATACCGTTGCTCGATGGACTCAATTAACCACGTTGCTGATTCTACTTTTTTCTTGATGAACGCTTTCGTTTCAGCATCAGGATTGTTCTGCATCATCCGAATGTAGCGAGGGCTGATCCGGAGTTCCGGGATGTACTCATCGATCAGCTCAACAGTCCACTTACCGTCGTCGTCTTGCTCGACCTTAAGGTCTGCAGTGACACGTTGAACCGAGACTTCTTCGTAACCCCGACCGGGAAAGGGATTCAGTTTGCGTAATTCTTCTTCCGCCGCTTTGATCAGCTCAATCGAGTAACCTGTCTTGCGAGTAATCACCGGCAAGCGGTTCTTGCCCATGTCCTCGAAGTGTTCGGTAATCAAGGTCACCAGCACATCACGAAATGGGGTTTCATCAGTGAGTTGTAATAGCAGGCACTCTTTCACATTTCTCGCTCCCACACCAGGTGGGTCGAGTTTCTGGATCAGTTGCAGGGCCTCTTCCGCGCGTTCAATGTCGATGATCCGACCGTAGACCTGGGAAATCTCCGCCAGGGAACTTTGCAGGCGACCGTTCTTGTCCAGGTTCTGAATCAGGTATTCACCGAACTCTCGCAGTTCATCATCACATTCAAAAAAGGAGAATTGCTCCAGCAGGTATTCTTGTAATGTGTCGGCCTGTTCAGTCAGGTTGGCAATGGCATCGTGTTGCCGATCGGATATGTCGTCCATACGGTTGGACGAAACTCGTGAACCGGAGGGACTGTTATCTTCCGACCATTCCTGAGACATCTCCATGAGCCGTTCGAAATCGGCTTCGTTATTATGATCGTTATCGACCAGGAGTTCCCGCTCGGAAAGTAGCTCGGTGTCATGCTCCGAGTCTTGTGCTTTTTCGCGTTCAACTTCGACTTCGGTTTCGGAGCGATTTTCCGGATCGTCCTGCAGCTGTTCGAGGACGACGTTCTCTTCCAGTTCCTGCTCAATCCGTTCCTGTAGCGCCATTAAGGGCAACTGCAGTATCTCCATTGACTGGATCATGCGAGGGGCCAGCTTCATTTGCTGGTCCATCTTCATCTGTTGTGAATGGCTCAGATGCATATGCGTGTACTAGTCCGAAAAATTGCCGACGAAGAAACAGAGGTAATGAGGAGCTATAAATTAAAGTGGAGAGGAGACGTTCAAAAACAGAGAGTTAAGTTAAAAAGAGAAATCCCGTCGTCCGCGTAAAGCGTCCGCCAGCATTTCTTTGTTGGCAAATTCTAAAACAGACCCTGAGGCAATGCCACGCGCCAATCGGGTCACTTTTACGTTTTCGGGTTCCAACAGATTCGAGATGAACAGGGCCGTTCCATCCCCCTCAACAGTAGGGTTGGTTGCCATGACAATCTCTTTAATCCCCTGCTGACGAACCCGTTTAACCAGTGCATTGATGGTGAGATTTTCCGGACCGATTCCTTCCAGCGGAGAAATTCGTCCCTGCAGAACATGATAGGTCCCGTTGAAGATCGTCGCCCCTTCCAGCGCTAATACATCTTTGGGTTGCTCTACCACACAAACGAGATCCTGCATTCGACGGGTATCCCGACAGATCTCACAGATATCGCGGTCCGTCAGATTAAAGCATTGCTGACATGGACTTATCTGTTCTTTGACCTGTTGAATCGCATTCGCAAGTTCCAGCGCTTCGCGTTTCGAGCAAGAGATCATGTGATACGCCAAGCGTTCCGCCGACTTCCTACCGATTCCCGGGAGAGAAGCAAATTGTTCAATCAACCGGCTGACCGCAGGTCCGTAAGGATGCGCAATTTGATGTACATTTTTCGCCACAACGGGATCCCACTCAAAGATAACGAAGCAAAACAAACAGTCTGGTTCATCGCGAACATCATTCGTGTTCGAGTCCTGAAAGCTATCTGATTTCAGAACTCTACGACCAACCTATTTCTGTCATAAAACGGAACGAGGAATTTTGATCAATATTTCTGATCTGGTTCTCTATTGAATTTATTTCAATCCAAACTGAGAAAGTGCATCCCCCATTCCGGGCATATCCATGCCACCTGTGACTTTTGACATCTCTTCCTGATGAGTTGCTTTCATTTTTTCCACCGCCAGGTTCGTCGCGGCGACCACCAGGTCTTCGATCATTTCTTTATCACCCGACTCTATCAGCGAGGGGTCAATTTCGATCAACGTTAATTTCATTTCGCCAGTGACTTCGGCTTTCACCAAGTCGCCACCTGCCGTAGCAGTCACACGCATTTTGGAGAGGTTTTCCTGCATCTCCTTCATACGGCCCTGCATCTCCTGGACCTGTTTGACCATCCCGGCCATATTTCCTAGACCTTTGAACATACGACTCCTCCTTATCGATGATAAGAGTCCAATATATTGTAAAAACGGTGCCTGATTAACAATCAACACAGCATTCTGAGTCTGTGGCAAACGGCGGACCGGTTTCAGTTTTAATCCACACAAAGTTAGAATCTACGTGATCAGGAATCTGACAGCATCTTCTGTACGTTAATAGAAGTGCTGCCAAATATCTGAACCGCCGCCTTAACGAATTCGTCCTCGATATTACTCAGGTCGACGGCAACAGGCCGTAAAGCGGGTGCTTTGGGCCTGGGGGCTTTAGAGATCGCAGTCTCGTCCCCACTTGTTTCCGTGTCCTGCGAGGGCTGAAAATCGATACGAATATCCTGCCCCGTAATTCTCGAAAGCGTTTCCTGAATCAGAACGACTGAGTCCTGACGCGAAAGCGACTGACGTAGAAAATCATACTTCGCAGGATAGATTAAATCCAGTCGATTTGGCCCGGAAATTGCTAAGCCACTTAAGGATTTCAACTGAGGCAAACCCTTAACTTCCGGGGCTGAAACGAGTTGAGAGAAAATATCCGGTTCACTACCGGGGGTAACTTCCAAAACCGTTTCCGGCTCTGCGGCAGGAGCGGGCTCGCTGCTCTGACTTGGCTCCAGGTTGTCAGCGACAAACGGAGCCGAGGTTTCAATTTCTCTGGTAACGGCTGTCTCGGTCGCTTCCTCTTGAGAAACCACCGACAATTCAGGCCCCTCTTCCACGTTCTGCACTGCGGTTAACTGCTGTTCTTCTAGTTGAACAATTTCTGGCACCTGATCTTCAACGACAGGTGGGGTCTCCGGGACTGACACCGACTCCTGACGAACTTCCTCTTCAGAGATTGGGGGCGCTTCGACCACGTTCGGAACTGCTTCTGCTGAAACGGCTTCAGCTAGAGCCTCTTCAGTGGGAAGCACCTCTACTAAAGCCTCTTCTACTGGAACTGTGTCTGGCGGAGCGATGTTGGCGGGTACTACGTCTGCTGTGTCATTTTTTTTTTCTGTTGAGGGCGAAGCCCCCCCTGTTCCGAGAGTCACTGGGGCAACTTTGCCTCCTTGCAGCAGGTTGATAATCGTCTCCATCTGCTGGAGATCCTGGAGCATCGTCATGCGAACGAGAGCCAACTCCACCAACGAGCGTGCATGTGATGCGCGGAACATTCGGCTTTTGGTTTCCGCCAGAATTTCCAATCCGGCCACCACCGTCCGCAGTCCCCACTGTTGGGCTTGTTTCTGTAACAGCGAGCGATAGGAACTCGACACACTCAACAGTGAGACGGCATCCGCATGAGACGCGAGCACCATCAGGTCACGCATGTAGTTGAGCAACTGGTCGACGAACTCGGACAACTGCACTCCGGCTGACAAAGCCGAGTCGAGCAGTTCCAGAACCTCGCGGCGTTCCCGTTTAATAAGGGCGTCCGCCAGAGTCGTGAGTCGTTCGTCATCCGCCGTTCCCAATAGACGATGCACATCGGCAGCAGTGATATGCTCGCCACCGAAGGCAAGCAGTTGATCGAACAATGACTGACTGTCCCGCATCGACCCTGCCGCCCGACGAGCGACGAGAGACACGGCATCATCCGAGACTTCAAAACCTTCCGCCTTCGCGATTTGCTTTAAGCGATGGCTGATATTGTCTGTCTCAATAGTACTGAAATCAAATCGCTGGCACCGGGAGAGAATCGTATCAGGCAGCTTTTGAGGTTCTGTCGTACAAAAGATGAACTTTACACCGGGGGGTGGTTCTTCCAGCGTTTTGAGCAGCGCATTAAATGCTTCCTTGGTCAGCATGTGAACTTCGTCGATGATGTAAATCTTGTATTTCGTCCGCATCGACTTCACGTTCACATTCGCGCGGAGCATCCGGATATCATCGATCCCGCGGTTGGAGGCACCGTCGATTTCCAGAATGTCGACATCCCGCCCTTCCGAGATACCCAGGCAAATTTCGCATTTATTACACGGATTGCCTTCGTGCGAATTGGGACAGTTGAGTGTCTTTGCCAGAATTCGAGCTGTCGAAGTCTTTCCGACTCCTCGTGCTCCTGTAAAGAGGTAGGCATGCGCCACACGCCCCGCTTTGATCGCATTCTTCAGCGCCTGGGCGACGTGTTCCTGTCCGATGACTTCGTCAAATGCCTGTGGACGGAAGCGGCGCGCCAGAACGGTATAGTTACCGGTAGTTTCAGTCATCTGGATATTACGACTTTCACGAATGATGAAAGAGTGTTGTCTTTGATTCGTTTCCCGAACGGGAAATATTTGCAAACGAGTTAGAGCCTCGTTCAACTCCTCTCCATTCTATCAGAGCCTCGCGTGAATCCCAGCCTCCCCACGGCGCGAATGTTCCACCTTCCTACCAAACAGACGAGAATCTCTCCTCGAACCCGTTAGAAAAAGAAGAGACAAAAAAATGGTCGAAAAACTTAATTCTTTTGTCAAATCACTGACCAGAAGGAGCTTAATTGCGTTTGTAAAATGTACCAGACACCCTGCTAGTTTCCTCTTAACTAATGGCACTAAAGGACTTAGACAGAAATTATCAACGCCAGTTCAGGAGCCCCCCTTATCGGCAAAAGTGGTGGTCGGTCTTGACCTGTTTTTTCGATTTCATTAAATATCCCGCCCGCGACTCACTGACAGCCGGAAACGGAATGTTGGCAGGACGCGAAAACCTCTCTCTCAATTTACGCTCAATCCTTCTTTCTAAGATCAAACTAAAATACGGACAGGAAGTAAGCCCATGCCTGGAAGGATTTGTTATCTGTTTGCCTGTGGTCTCACCCTCGCAACTCTGACACAAACTCAACTTTACGCTCAGTGGTACGGAGGCGGCGACGCCTGCAACCCCTGTGTACAGCAAGTCGCAATGCAGCCGGTCGTTCAGACTTGCTACCAGACCGTCCCCGTGACGGAGTACCAGCAGGTTAAGGAGACGGCTCAACGGCCTGTTACCGAAACCGTCTGGCGTGACGAAACCTACACTGCTTATCGACCAGTGACAGAACAACGCACTGTCGAAGTTCCGACCGTGAGTTACCAGAACGTGACCGAGTGCCAAACGGTTTCTCGCGATCTCAGCTACTGGCGCAATCGCGTCGAGCCGGTCTGTAAAGCAACTCCTTGTGAGTACGATGGTCGCCCCAACATGTTGGGTTGGTTGAACCGCACAGGTTATTCTGTACGGAACAGCTTCACTCCTAATAACAAAATCGTGCGGGAGTATGTTCCCAACGTCGTCGCTCAACAGGTGCCCGTCACCCGTCAGGTCGCGATTCAGGGTACTCGCCAGGTCACTCAAAACTACACGACCATGCAGGCCTACCAGGCCACACGCAAAGTTGCTGAACAACAGGTTCGTTACGAGACTGTTGAAGTCATTCGAAATGTTCCTCGAACGGTTTACCGAACTGTCCCCAGCGGCACCTCGGTGGCTTATGTTCCAGCTGGTTCGGTCATGGGTGGCACTGCAACCGCCTTTGCACCAACCCCGGTTGATCCTTTCGCCCCTCGTTCGGCAGAATCGACCAACGGCACCAACCGCACGGCTGAAAAACCAGACACCACGATTCGCTCTCGCACCGATGATCGGCAGTCTTTACGGACTCCCACCCCTCGCCGGGCGAACGAACCAACTCCAATTCGCTCTCGCAATCTGAATGCAGGAGTTCCCGAAGAGGAAGAACTGGCACAAACCTCCGTTGAACCGACTCCTGTCGCAACGGCATCCAGCAAACGGTCCTTCAAACCCGTTCCTAAAGGAACCAACCTGCATCGTACACCGAGTATGGTTCGTGTTGGACGCTGGGTTCCTTCCCGTAAAAATACGGAAAACGTTGACGCCCCTGCCTTGTCTGACCTGAAAGATACGGTCGCCGCCAAGGAATAATCGAACCAGCCAGGTTCAAGAGCAGATACAGGGAAATGCCGGAGTTTTTTTCGGCAGGAAAAATAAATGGTCTAAGGACTTGCACAACGCATCAAAATAGACCAATGTATTAATAACACACTACCGGATACGCTCGGTTCTGCCCTCATAGCAGGACTGGCATTTTCCACTCGGAGGCGACCTCGCCTCTCACATCTGCACTATATAATTGATTCAAACTCCGCGGCACCGGTTTCATACCGGTGCCCATTTTTTTGCGCTGTGCGAAAATCCAGTACCGTCAAAATGCTTGCACGGTGACGGTGAGACTTCTGGGAGCCATTCGTATTTAGTGACGAACACAAAGCAGCCGCGATGAGGAAGCGCCTGTTGCCGCTCTTTGCAATCACACTGCTGGGCAAGCCAGCAGTGTCGCCCGGCATAAGCACCTGAGATAGGCATCGACAAGGATCTCTCTGTCGATGCACTCAGTATTAATTCTTCGTGCCTTGGTGTCTTCGTGTTAAATCAAAACCGCCGAGAACAAAGAGTCAGCTATAAAACCTGGGGAATCGTTGATTTCTAGAACCCGTAAATCTCTCCGTACTTCGTACCGAGGGCTTCGAGCAATGGTTTCTCAGAAAGCTCATTCCCCGTGACCACTTTCACCAAGTCCCGAGCCTGGTATTGCTGGCCGCGATCATGAATGTTCTTATTGAGCCAGGATTTCAACTCGCCGAATTCACCGTTTGCAATTAGATCGCTCAAATCGGGGATTTCATTCTGAGCCGCTTTGAAGAATTGCGCGGAGTACATTTTTCCAAGTGCATACGTGGGGAAGTAACCCATCAGCCCCGCACTCCAGTGAATGTCCTGCAGGCAACCTTGAGCATCATTCTCGGGAGTAACTCCCAGATACTCCGTGAACCGGCTGTTCCAGACTTCCGGGACATCGGCTGCTTCGAGTTCTCCTGCGAGCAGTTTCTGTTCGAGTTCAAATCGCAGCATGATGTGCAGGTTGTAGGTCAGCTCATCGGCTTCGACACGAATGTAAGAAGGACGAACATCGTTGATCGCCGTGTAAAACTCGTCGAGCGATACACCGTTCAGCGATTCGGGATACATCCCCTGTACTTTCGGGTAGAAATGATTCCAGAAGGGACGACTGCGACCTACAAAGTTTTCCCACAGGAGTGACTGCGATTCATGAATGCCGAGCGAAACAGAAAGCCCCATCGCCAGACCGTACTGCTCGACGTTTAAACCCTGCTCATACATCCCATGCCCGGCTTCATGCAGAATTCCAAAGAAGCCGGAGTTGAAGAAGTTCTCAAAATAGCGGGTTGTTAGACGGCAGTCGCCCGGTCCAATCTCGCTACAGAATGGATGAGCGGTGGTATCAAGTCGACCTCGTTCAAAATCAAACCCAATCTGCGCCGCGGCCGCCTGTCCCAATTCATGTTGGCGATCTGTGGGATAGCTCCGCTTCAGGATTTCAGTTTTCGGTTCGACGGAGGAGTCTTTGATCTGCTGTAACAGTTTTATAACCCCCTCTCTCAAGGGATCGAACAGTGCCTGCACCTGCTCGGCTCGCATGCCTGGTTCGTATTCGTCCAACAGGGCATCGTAGAGTGTTTCCCCCTCTTTTTTCAGGATGGACGCCTCTTCTCTTTTCAGACGAATGATGCTTTCAAGAGACTTCTGAAATATGCTGAAATCGGCCTGCTTACGTGCGGCAACCCATTTCTGCTGAGCCAGTGAGATCTCGCGAGTCATCTCTTCCACCAGCTTACGCGGCAGTTGAGTCGCTCGGTCATAATCGCGGCGGGCAGCTCGAATGTTCACCGCCAGAACCGATTCGGATCCGGCACTCTCCTCGAACTCTTTTAGTTCACCCAGCAACCCTCCCAGTTCGGGGGTCGTAGCTCGCTCGTGCGTCAGTCCGGCCAGCAGGGCGAGTTGATTCGCCCGGTGTTCTCCACCGGCAGGAGGCATGTAAGTTTGCTCATCCCATCCGAGCAGCGATCCGCATGAATTTAATACCGCTTTTTCACGAAGCAATTCGACCATTCGATCGTACGCGGGGGGGATGTTCGTCGTCGTCATCATCACACCTGTTTCATTGTTGAAATCACTCAGTAAGCGGTCCTGAAACCCTCTGGAAATTCAAACTGGCCTTTGATTTACGGCCGGAGAAGCAGCTACCAGCAGGTTTCAGAATGTGTCCTATTCATTTTCTATTGGGAAATCCGATCTCATCGCGGGCCATCATATCGAATGAAATTCGGGAGTGTAAGCGTCCACAGCGGGTCGCTGGCACACGATCGGGGTTTCCTGATTTGCCCGAATTCGCTACACCTTATGCCTCAATTCAAATTTTCCAGAACGGTTTGTTTGGGTTCAGAAGGAATCGAACCTGTCATGTCTGTCGCGTTATCGAGTGGTCGAACAAGGACGTCACTACTGTCGTTGTGGATGCATCGTGCATCCTACACGATCGTGTTGTGCGCGCTCTGCTTGATGGGACTCGGACTCAGCGGAATTTCTCGTGGCGATGACTTGGTCGGCTCCGGTGAAATCATGCAACGCCAGCTGATCTGGATCATGCTGTCGGTACCGGTCATGTTTTTGACGACGACTGTCTCGTACCGACGTTTAATTCCGCTCAGCTATCTTCTGTTTGGAGTCAGCCTGTTCCTGCTGGTGACGGTCTACTTCATGCCCGCCCGAAACGGATCTCACCGTTGGATTCCACTGGGGGTCGCCTATCTCCAGCCATCCGAATTTGCCAAGCTTACGTACATCATGGCCCTGGCGCATTACCTCATGTATCGCCGGAACTATCGCCGCATCACCGGCCTGCTGATTCCATTCGCCCTCACTTTCCTGCCAGTCGCACTCATCCTGAAAGAACCTGACTTGGGAACATCTCTGTTGTTCCTGCCGGTTCTGTTCTCAATGTTGTTTGCCGCAGGGGCTCGTCCGCGACATTTACTGTTAATCATTACTTTGGGAATAGTTTCGCTTCCCCTGCTCTGGTTGGGAATGTCGGCCGAACAGAAATCTCGCGTCGTGACGGTCTTCCAACAGGAAGATGGCGGAGTGATGCCCCGAGGAGACGGTTACCACCTGCATCACTCCAAACAGATGCTGGCACTGGGTGGGTTCAGCGGTAGTGCCGTAACGGGCCAAACCGTCGAAGACCCGGGGGCTTACTACCTGCCTGCAGGACGAACCGACTTCGTTTTCTGCCTGGTGGGGGAACAATGGGGCTTTCTTGGCTGTGCGTCGATCTTTGCCTTGTACATTATATTGTTTGGATGCGGGCTACGGATTGCGAACGCGACGAATGAACCTTTTGGACGCTTACTAGTCGTCGGAATCGTCGCGCTTCTGGCGACACAGACACTCATTAACACCGGAATGACCGTCGGTTTAATGCCGATCACGGGAATGACTCTCCCGCTGCTCAGCTACGGGGGCTCCAGTCTACTGTCAACCTGTGCCGCGTTAGGTTTAATCCTAAACGTCGGCATGCGACCCGGTTACGAAATGAATGCGGACCCGTTCCGGTTTAACTCGTGATTTCCGGATCCCCAGGAAAGTGTCTTGATTCACACTATAAAAACAGGGAAAAACTGGGCCTGACTCCAAAGCCTCGGATCGACTATAATTCGCGGCGAATTGGATGAGCTGGGAAAACTACCCAGACCATCGCAACTTCAGTTTAAACATCACGTGTATCTTCTACAGACTAACTCAAACGATCGATGGGCCTGATCGAGGTTCAGAACAGGGAGTATTTCATAATGAAAGCAGGGAACGCTTTTCGCTCACCTTGGTTTGATTATTCCATAACATTGCTGGTAGTTGGCATGCTGGCCCCCTCCGTGCTGTTTGCAGCAGAGGGACCCAAGCTGACGGACGTACTTAAGTACAAACCGGTCCAGCAGGGAATCGAATACCAGACACCCACCCCCGCCGAGTACGCCGACTGCAAAGTCGAAGTCGAAAAGAATGGGAAAGCATCCGGTTGGGTTGTTCTGGGTCCGCAGGGAGAAGTCCTCCGACGATTCACTGACACCAACGCGGATAATGTCGTCGACCAATGGAAGTACTATCAGTACGGGATCGAAGTCTACCGCGACATCGACAGTAACTTCGACAATAAAGTCGATCAGTGCCGCTGGCTCAATACAGGTGGTGCCCGCTGGGGTATCGACAACAATGCTGACGGAAAAATCGATGAATGGAAATTACTTTCCGCTCAGGAAGCTAGCCGTGTTGCCGTCGAAGCATTGATCAACAACGACCTTGTTGCCCTGCAGCAGGTGATGATCACTCCGGCGGAAATCACCAAGCTTGGAATTTCCAATGAACTGTCCCGCCAGATTCAGGAAAATATCACTGGAGCGGCAGCGCAAATGAAAAAAGCCCGAACTGCGGCCAAAGGATTGGACGCGAAAGCCAAGTGGATGCGGTTTGACGCAACCACTCCCGGCATCATCCCCGCAGACGAGGGCAAAGCCCGAGAGGACTTACTCGTTTATGAAAACGCGATGTCGATTGTAGAAGCAGGTGGCCAGACCATGCTGATCCAGATTGGCGAACTGGTCAGTCTTGGCGATGTCTGGAAACTGACGGCGGTTCCTCAACCCCTGGTGGGAGATTCACTCCAACTGGCTAGCGGAGTGTTGATGCAACCGAGCATTACCTCGCTCAGTAACAGTGAAAGCATGGCCGGCATTCCAGAAGAAGTTCAGAAGCTTCTCGACGCATTACAGAAACTGGACGCCGCCAGCCCCAGTCCGTCCGACAGTCCGGAAGCAATCGCTCAGTACAATGCGAAGCGAGCGGATATCCTCGAAAAACTGGTGGAAGCCTCTGCCAGTACCGAAGAAAAAGAGCAATGGTTACAACAGATGATCGACGGCCTCGCTGCCGCCGTACAGACAGGTGGATATCCACCCGGACTCGAACGCCTGAAAGCGTTGGAAGTTTCGCTCAAGAATAATTCTCTCAGTGCCTATGTCTCGTACCGACGTATTCTGGCTGAATACAGTTCCCGTTTGAAAGCAACCACCGACGATGAAGGTCGTCAACAGGTGCAATCGTGGTGGCTGGATGAGCTGGAGAAATTCTCCAAAGCACACGAAGACTCGGTCGATGCGGCTGAAGCGATGTTCCAGCTCGCACTGGCTCAGGAATTCAGTGGTGAAGTTAGCGAAGCACAGAAGTGGTATGAAACCATCTCTAAAAAGCATCCGACTTTGACTGTCGCCAAAAGAGCCGATGGTGCCTTGCGACGATTAAACTCCGACGGCAAACCCTTCCTGCTGGAAGGGAGCAATCTGGCTGGTGGCAAACTGAGTTCGGCACAGCTCAAAGGAAAAGTCACTCTTGTGATTTACTGGGCCTCCTGGTCAAAACGATGCCAGGAAGACCTGCCGCTGTTGAAAGAATTATATACCGAATACCGCTCAAGCGGTTTCGAGATTCTGGGAGTCGCCATCGACCAGACCCCCGAGACGCTCAAACCATTCCTGACACAACAGAAAATCAACTGGCCACAGATGTACGAACCCGGCGGAGACGAAAGTTCAACCGCGATGGAATACGGTATTATCATGGTGCCGACGATGTTCCTGTTGAATAAGGATGGCACCGTCCACAGTCGGCCCAGCAACGTCGATGATCTTCAGAAGCTGTTGCCTGAATTGCTCAAAAAATAATCTGTCGCCTCTGGTAGAACAGATTCACAAATTGGAAACGGCTCGAAGTCAGGAATTGCTTCGGGCCGTTTGCCATTCAATCTCGTGCGGCATGACCTGCTGCGTGATTGAAAGGGCAGCGGCCTTGCCTGCCGCTTCTCCCATGGGAACGGCATTGCCCGTGACCCGGTAACTGGAATGCGCCAGAAAGTCCCCACTGATACATCGTCCCGCCATCAGCAGATTATCGACATCGGCCGAGACCAGAGCGGGGTAAGGAATGTCGTACGATTTCACTCCCTGTTTGCGATATTCGTTGACCTCTTCCGGATTGCCAGCCAGTTCCAGTGAATGAACGTCAAACGGGAACTTCGCGCGGGCGATCGCCTGGGGATGGCGTAACCCGGATACCAGATCGTCTCCCGTAAGAGTATAACGGCCTTTAATCCGCCGTCCTTCTCGGACTCCAATCTGCTCTGCTGTAGCGACGACGGCAATTCCTGACCATGGACCACCTAGTTTTTTCAAACCGGCGACAATCTCAAACACTTCTTTTCGAGCGTTGATAGTCGCTTTCGAAATGGCCCCCGCGTCGAAGGCAGAGACACCGTATTCGTGATTGGTCATTAATGAAAATATACCGTCATGCAAATGGCGCAACGTCGGTGCTCGATACGAAGGGTTGATACCGGCGTCCCGCATCAGTTTGAGAAAGCGTTGTTTAGCCTCACGACCTGTTTCGCGAATGTAAGGTTCCACTTCTTGCGGATCGATCCCTGTCAGTAACGCCATCAAGCTCATGGGTTGACAGTCACAATCATCGTTGAGTCCCACATCGAATTGACAGCCCGCCTGCGCCGCGAGATCGCCATCGCCAGTACAATCGATGAACCGTTCTGCCAACCACGCCTGTCGACCCGATTTGGATTCAGTAATTACCGCAACCAACCGGTTCTGTTCGTCCGTCACCGCACCGACAACCAGCGTATGCAATTGGATTTCAATTCCTGCTTCTACGCACATTTCTTCCAGAACACGTTTGGCCAGTTCAGGGTCGTACACCGTACCAGAACTGGTTTTGGCAACGTCGCTTCCCTGTGCGGATAGAGCCTTCAGGATTTCTTTCATGATGCCCGACTTGTTTCCGGCGTCGAGAATTTTCGTCAACATCCCCGCCGTCCAGACACCTCCCAGACAACCGGCGAACTCGAGAAGTTGCGTCTTCGCTCCCTGCCGCGCGGCCGCCAGTGCCGCCGCGATTCCTGCCGGGCCACCTCCGCAAACCAGAACGTCGCTGGTTCCAGCAACCGGGACGAGTCGACGCTCTTCGCGAAGAAACTCCCCGGAGGGAAGCAATTGGCCCTGAGTGCGGATCACTTCCCCCGTCTTCAAGTCCGGAGCCGACATACCGAGCGCCGGTTCTTCACCATTCGCTCCGTTAGCTCTGAGAAAGGTCACGGGCGAGAGTAGCGCACCCGTTGCCGCCGTTTTAAGAAAGAGCCTTCGTGTCGCCGCCATGATGCACCTTTAAGTTCTGAATGGATTTATCTTGGTGTCAGTGTAACCCGGCTGGAAGAGTCCTGTCAAAAAGAAGCGGTCTCAAGATGCCGCCACGCTTCGGTTTTATACCATTTCCTTTTGAAAAGCCGAGCCAATTCTTTCGGCGATCGATTCCGTTTGGGATAGGAGACCTGAATGCCTTGACCCGACAGTAGTTGAAACGACTCCGTCAAACTGGCTAGATATATGTCGTACAGATAAAGGGCTTCGTTCGGGATTTGATAGCCGGAATACAATCGGCAGTAGCCACCTTGATACAACCGCAATCCATGAAAATGATAAAAGACTGGATCGAGTGGGCCATTCCTTTTTTCTAACTGATGCCCCACATTCCACGGTGCAATAGTCTTCTCTGTTTTCTGGGCGACATGAACGACATCGCCAAACAACGTCGGCCAATCGTCCAGATATTTCTGATCACCAAACTTTCCGTCGACTGGCACCTCCGAACAACATTCCAAACAGCGTGCCTGCCACCAATGAGCGACTTCCAACGCCGCCGGATCACGAGAGAATGTCAAGAACTGCACACAGAAGCGGCCGCTCGTCTCTGTCTGATCATACTCGGGTGCGTAAGCATGTTCGGAGATCAGGATCTGCTTTTTATGCGTCTCCAGTTCGACAAAGAACGATGCCGGTGAATCCAGAAAATATAAATCAGCGTCCAGATAAGTTACCCGACGCACGAAGTCGTTACGCGAAAACACCGCCTCCACTGTGAACGGAGTTAACGTCCAGCAGTACTCCGCTCGACTCCGTGTCGGTTTGACTTCCAGTAACTCGGCGGACTCGATAGTCTTGAGGGGAATCAGATGCAGCTTAGGTAATCTCAATTTACGCAGGGCGAACTCAACTTTCTCATCCAGACAGACAACCCACAATTCCGCCACAGGATAATGCTTCAGCAAGGATCGATAGAGCGAAATCCCCAAAGATAGAAATTGAAGATCGAACAAAGTGACGAAATGTTCGGCGTCTACCGTGCTGGAATGCTGCGCGTCATCACTCATTTCTCTGTGCTACCCTGTTCTGTGCCACCCCTTAGTGTGCTCCACTCCCGACACGCGTGAGTCACCCGTTCAATCTCCCCGTCAGACAATTGCGGATACATTGGCAAACTCAGAACCTGTTCCGCCAGCTTCTCTGTTCGCACAAGGGGCTCGATCAGTTTCTGATGCAGGAGTTGATCATACCGTTTCTGATAAACCGGATGTTGATGCACGGCCAGTGGATAATGAACGGCTGTTTGAATCTGTTGCTTCTCCAAATGTTGTCGCAAACTTTCTCGCTGCGGTGTACGAACGACGTACTGATGGTAGACCGGCTTCGAGTTCGCCAATACCTCCATTGGTTCAATAGAGGTCGACAGTAGGGCATGATTATAATGCTGCGCAATCTTTCGACGACGGCGGGTTTCCTGATTGATATGACGTAGTTTGATACGCAAGATTGTCGCCTGTAGTTCATCCAGGCGTGAGTTCACACCCACCTCATGAGATTGTCTCTGTTCGTCCCATCCGTATTGCCGTAATGCTCTTACCCGTTCTGCTAACCGTAAGTCGTCCGTGGTCACCGCTCCGGCATCACCCAGGGCCGCCAGATTTTTCGTAGGATAAAAACTGAACGCCGCCAGTTTACCGAATGTTCCGACCCGTTTATCTCGATAGCGGGCTCCGTGTGCCTGAGCGGCATCTTCAATAATGGGAAGCGAATATTCTTCCGATAGTACACACAATCGGGACATCTCTGCCGCTAAACCATACAGATGAACCACCACCATCGCTGCGGGTTTCAAACCGAATGAGCGACGCCGAAGTCGTTTTAATGTCTCTTCGAGCGAGTGCGG
The DNA here is from genome assembly GCF_007750395.1 of Polystyrenella longa. Taxonomy (GTDB): domain Bacteria; phylum Planctomycetota; class Planctomycetia; order Planctomycetales; family Planctomycetaceae; genus Polystyrenella; species Polystyrenella longa. The sequence goes on along the minus strand of NZ_CP036281.1, from coordinate 689,789 downwards.
GCAAATCGTCCCCGTCTCTTCATTCACGTCTACAAAAACGGGAATGGCCCCGCTGCGGACAATCGCATTAACGGTCGCCACGGCCGTCATCGAAGGAGTCAGCACGGCACTTCCCGGTTTAATATCCAGTGCCATCAGCGAGAGCAACAGGGCATCCGTCCCATTCGCCACACCCACAGTATGTTCACATTCCTGCCACTGCGAGAACTCCTGCTCGAAGAGACGAAGTTCTTTCCCCATGAGATAGCGGTCACGCTGCAATGTCTCAATCACCGCCGCATCGATCTCGACCCACCAGGCGTGGTAACCGGCGTGCGGGTCGCATTGTTTGACGGGATGTTGGTCAGTCATGAGGTGTAATTAAACAGTCGTAAAGAGAGAGAGAGAGAGAGAGGGGAGTGTCAGTTTTTTGAACCACCTAGACACGAAGACACGAAGACACGAAGACACGAAGACACGAAGACACGAAGACACGAAGACACGAAGACACGAAGTCACGAAGTCACGAAGTCACGAAGTCACGAAGTCACGAAGTCACGAAGTCACGAAGTCACGAAGTCACGAAGTCACGAAGTCACGAAGTCACGAAGTCACGAAGAGGTTCAAGGTTTTTGATATCGCTCGTTGTATTGGGAACGTTCTTTATGATGGGGCTAATCTGATTGAAAAAAGATAAAGAATAACGAGAGGTCATTAGTGCATCACTACGTTTTGAACTTCCAACCTCTTCGTGCCTTCGAGCCATTGTGTTAAAAACAAATCATCAATTGCTCGACAACACAAATCGCACGCCAGATTAAACATACGAATCCAATCGCTCACGATAATAATCAATCGTTCTCCGCAACCCATCTCGAAGAGAAACCTGAGGTTCCCATCCGAGTTGCTCGCGGATGAGCCGGTCATCAGCATAATAATCACCAATATCAATCCGTTGACGATCGGCGGGAAACTCTTTGCGTTGGAATCTGCCTGAACCATGCTCTTCCGTAAGGAGTAAGGCGAGATCTTCCAGACTGATCACTTCTCTTCCTCCCAGATTAAAGATCTGTCCTGTTGCATTATCGTGAGTCGCGGCCAACATCATGGCATCGAGACAATCATCAATGTACGTGAAGTCACGCAGTTGTGCGCCGCCCCAAACTTCAATCGAATCTCCTTGCAACAACTGCCGAATCCAGACCCCGACGAATGTCTGCCGGGCATCTTTAATTCGCATACAGGGGCCGTACGTGTTCGTTAAACGGAGGACGGTCGTTTTAATGTTATACACATTATTATACAGAATGTGGTACCACTCCCCCGCCATCTTGTTGACACCATTCACGTCGACGGGACGTAGCGGATGTTTTTCATCGACGGGTAGGTAATCGGGTTTACCATACACCTGACGAGTTCCGGCGAACACAATGCGAATGTTTGGGTTTTCCAGACGGCATGTTTCCAGAATAGAAAGTTGTGCCCGCGCATTGATCTCCAAGTCGGTGAACGGATCGTGCATCGAATCAAGATGACTCGTTTGCCCCGCCAAGTTGAACAGGTAATCCTGTCCCTGCACGAGATACCGCAGGCTATGCTCGTCGCGGACATCAGAGATGTTCAGTTTCACTCGATCTGCAATGCCGGCGATGTTTTCGAGGTTCCCTCCGTACTCCGGAATCAAGCTGTCAACGAGGGTAACTTCGGCCCCCTGTCCGACGAGTCGCCGCGCGAGATTCGCGCCGATGAATCCCAGCCCCCCGGTAATAAGTACCCGACTCCCGTCAAACTGAGACATCGCGAGTTCGATCCTTCCTCTGTTTCTTTCGCATCACAATGACGGACGACATGCTCGTTTATTTCTGCAGGCAGTACAGATATTCCTGACGTCCATTTGCTCCCTCTTCCGCCACGCGTAGATAGAGTCGGTCTCCCGAGATGGCCGGAGATGCCATGGCGTTGGTACCGAAACTGCGTTCGGAAACCGATTCGAGTTCGTTGGGATTCTGATTGAGAATCGATCCCATCCCTTGTTCATTAAGAATGATGATCTGATCGCCATCCAGAACGGGGGAAGCAGCGTATCCACTGGATGTTCGCGTTTTAAAAGTCTGCTTGCCCGTCTCTACTTCCCAACAACAGGCGATGCCATCGTCATTAAGTCCCAGTACATGCCCCTTGAATGTGATCAACGAGGGAATATACAACTTCTCGCGAGCCGACCAGATTTTCTCCGCTTTCGCACCCACCCGAATTCCCATTGTTTCCCGTTCCGGGTATCCACCAGAGACAAGTATCAGATCATTCCAGCGAACGGCGGTGCCACAAGTCGATTTGGCTGTCCCTTCAATGCTCCAGCGCGTCTTGCCATTGGCGGGATCGAGGCTGACGACTTCATTCGCCCCGCTCAGGATCATGTGGTCGGTTCCGTCGATATTAAATATGGCGGGTGACGAATAGGTATCGGCCCGAGTCCGCTTGACTCTCCAGGCAACTTTACCCGTCTTGCGATGCACGGCGGTGATGTTGCCCCCACCCGAATGCTCCGAGGCTACAATCACATAGGATTGATACAACACGGGTGAAGGTCCCAGTCCGAAGCGAGAGATGTATGCCCCGGTGGAAGTCTGCCAGAGTTGCTCGCCAGTCAGGCTGTAGGCAGACAAATAGAGCTGTGCATCATTCAGAAACAAAGCGAAGACCCGCTCTCCATCACAGGCGGGTGTCGGAGAAGCATTTGTACTTTTGCGGTGCATCTCTCCATCGGAAGGGAAATTGCCCTGATGCACTTGCCTCGTCCAGAGTTCATCTCCGGAATCACGGTCGAAGGCTAATAGACTTTGTGTTTCGGCGGCGTCATCGGCTGTCGTAAGAAAAACTTGATTCCCATAAATCACGGGAGAAGAATGACCGCGCCCCGGAACTTTGATTTTCCACAGTTCATTTTCGAGACTCGTCCACGGTTTTTCTGCGCTGGCGCTTTCGGACGGTTTTCCATCTTGCGTAGGACCACGCCAATAAGGCCAGTCCGTGGGACCATAATCGAGAGCAGGTAGTTCTTCTCCCGCATCAGTTTGCTCAACCGAGACTTCTTCAACGGGTGTCTCTGGGCGACAACCTGAATAAACACAAAGCATTGCCAACAGGGAGATACAGACCAACATTCTGTTGATCGCTGTTAAGTTTAATCGGTGTTTAAAGAGAGACATCCGTGGCATGAATTTCACTTTCTGACAAATTCGGCGTGGGCGGTCTTATTCTCTCTGCTGTCTTCCGATTTCACAAGCACACACGCGAACTGAATAATCTGGAATTGCTGACTGCCTGCGAGAAAAAGGTGTTGCCCCACTGCCATATCCATTACCATCGATAGACATCCACAATATGAAATACGATATGTATCACTACCAGTGACCTCGCTGTCGCATCGATTTTGCCACTCCTGAACTGAATACAGGTTAATGTTTTATGGACGCTATTTTCCGCGCCGAGATCAACCGTCGCCAAATGCTGGCCGCCAGTTTTGGCAGCTTAGTTGCAGCGTCATTCGGCAAGACAGGTTCCGCCGCTCCTAAAAACCTGAACAAACCAAACATCTTATTTCTGATGTCCGACCAGCATCGAGGAGACTGTGTCGGTGCCGACGGCAACCCGCTCATCCACACACCGAATCTGGATCGCATCGCTAACCAAGGGGCCCGCTGTGCCTCTGCTTATTCCAGCACGCCGACCTGCACCCCCGCCCGCGCGGGCCTGCTGACCGGACTTTCCCCTTGGCGTCATGGCATGCTTGGTTACTTCAAAGTCGCCGAGAAATACCCGAACGAAATGCCCCAGATGCTGCGGGACAATGGTTATTACACGTTCGTTATCGGCAAACTGCACTATACTCCTCAGCGAAATCTGCACGGGTATCACAGTGGGCTGCTCGATGAATCCTTACGCGAACAATCGATCGACTTCCGCAGTGATTACCGATCCTGGTTCTACTCGGTCGCACCAACTAAAGATCCCGATGTCACTGGCATCGGTTTCAATGACTACGATGGAGGTGCGTATCAACTACCGGCTGAACTACACCCAACGCATTGGACGGGCGAAGCAGCAGTTCGCTTTCTGGATAATTACGAGGGAGATCAACCCTTCTTTCTGAAGGTCTCCTTCGCGCGGCCACACAGCCCTTACGATCCACCCCAGAAATGGTGGGATCATTACGAAGACCGCGATCTTCCCAAAGCGGCCGTGGGTGACTGGGCCGATCGCAACGAAGAACCTCAACCTGAAGGCAGCAGTTCGCTCTGGCGGGGTGATCTGGGCGAAGAGCAGGTCCGCAAATCGCGTCAGGGTTATTATGGTTCCGTCTCCTTCATTGATGAACAGATAGGACGCATCCTCGATGCACTCGAAGAACGAGGCGAACTGGAGAACACGCTTATCGTATACACCTCCGATCATGGCGACATGACGGGCGACCACCATCTCTGGCGGAAAGGCTACGGCTACGAAGCCTCTGCCCGTGTCCCGATGTTGGTCCGGTGGCCCAACGGAATGGCCTCCGACGAACGGGGGGTGACCTGGAATCAACCGACGGAACTAAGGGATATCCTTCCGACCTTCCTGGATGCCGCAGGCATTGATGCGAACCCGGCCGACTTTGACGGGAAAAGCTTGCTCAAGCTCGCCCGGGGTGAGAATTCCGACTGGCGGGAATACATCGACATGGAACACGACATCTGCTACCGCCCCTGGATCCACTGGAGCGGTTTAACCGATGGCCGCACCAAGTACCTCTTCCACACACTTGATGGTGAACAACAATTGTTCGACCTGGAGAACGATCCGCATGAATTGAAAAATCTTGCCGGATTACCTGAACATTCCGACGAACTCCGCAAGTGGCGCAGTCGCATGGTGGACCATTTCCAGATCCGCGGTGAGCCCTTCCTGAAAAACGGCGATCTGGCACTCCGACCGAAGAGCAACAAGCTAAGCCCCCATTATCCGGGACCGCCCGTTAAAAAGTCGAATGCGTAATAGCAAAAGCGACCTGGAAAAAGTCAGAAGGTGGCCCAGACAACTCTGCAAGATTGCCTGGGTCACCCGAGCATTGCCTGTAATCCTTGTTTTATACAGATCTGTCTATATCGCACTGTACACTCGAACCGGCAAAAAACCTCTCGTTCAGGGGACAAAATCCGGGTTCAAGTTGCCCCTAACCCCTTTTGGGGCGTATAGTATATGAATAAGCGAGGATTGATATTTCCCACCTGGAGGCACTCCTCACCACTCGCTTCTCTCCCACCCAGCCCGCCTCCCGCAATACAAGTAATAGAGATGCTGAAACGAATGAAGTTTATCTCCGTTCTTTGTCTGACGTTATTGTCACTTCCCCTGACATCCGCACTTGCGGACTCTGCCCCGCTCACCGTCTTTCCGCAAGAGATCCAGCTGAAAGGAAAGCACAGTTACCAGCACATGGTGATTGATCAGGCGGAAGGAGAGTTCGTCACTGACCGCACTCGCGAAGCGACGATTGAGTCGCTGACGCCGGAGATCTGTCGTGTCGAGGAAAACATCATTTTTCCCGTCGACAATGGGACGGGAAAGATCCGAGTCTCCCTCGGCGACCAGACCCAGGAACTGAGCGTAACGGTCACGAATGCCGGCGTCGTACAACAGATCGACTTCAATCGGGATATTATGCCACTGCTGACCCGTTACGGGTGTAACTCTGGCCCCTGCCACGGTAAGGCTCGCGGCCAGAATGGCTTCCAACTATCACTACTCGGGTTTGATGCCGAATTCGATTACAACGCACTCACCAAAGAGACACGTGGGCGTCGCCTGTTCCCCCCTGCTCCCGAACAGAGCCTGATCTTACAGAAAACTTCAGCCGTCATTCCACATGGTGGAGGCAAAAAGCTGGAACCGGGCAGCCTGGAATACAACCTGCTTGCACGATGGATTGCTTCAGGCACGCCTGAAAAGCAACCCGATACGCCTACGCTGGAAAAAGTCACTGTCTATCCGTCCGCCCGGATTATGCAGAACGAAAAAGAACAACAGCTGATCGTGACGGCACACTATTCGGACGGCACTCAGAAAGATGTCACCCGCCTTACTCAATACCAATCGAATGAAGCGGCTATTGCCGATATCGACGAAACAGGCCTGATCACTTCCGGTACCGTCACCGGCAAAGCAGCCGTCATGGCCCGGTACCACAATGTGATCGCCATCTGCAATGTTTCCGTCCCGCTGCCGGGCGACGTCGACGAAAACATCTACGATCAACTTCCCGAACAGAACTTTATCGATGGCCTCGTCTGGAAAAACCTTAAAGAGCTGAAACTGCTTCCCTCCGAACAGGCTCCCGACCATACCTTCCTGCGTCGAGCCTATCTGGACGTCATCGGTCGCGCCCCTACGGCAGCCGAAACACGAGCCTTTTTAACAGATTCTTCCAGCGACAAACGAATTCTTCTGATCGATCACTTACTCGAACAACCCGAATACGCTGAGTTCTGGTCGAGTAAATGGGCCGACCTGCTGCGACCGAACCCTTACCGGGTCGGTATCAAAGCGGTCCTTAATTACGACAACTTTATTCGCGAATCGTTCAGGGAAAACAAACCTTACGACCAATTCGTCCGTGAGCTGGTGACGGCACAAGGCAGTACCTTCCGTAACGGAGCGGTGACCTTATTCCGTGACCGCCGAACTCCAGATGAAGTCACGACCATGGTTGGTCAGTTGTTCCTCGGGATTCGGCTCGATTGTGCCCGGTGCCACCATCACCCATTTGAAATCTGGGGACAGGACGACTTTTACAGTTTTGCCGCTTACTTTGCCCGCGTGAAATATAAAGGGACTGGCCTCTCGCCACCGATCTCCGGTTCGGAAGAGATGATCTACAACGGACCAAGCGGAGAAGTCAAACATCCCCTGACGAATGAGGTTCTTCCTCCGCGGCCGTTATTCGGTGAAGCACCCGAAATTACAGAAGACCTGGATCGACGCGAATCCCTGGCGATCTGGATGACGGCTAAAGAAAACCCGTTCTTCTCTCAGGTGATGGCAAACCGCGTGTGGGCCGACCTGATGGGACGCGGGATGGTCGAACCTGTCGACGACCTGCGTGGAACCAACCCGGCTGTGAACCAGGAACTTCTAACCGCCCTCGGTGAAGATTTCGCCGCTCATGACTTCAATATCAAACAATTAATTCGTCGAATCTGTACGTCCTACGTTTATGGCCTCAGTTCAAACCCGGTCGAACGAAACACGGTTGATACACGGAATTACTCCCGGTATTACCGGCAGCGTTTACGGGCCGAAGTGCTACTCGACTCGATCATTCAGATCACAGGGGACAAACAGAGTTTCCAGGCGATGCCTGCGGGTGTATCGGCGAAAGAATTGTGGACAACGCGAATCAACTCGCTCTTCCTCGATGCCTTTGGACGTCCCGACCCGAACCAGGATCCTCCTTGTGAACGAACGACCGACACGACCATCGTGCAAGCTCTGCACCTGATGAACTCGGAAGAACTTTACAAGAAGGTCACCAGTGACAAAGGGTATGCCGCGACATTGGTCGCGTCGGACAAAACGAACGAACAGATTATAGAAGAACTGTATTTGAGCGTTTATAACCGCTTCCCAGATGCCGAAGAACGGGAAGTCGCGATTTCCATCTACAACGAAGAAGGAGCTGATCGCAAAATGGTCACCGAGGACCTGATGTGGGCCATGTTGAATACGCCCGAGTTTGTATTCAAAGACTGACATCGCATAGAGACTCGGAACAATCACGACCTGCCTCTGTTTTAAACCTCGCCTGGAACCTCGATAACGATGAACCTGCCTTCCGTTCTAAAATTGACTTTATCAATCACTGTGGCACTTAGCCTGTCGCTGGCGACCTCGAGCTATGCTGCCGTTCCTGCGATCAAGGCCCTCGTTCCCATGGGAGGACAGGCCGGAACGACCGTCGTCGTAATGATCGAAGGGACGACTGATAAAGAAAAGCACGCCGCTGTCTGGTCATCCCGTGATGATCTGCAAATCGAACCGGGCGAAAAACCAAACCAGCTGAAGATCACGATCCCTGAGAATGCCGCTCCGGGCTTTGCCTGGATTCGTTTACATACTCCGGAAGGGGCTTCCAACCTGCGTCCGTTTCAAATCGGCACCATTCCCGAAGTCACGGAAACGGAAAAGAACAACGAACTGGACGAAGCCTTTGTCATCGAACCTCAAACAGTAGTCGTCAACGGTGTATTAAGCTCGGGGGCCGATGTCGATGTTTACCGCGTTCACCTAGAACCGGGACAAACCGTCGTGGCCCGCATGCAGGCCAACTCGCGAATGGGTTCGCCGATGGACTCCGTGATGCAGGTCGTCTCGCCTCGTGGATTTGTACTGAAACAATATGACGACGACCTGGGTGTGGATCCCATGGCCGTCTACACCGCTGCCGAAGCGGGCGATTATTACCTGCGTCTGTTCTCCTTTCCCTCCAAACCGAATCAGTCGATCTCGTTCTCCGGTTCCAGCAACTACACTTACCGCCTGATGGTGACGACCGGCCCTTACGTCGATCACACCACGCCCCTGTCTGTTTCCGCCAGCGAACCGACCGCTCTCAAATTATTCGGTTGGAACCTGCCACGCGAGTTGCACGAAGTGACGTTAACTCCCACTGAAGACGCGACATCCGTGAAGTATCATCACGAGCAGATCGCCAATGTGGTCGAACTGGAACAAACAAAATACCCGCAAATTATCGAGCGAGAACCAAACGAAAAAGAATCTCCTCAGGCAATCACGCTTCCCGCAGTGATTACAGGCCAGATTCACGAACGCAAAGATAATGACCGCTTCCAGTTCACAGCAGCGAAAGGGAGCCTGTACCAGATCCGCATGACTTCACGCGAGAAAGGCTTTCCCCTCGATCCGCTCGTCCGTATCTACGACAGCGAAGGTAAAGTTCTCAAAGAGGTGGATGACATCTCCCGTGACAATGTCGACTTTGATTTCGACTTCACGTTTCCAGCAGACGGCGAATACACTATCGACGTTCGTGATCGATTCGATTTCGGTGGGTATCGCTTCGTCTATCGTTTGGAAATCATCCCAGCCGAACCCGCATTCGACGCGACGGTCGCCGCGACCAAATTCACTTTGAAAGGTGGCGAAAAACTGGAGTTGCCAGTCACCATCACACGCAAACGAGGTTACGCTCAGAAACTAAGGTTCGACGTCAAGGGACTTCCCGAGGGAGTCACTGTCGAAGCCCCCGTTTCCGAGCCTACAGGAGATTCCTCCAAGAAGGTTACCTTGGCACTGAACTCGCCTTATGATTTGACTGCCTCGACTCCCTTGGAAATCGTTGCTGTCCCCGTCTTAACAGAAACTGTCCCCAACGAAACGCCCAACGCCGAAAACAGCGAGCCACAAACGCGTGAAGTCGATGGCCCTGCTCAACCGGTCGTCGCGACCGTCAGCGAGATGTCACAACAAACTTCGGACCTCTGGCTGACAGCGATCGCGGGAGAGAAACCCAAAGAAGAACCGAAGCCGGAAGAGAAAAAGGAATAATCCTGGTTCACTATTCCGCTTACGGTTTATCCTGGCAAGCAGAAGATAAACAAAAAAGCACGTCGTTCCCGGGAGCGACGTGCTTTTTATTTGTAGTAGATTCTGCTTACTTAATTTTCAGTAACTCGACCGTAAAATGCAAAGTCGAGTTGGGCGGAATTTGACCTGCCTGTTGGCTTCCGTAGCCTAAATTGGCCGGAATTTCCAGTTCGATTTCTCCACCTTCGGAAACATAGGTCATTCCTTCCGTCCATCCAGGAATCACGCCTGTAAGAGGAAAGCTGATCGGTTCACCACGACCATAGGAACTGTCAAACTCTTTCCCATTATCCAACCAACCGCGGTAATGCACGGTGACCTCATTGGACGAGGCCGGTTTTTTGCCTTTGCCTTCCTTAAGGATGCGATATTTCAATCCGGAATTGGTGGTGACCCACTCAGCGGTGGAGTCACTATGATCATGATCGTGGTCATGCCCATCGCCATGATCATGGCCTGCTTCATTTCCCACTTTAATGGGATCGAGCTGGCGTCCTCGCAGAGCCTGGTTAGAACCCCACTCGCAACCGGTCAGAACTAAGGAAAGCCCAACACATAAACAGGACAGGGAGCGCAACATAACGGCGACATCTCCGGCAATAGCCATGCAGGTTTGAGAAATTTGGTCGATCAATAATTGCTCTGCCTACGCAGGCAACTGATTTACCTTAAGCCGTTAGCAGTCCGATTGCAAATGGCATTCGGTTTTCCGGCGATGATGGTGAGGAGCAGGTACAGCAGAAGGTTTTTCCGGATTCGGGCGACCATGTTTGTCCAACCATTCCAGAATTCGCCAGTCCATCCAGTGATGGTCAGGGTCTCCCCCCCGTTTTCCACGGTATCCCAAGTGGCCGCCATGAGGTGCAACGTGCAGGGTGACTGCCGGATGAGTATCGAGTCCCTCAAACATCCTCACGGGAATCAGTGGGTCGTCATTCGCGGTTAATAGCAGACTGGGCAAGCGGATTTGACTCATGATCTGCCGACTACTGGTTTCCGCATAATAATGCTCCGCCGAATCGAAACCGGACATGGGAGCCGTATAGGCATCATCCAGTTCGTAAACTGTCTGCGGAATTCTGTCGAATTTGATCTGATCGTGAATAGGATCGTGTTCGCTCAGCAGTTGGATATGTTTCATCAGCCGTTTGGTAAAGTAGCGATCATAGAACCGGCCCAGTATTGAATCGAGCGCCTGCACGGAAAGATGCAGATCGATGGGTGGGTTCACGGCGACCGCTGTAACCAGATGTTCGGGTAGGCTGTCAGGATCTTCAGCCAATGTACGCAGGACGATATTTCCACTCAGGGAATACCCGACCAGCGAAATAGGTGAGTTGGGAGCCATCTGATGGATATACTCGATCGATTCCAGCAAGTCCTGAGATCGTCCAGCATGATAGGGAAATCTTGCCAGCCCGAAGCCAGCGCCACAGTTCCGCAAGTCTTTGCGGAAGGTACGAAATCCCATCTTGTTCAGTTTATCGGAAAGACGGACGAGGTAGGAACTCAGGTACGACCCCGTCAGTCCGTGCGTCATCAGGACGATCGGATCTCCATCCTGCCACTGCTCTGGCTCATCATCGTGTAACACGACCTGATCCCCATCAGACAAATTAATCCGATGCTGGCGCGCAGCGTAGGCGGGGAGCAGTTCAGTAAAGAAGGCAGGCAGGATCGTCTGCAAGTGAGGATTGCGGAGCAATCGCGCCGGCTTGAAAATCGGAAACACTCTGTTTTCTTTCTACACGAAGGCGAACATCGATGGTCGTCTCGGAGAATTAGACAGCAAAAGCGGAATATCCGAAATGCGAGTCTTTCGAATTCCTATTGAATCTGGAAAGAATTACACAAAAATAAGCGACATCCATACCAGTAGGCAAGCGAAACTCCAACGGAAGCAACAAGTTGGAAACGGTACAACCCATTTTTGGGCCCACGGGAATCTACTTTCTCTCGCCTTCTCCGATAGCCAAAATGCTCATTTTTGCGATTTCTGTGCTATAGTTTTCCTGAATGGAAACGGCGATTTATGCTGCACACCAACGAACATACAGTTCTTTTGTTCACACCTCCCTTCTCAATGACCCTTGGGTAAAGCGGTACAATGGGCAATTGAACAATTGAAAAGAGACTATTGGTGGTGGTATGTTGGAAGTTCCACATTAGTATTTACGGTCGTCACTGGCCTCTGTATGCGACTTCCATCCCAAGATTCCGCTTCCCGCTCATCTGCCAATCGATTCGGCCCTTCTGGCGATAACTGGACGGGCAGGTTTTTCAAACCTGCATTCAGAACCGATACGCCCGCTGATTCAGCTGACAGAGAAGCCGCTCCCCCAATCTGATCCGTAGACAACGTCTCGATTTATAGAAGGCTGCTCAATTCAAAACGAGCCCTAACCTTCACAGACATACATTCTTACCGATTCAATCTATCATCTGAGAGGACTTTCGATGCGGCGTCACCGAAACGGCATCGTCACCATTCTGGTTCTATTTCTGCTGACAAGTCTGCCCCTGGCAGTCACCATGGCTGAAGAACCTGTCAGCGACCTGTTCCAGCTGAAAGAACGCGTTCCGCTCACCACCTCCAATGTGATCGGTTCTCCAGAACCACCGAAACCGTACCGGCTAAAACGCGCTTATCCGCAGTTGAAGTTCGATGAACCCGTCGCGATGGTGGCAGAACCAGGAACCAATCGAATGATTGTGGTTCAATTCGGCGGTCAGATCGTCGCGTTTGAAGATGGAACCAAAGGGACAGAGCTAACGGAAGTCTTCAACATTCATACACCGAAGTTGCGACGTGACCCATACAACATCACGTTCCATCCGAACTACATTGAGAACAGACGCTTATACCTCTTCGTCGAAGTTCGAACCAAACAAGTTGATAACTCAGAGCGAATCGAAGTCTACGAGTTCAAGATGCAGGAAGGCGAGAACGCCAAAATCGATCCCAATTCCGAACGGATGATTGTCAGCTGGAAATCACGCGGTCATACCGGCGGCGGCATCACTTTCGGACCGGATGGATATTTCTACATTTCAACCGGGGATGGAACTACGGGCTCCGACGTCAACGTGACGGGCCAGGACATCACTGACCTGCAAGCCGGTATCCTGCGACTCGACGTCGACAATTACGAAGAAGGCCAGGCCTACTCGATTCCTGAAGACAATCCTTTTAATCATATTCCGGAAGCACGTCACGAACTATGGGCCTATGGCCTGCGAGCCCCTTGGCGTATGGACTGGGACCTGCCGACCAACACACTCTACATCGGCGACGTGGGCCAGGATGTCTGGGAAATGATTCACGTCGGTAAGAAAGGTGCCAACTACGGTTGGAGTGCTACCGAAGGTGGGCTTCCCTTCATTCCTGAACGAGAAAAAGGGCCTTCCGAAATCACCAAACCGATTGCTTCACACCACCACACCGAGTCTCGTTCGATTACGGGCGGGTACGTCTATCGCGGACCGGATCTTCCGGAACTGCAGGAAGCCTACATCTACTGCGACTATGCCACAGGAAAAGTCTGGGGACTGCGTTACGTCGATGGAGAAGTAACCTGGAACGAAGAATTAGCGGACTCGTCTTACAGCATAGCCACCTTTGGCCTCGACCATCAGAATGACCTCTTCCTGGTCGATTACGCCGACGGCATTCTATTACAGCTGGAACCAAACCCGTATGTCGATCACAAGGTCGATTTCCCTAAGACACTCTCTGCGACCGGTTTATACGAATCTGTTCCGGAAAACAAACCGGCTGCTGGAGTCGTGAAGTATGAAACAGTCGCTCCTGGTTTTCATGACGGAGCGAAAGAAGAACTTTGGCTCGCCATTCCCGGCAACGACTGGATCAAAGAATCGAAATGGAATGGATGGGACTTCCAGAATGGCGCTGTCGCCCTCCAAACGCTGACACTCGAACTCGAACCGGGGAAGCAAACTCGCGTTGAAACGCGACTCCTGACCCGTCAGGAAAACGAATGGCTCGGCTATTCTTATCTCTGGAACGACGAACAAACCGAAGCCACCCTGGTGGAAAAGAACGGTCGTAAGGTCGAATTATCCGAAGCCGACCCGCTGAATACTGGCCAGACTCGCAAACGGACCTGGAACATTCCCAGTCGCGCCGAGTGCATGTCCTGCCACTCTCGACAGGCCAAATTCGTCCTCAGCTTGAATTCACTTCAGCTTGATATCGAGCGCGAAGTCGATGGAAAATTGGTCAGTCAGATCACAATGTTCAATGACCTCGGTTTCTTCAAGGAACCGCGTCAGGCAACCAAGGCGGAACGCCCTGCTCCTCCCAAGGTGGAGTCGGCTCGTATTCCAACCCTCGCCGAACGGAGCACCCCTCGCAAACCAACCAAAGCGGAAGTAACAAAAACTTGGGATTTTTCATTAGTTAACCCCTACGATGAATCTGCCGACCTGCACATGCGAGCCCGTTCTTATCTGCATATCAACTGCGCTCATTGCCACGTGAAAGATGGTGGTGGCAACGCGAAAATGGAACTGGAGCTGAACAAACCTGATCGCTATACCAACATCATCGGTGTTAAACCCCTGCAAGGTACGTTCGATCTAGCAGATGGACTGCTTATCGCACCCGGCGAACCCTCAAGGTCTGTGCTCTTCTATCGCCTTTCAAAAATGGGAAGTGGGCACATGCCCCAAGTCGGCTCCCATCAGGTCGATCCTCAGGCGCGTCAGTTCCTGCACGACTGGATTTTGACATTGGAGTCAGACGCAGACACACCTGATCCTTCCTTTGAAACAATCTCACTGCAGCAGCAGAACAAAGATACGATTCAATTCCTGACTGATTCCCCAAATGCTCCTGAAACTGAAGTCCAGGCAATGCTGGAGTCGCTGCTGTCGACGCCCACAGGTGCCATGCAGGCACTGCACGCTTACGAGCAAGATCAGTTCTTGCCCGGAATTGATGACAAGATGTTAACCGTCGCCACAGGTGGCTCGTTCGCCGCCGCACGTGATCTCTTCGAGCGATTTCTACCAGAAGAACTTCGCCTGAAACGGCTCGGTACCGATTTCGATATCGCCACTCTGCTGGCTCAGCCCGGCAACGTAGACCGTGGTCGGGAACTCTTCACCCGGACTGCTGGCATTCAATGCCGAAACTGTCATACCGTCGGTGAAGACAAACCAGCGCTTGGACCAGACCTCGCGAAGATCGGTGAGAAATACACTCGTGAGCAGATCCTGGAAAGCATTCTGGAACCGTCAAAAAAAATCGAGGACAAGTACAAAGGGTACATCGTCGGTAACGAGGACGGCTTGGTTTTCTCAGGGATGATTGTCAATCGGGGACCCGATGGGATTGTCGTTCGAGACAATGAACTCAAAGACCACACCGTCCCCGAAGACGAAATCGACTTTGTCGAAGAACACAAGAAGTCGCTCATGCCCGAGCAAATGTTCCGCGACCTGACCGCAGAACAAGCGGCCGACTTGCTGGAGTACCTTTCTTCGCTGAAATAACTTCGGCATCGCGACTGGAATCAGGATGACTTACTCATCCTGTTTCCACAGTTCGCGGACTTCGTCCTGTTCAAGCCGATCTCCCGTGGTCGCTTTATACCAGGCGCGGATCAGGTCGAAGAAGATACCGTCGCAGGGAACGATTTTACTCTGATGCTCTTCCGCTCCCTTACCAAGCAGGGAGAGCTCCGGCATATTGGTCAGATCGAGGACGACCATATTCGGACGGAAGAACGATGGATTCAATTCCTGCCGACCTGCTCCCGAACTGACTTCCGCATCGGCCAGAATGATGACGTCTGCCAGGGTTTCGTAAATCGCATGGAACGGAACATGACGGCAATCGAACATTTCTGCGAGCCGCTGTCCCTCTTGTTCTTTGGGAGAGGACAGACTGAGAATTCCCTTTCGCCGCTGCACGCCAAAAGCAACCGCCTGCGCCATGCCGGTCGCCCCCACAACAATCACATTCCGTCTGTTGAGTGGTCGAGGGTCCTGCTCATCCTGCTGCAAAACATCTTCCAGTCCCCGCAGCACACTTCGCCAGATAAAGTTATACCCTTTCCACTGGCCCTCATGCTGAATCAGTAGGTCACAGTATTTCGACTGCTGCGCCGACTCGTCCAGTTCATTAGCAAAACCGGACATCGCCACTGCCATCTCGGAGCCGATGAGAAGCGCATGGATCTTCAACGCGTTGAGTAGTTTTTCCAGATGTGAATGATCCTGACCAATGAGAAACGGCAAACAACAAAGGTGATGATCGTGGGCCGCGTAAGCCCGGTTCAGCGTCCGTGCAACTCTGTTTTGAATGTCTCCGAATCCAACCATCCCCATGAAACGTGTTTTGGAATTGATCTCCTGAATTTGATAAACATCCCGCAAGTCCCAGACCGACGGTTGTCCTGGAAAAGACTCGCGGCCGGGCTCAAGCGCGGCATAGGTCCAGGGCGACCCGTACTTCTTCGTTAGAAGAGAGAACATCAGGCTCGCCGCTCCTTCCACTACGGGAATGATCGGCACAGTCTGTTTTCCCGTAAGCAGTTTCAACAGGGGCCACGCTTCTTCCAGCGTGTGTGCTTCGGTAACCAGTTTGACATAATCAGCATCCTGATTTGCAGCTTCTAGATAAGCACTCTGCCATTCCTCACTACTCCACCGCGAACCACGAACGCTGACGACCCGCTTCGTCTTCCCATAACGGGGTATCGAACTTGCAATCGACGTATCGAGTTCAACATACATGGGTTCTGCCACAATCGCCAGCTTAAGCATCTGCACCCGCTCCGCAGACGAGCCACTGAATGCGCCTCCCTCTTCTGGTGTCCGGCAGGAGATAATCATCGGTGTCTCCACCGTGTGCGCCAGCTTACCGACATCGGGTTCTTTGATGAGATGATCGAGGCAAAGCTCGATCACATCGCAGTGATGCGACGCATTCAACAAATCAGCCGCCGCCAATCTGCGGGAAGTGGGAATGACAGAAACGGTAAGCATGAGAGCGCCGAGCTCCTTTTCAGAAAGCAGGAGAAACGAGGAGCGGAGAGGCCGAAATCTCGAAAATGACAGACAGAAGCCAGTCTATGTGCGAAGAAATTGACCTAGATGGTTAATAGAGATTCAATTATCATTCTTCATGATGTGTTCATTAGAAATTAGCAGAGCCTGACTCGGTACTCGCAAGGAGATTCGCCAAGCCGCTCACTATCCTCGATTCTACTTTGTCTGAGCCAACTTACCAGCGAATAATAATGGGAGAGACGGAGATGCGAACTGATTTAAGACAGCATTGTCGGAAACCTCTATGGACCTCAAGCCTGCTTTTCCTATCGATTTGCATGCTTCTGGCACCGGTTCTCGAAGCCGATGAGACAGCATCCGAAACCGAACAGGCGGAAAACAAGATTCACGGGATTGTCATTCGGCCCGAGATCGAAAAAATCCACTTTCGCCCACCCACTAATCACCCAAGAAAGAAGCCTCTTTTTTCCTTCTTCAATAAATCAAAAATGCCGCTGGAGCTCTTTCTTCCAAGTCGAGAAGACATCCAGTTCCTGAGACTTCTGGATCCCGACCATCAAAGTAATCAGCAAGTATTCTTCAACGCATCCCAACCACGAGCTGTGCCCATCAACCGCAATCGCTTGCGCTATCTTTCCGATGTAAAGGGAGAGGGTATGTACTCCCTGAGAAGCTATCCTGGTGACGAACTTCTGCGTCAGCCCGAGGAGGGAGAGCGATTCGTTGAATTTTCAAATGATGGTAAATCTCTGTTCGCGCAAAAGAGGGTTGCAGATCAACTCACCCAACTAATTCGTGTTTACGATTCCACTTCTGGAGATCGAATTCACGAAATTACCGTCCCGTGCTTTGATCGAATTTACTTCTCTCCTGATGGCTTCCGATTCGCCGCAAGAGACGCGCAAACGGAATCATACGATTATAAAATCTGGGAGACCCGCACTGGAAAACCTGTTTGCACGCTTGAAGGGACTGATAGCCTCAGTCCTTATACGGACCCGGTGCAATTCGAATCAAAGAATTCCTGGTCACCCGATGGTCAGTATTTTTTGAATGTCGAGAGCAACAACAAATTTGACGTCGGAGTCTGGGATACGACCACCGGCAAATGCACGCGAACGCTGGATTTTCCGTGGAACATCTCCACCGCGCGATATTCGCCCGATGGTTCCCAAATTCTCGTGGTCGGAGGGATGGAGAAAAAGTTCTCCAAAGAGGTGAGAATCAATGGAGTGCTCTACGATGCCCGGACGGGTGACACCATTCGCTCGTTCGTTACTACAGACGATTATGTTCCCGATGCCGCTTTTTCGCACGACGGGAAATTTATCTTCGCCACAGGTCAGAATCTGAAGGGCCTCTATGTCTGGAGAGTCAGCGAGGATTCAGAAGAAAACGGGGACGTCTCCAAATCTCGAAAAGCGAGATAATTCCTCCGGGGTGGCCCAGACAATCTCGAGGAGTTGTCTGGGTGCCGCAGGCACACTTAAGCGTAGAATGTTCTATGACGAGAAAGGTCTCACGGAGCGTCTTTCATCGAATTCTATTCATCACTTGAGTGTTGCTACGCAACCCAGACATCGCTGACGCGATTGTCTGGGCCACCCTTTTGTTCTTCAGCAGTTTACTCTGCGACTGCGTCGGCGATTATCTTGTCGTATGCTTCTCGCGCTCGTTGATAGGCGGCATCAGCGGCCTCCATTTCGCTCTCGCGGAAGCGACCTTTTTTGGATTCCCAACAAACGTCGACGGCTTCGCGGCACCATTCGGCACTGCGGCGACTGGCACGAATAGGTTGATCGCCGACTTTTATGAAGACCGCATTTGTGTGTACCGACGGAAAGATTCGTACCGCAACCCAACTCGAATGTTTGATTTCGACAGGAACGGTAATGCTATTGATCTCGCCATCCGCTTCGATCTCTTGCGAGTGAACCGGGTACCCGTTGACGATCACTTCCACGGGCACTTTGCGGCTCTCGTCAATTCGCGCCCGCTCCAGGTGCCAGTACGGTTTTTCATCCAACCGTTTCCCACGAATCCGTTCCGACTCTTCGTTGGGTTGCTCCGCTTGCAACAGGGCAGTAACGTCGAACTTCACTTCCACTTCACCCGGTTTAGCGAGGGCGACTTCGCTCAAGTGTCCGCTCTCACCCGCTTCCCCCACTGGGGTACCGTTGACCTGGAAGTCATAGACGTGGCTTAGTCCGTCGGTGCAGTAGCTGCGACCATCCTTAAGACCGTGTACCCAGTTCGCAAAGTTCAAAGGTTGATCCTCATCCAGCTTCACATAGATCCGGCCAAGGCCTACCTTGTCACCATAGATACAGGGGAAGTCGGTCTCGCCACTGATGACGGTCCGATATCCACAGTTGAGCGTGTGATACCAGATATTAAGTTCCCAAACACTGGGGGTATCTACTGCCGAGATGAAATCACAAACACCTTCGTTCACGGCGACGATATATTCATTCGCCCCAATGCCATCGAAGGGAGGCATCGCGTAGTCGGGGAGTTTGTCGGCCGCTTTTCCTTTTTTGTTGGGAATTCGTCGACCGCGATCATCATAGTCGGGCAACGCCAATCCCCAACCGCTATGGCTGTAACCGACGACGCCTCCCTGCTCTTTTCCCCATTTGAGTACCGGAACGGTCCAGGTCGGCCAGTCTTCGAGAACTTCGGTCCCAGGATAATCGTCTTCTGCCAGTTGCAACAGGCAAAGGTGACCCGCATGCGAGGAAGGAAACCCGCTGACTTCGACATCGTACCGCATCAAATAGTCTTCGGTAGAAAGCTCATTCGTTTTGCCTTCGAAGAACTGTTTTTGAGTGTACCAGCAAGGCCCCCAAGTCAGCACACAACCGACATTCAAGTCTTCGCCCAGAATGTGCCGCATCATGTCCGCGGGGGTAACCCCTTCCGTTGGGCTGTCGTAGTGGGAACATCCGGCTGCATGAACGTGATGATCGCCCGAGTACCAATTTCTTTTCGCCGCATAAGTCCAGCGGTTAAGTTCAAACTTTTCTGTTTGCTCTTTGACTCCTGCTTTGACTTCAACCTGTTTGGTTTGAATCAGATACTCCGGACCACGTTGATAGGTCACGGAATAGTTACCCGGAGGTAGCGGAACCGATTCCCCATCGCCCCGATAGATTTGATCATGAAAGAAAAAGTCCGGAGCCAGTCGTCTGGCCGGGTTGGGATAGACGCGTCCTTGATCATCTTTAATCACGAACGAGGCGAGGCAAGGTTTGCCATCGGTATCTTTCACATCAAAGGTAACCTTCGTCGCCGGCAGACAGGTAAACAACACAGAGACTTCATTACGAAAACCTATGTCCTGCGTTCCCTGCCCCACATTAAACCCGATCTTGGCTTCCCGTTTTCCCGCGTCGCGACTGTTTAACTGCATGATGCGGTACTCAACGGCTAACCCGGAGAGCTTCGGCATCAACGGTTGCTTGTCAAACATTTCCACTGACAGAAATCGATCCGGAATCGTTTCCGGGTCAACCAGATCCTGATCAGTCTGGGGCCGTTCGCGTGAACCTCGTCCGCGCTCGTAAACGGGTTGATCATTCGGACTCTCTGGAACCAGCTTCGGTGTAATTCCGGCGTCGTTGTTGACCTTAACAAGAAAAGTTCGCCACCCCTGTTCGATCAGCTCTTTCGGTGCCGGTCCTGTACTGACGGAAACCCGGCTTTCAGCGTTGATCTTCACCCCAATCAACGTATGTGGATCCAGAATCTGTTGAATCTCCATCACCGCCCCACGGGCATCTTTGTTTTTATAAGCGGCTTCGAGCTTCTGTAGCTCGGCTTCACTGAGTGGAGTCCCTACATATTCGAGGGCTTCCACCAATCGCTTGGTTGCCGCCACAAATGGCTGCTTCTCAACGTAATCGATGATCGCCAAACCCTCAGCCGGATCAGCGGCACGAAGTATTGAGGGTGACCCCAGAAACTGAAAACAGAACAGCAATCCCCAAAGAAGTTGTCGGCTGCGCATGGTCAGCACCTTTCTTTCGGTTGTCAGAAGATGTGTAAGTCAGAAATGAATTGTGAGTGGTCGACATCGTATGGGTGTATTTCAGGATTAGACTTCCGCCATGGCTGCGCGTAATTCGTCCAGCACGGCGGGAATGGATTCCCGTGGATCTTCTTTTTCTTCGTACTCCAGTACGATGTAACCCCGGTATCCGGCCTCTTTCAGAATTCGTAACGTCCGAATGTAGTCCGCTTGCTCGCGTGGTTTTCCTTCGGGATGCAGCGAGACCTTCAGTTGAGCGTTCACCGCGTAAGGGGCAATCGCCGCGAGGTCGGTATAAGGTTCAGCCGTACGGAAGTTGCCGCCGTCGAAGTTCACACCGAAGAAAGGCGAGTCTTTAACCTGACTGATGATCGACAGCATCTGTGGAGAGGTCGACGTAATCCCGCCATGGTTTTCGAGCGCGAGGAAGACCCCCTTCTCGGCGGCGTAATCGAGTGATTCATTAATCCCTGCCGCACAGCGGGCAATCGCGGCCGAGTCGGTATCTCCCTTGGGAGTTTTACCGGCGAAGATACGAATGACCGGGGCACCCATCGTCGCGGCATGGTCGATCCACTTGCGGGTGTAAGCGAGTTGTTCCTGGCGTGCTTCCCCTTCGACCAAACCGAAGTCATTCCCAATCGCCGTTCCAGAGATGTCCAGCCCCAGGCGGAATGTTAACTGTTTGAGATGCATCAGGTACTCGTTCGTCACCTCTTTCGGAAAGTAGTAGCTGGTCAGTTCGACCCCATCCAGATTCTGCTCCGCCGCAAACTTGATGACATCGTCGAGAGTCATCTCCGCTTTGGCCTGCGTTTCGGGAGTCCAGTCGCGGACAAGGTGCCGATGGAACGAGTACGCTGCCAGGCTGATTTTGAAATGCGACTGCCCATTCCGGGTCACCGGTTCTGCAGCCGAGGAAATTTGGGGCGAACCCATTAAGGCTGCGCCCGCTCCTAACAATGTCGATTGCAAAAACGAACGTCGTCCCCAACCACGTCCCATTTCCGGTGATGCTGAATTCATGATGCTGATTCTCTCTTTCTTGCTATCTCTGGCACTACGCCTATGCGTGATTTCAGCGTAATCTCCACTCGGTTGGATTGATCTACGCCCGGCCCTGCCCCACCTCTTCTCACAAGATCCTGCTCAGGATTAGAGTGGCGACTCTCGACCCCGAAAAGCCCTTGAAAACAGGAGGCTACGCCGCCAGAACACACTACGGTTAACTGGAATGCGATATTACAGGTTGGTTGGCAAAACAGGCCGACCGCAATACACTGTAACCCGGTTCGGCACCGCCTTTCCCCCTCAAAAGAACCTCGACCGGCAAAAAACCGATAACTTCTCTGTCGACAATGGGTTACATCGCCGAATACCGTTCCCGCTTTTACACCTTTAAACTCTCTGTAGCTGAAGACCGACATGCCCCGCTACGATTCAAAAAAAATAGAGCCGAAATGGCAACAATACTGGGACAAAAACGAAACCTTCGTCTGTGAAGGCCCCGATCCCAACCGGGATAAGTTGTATGTCCTCGACATGTTCCCTTACCCCTCAGGGAACGGGTTGCACGTCGGCCATCCAGAAGGGTACACCGCGACCGACATCGTCTGCCGCTACAACCGCATGCTCGGAAAAAACGTCCTCCATCCGATGGGTTGGGATGCCTTTGGACTTCCGGCCGAACAGCACGCCATCAAAACGGGCACGCCTCCCCGCGAGACGACGAAGAAGAACATCGACACCTTCCGTCGTCAGCTCAAGATGCTCGGTTTCTCCTATGACTGGTCACGGGAAGTCGCCACCACCGACGTCGAGTACTTCCGTTGGACGCAGTGGATTTTCCTTCAGCTCTTTGATACCTGGTACGACCCGGACTACGAATGGACCGGCCCCGACGGACAGAAACGTAAAGGAAAAGGCCGCCACATTGTTGACCTTCCCATCCCGCAGGAAGTCTCGCAGGCTGGCCCCGACTTTGTGCGTCGGTATCAGGATAAACAACGACTCGCATATCAACACGAAGCTCCCGTCAACTGGTGCCCCGCTCTCGGTACGGTTCTCGCCAATGAAGAAATCATCGACGGCAAATCGGAACGGGGAAACCATCCGGTCGAGCGCGTTCCCTTGCGCCAATGGATGCTCAAGATCACCGCCTATGGGGATCGTCTCGCCGATGAGTTGGAAGAACTCGACTGGCCCGAGTCGATCAAACTTCTCCAGCGCAACTGGATTGGCAAAAGCACCGGAGCCGAAGTCGACTTCTTCATCGGTTCGGGCGATCCCGCCCAGTTGGAATCTGAATTTGAGCAATGGAAACACAACCGCGAGAGCTTCCCGTCGGAACAACAGGAAGATGTTCTCCGTGTTTACACCACGCGGCCCGATACGCTTTACGGGGCGACCTATATGGTCATCGCGCCCGAGCATCCGCAAGTCGACAAGTTGACGACGCCGGAGCAGCAGGACGAGGTCAACCAGTATCGCAAAGTCGCTTCTCTCAAAAGCGACCTCGACCGGACCGACCTCGCCAAAGGCAAATCGGGCGTCTTTACCGGTGCCTACGCACTTAACCCGGTCAACGGAGCGAAGGTGCCAATCTGGGTCGCCGATTATGTGCTCATCAGTTACGGCACCGGGGCCATCATGGCCGTTCCGGCGCATGACCTGCGCGACTGGGAATTCGCCGTCACGTTTGACATTCCGATCATCCCGGTTGTCGAACCACCTCAGAATTACAAACCGACCAAAGACGAACTCGCTCTCAAACAAACTGTTGACGGCGAAGAACGCTATCCGGTTGCCTGTGAGGGAACCGCTATCAACAGTGGCGAGTGGGACGGTACTCCGACCGCTGAATTCAAACAGAAAATCACGCAGTGGTTGCATCAACATGGCTTCGGTAACGAAGCGGTGAACTTCAAATTGCGCGACTGGCTCTTCTCGCGCCAACACTTCTGGGGCGAACCCTTCCCCATCTGGCACGAGCTCGATGCAAACGACGAAGAGACGGGCCTCATGCGGGTGGTGGAAGATGAAGACCTTCCCGTCGATCTTCCCGAACTCACCGACTACAAACCCACCGGTACGCCCGAACCACCCCTCTCGACTGCGCCGGAAGAATGGTTGTACAAAACCGACCACGATGGCAAACGGCTCAAGCGAGAAGTGAACAGTATGCCGCAATGGGCCGGTTCCTGCTGGTACTTCCTGCGCTATTGCGATCCGAAAAACAGTGACCATATGATCGACCCGGAAATCGAAAAATACTGGATGCCGGTCGACCTCTACATCGGTGGTGCCGAGCACGCCGTATTACACTTGCTCTACGCCCGGTTCTGGCACAAGGTTCTCTTCGACCGGGGGCATGTCCACACACCCGAACCGTTCTACAAGCTCGTCAACCAGGGCATGATTCTCGGCGAAGCCGAACTTACCGGTCACAAAGATGCCAACGGCAACTGGATCAGTTCCGCAGAAGCCGCGAAAGATCCGCAGTCACAGTCAGTCGTGGTGAACGCCGATGATGTCGAAAAGAAAGGGGACAGCTTTGTTCTCAAAGCAGATCCGACCGTCGTCATCGAAAGCCGTGCGTTCAAGATGTCGAAGTCTCGCGGCAACGTGATCAACCCGGATGAGGTCGTTGACAGTTACGGTGCCGATAGCTTGCGGCTCTATGAGATGTTCATGGGACCGCTCGAACAGGTCAAACCGTGGAGCATGAGTGGAGTCGAAGGGGTCTACCGATTCCTCAGCCGTGTCTGGCGAATGTACATCGACGACCGGGCCGAAGAGATTAAACTCGCCGCAGCGGTGCAGGATGTCGAACCCGATGCCGACCAGCTCCGCATTCTTCACAAGACGATCAAGGCCGTCACTGAGGACATTGAAAAGCTCTCGTTCAACACGGCAATTAGCCGCATGATGGAGTTCACCAACGCCCTCAGCCAGCAGGACCCACGTCCCCGCGCGTTGCTGGAACCGTTCGCCCTTCTCTTAAGCCCCTTCGCCCCGCACCTCGCGGAAGAAGTCTGGCAAGCACTCGGCCATAAAGAGACCCTCGCCTACGAACCCTGGCCCGAATACAACGAAGACCTCATCGCCGAATCAACGGTTGAAATCCCCATCCAGATCAACGGCAAAGTCCGTTCCAGAATCACCGTCCCCGCCGACGTCGATCCCAAAACGATGGAAGCCTTAGCGATGGCCGACGAAACAGTTCAAAAAAACCTCGAAGGCAAAACGATCGTGAAATGTATTG
The DNA here is from genome assembly GCF_007750395.1 of Polystyrenella longa. GTDB lineage: Bacteria > Planctomycetota > Planctomycetia > Planctomycetales > Planctomycetaceae > Polystyrenella > Polystyrenella longa. Next base: position 664,836 of record NZ_CP036281.1, on the reverse strand, counting down.
CGATCCCAGGCCGGATGGTGAATTTGGTAATTAAGGGGTGAGCGGGGAAGGACGTTCTTCCAGGAACTGCATTATATACGATATCCAGTTCCTGGAACCCGCCTCTCGAACTCAGGGCATAAGTAGGTTTCCTGCACTTTCCGGTCGCAGACGAATCCCAAAGAAAAATAGTCGACTTTGTTTTTGACCTTCAGATAATCGGCTTTCTTATTGCGATAACACATCAAGTCACCAAACTGACTCTTGCCGAATGGGCTATAGTCGGAAAACAAACAATTGATGCACAGACGCATGTAAAAGCCTGCGGGCAGCAGAGATTGAATTTCAAGCAGCTCACTCTCGAAATCGCGACCCTTGCCGGAGCTGGTAAATTCACCTTGGTCGCAATCCAATCTGATCCGAGTCTGATAGTACTCGAGCGCATCGTTACTATTCGGGTCATCGATTCTGACTTCGATTTTCAAGGAGCCTTCTGAATTATCGCCGCAGTTATAGATAGAAATCGGCATCATAAAGATGATGCGACAAGCACATAGACTGTCCGGTCCTAATGAGAAATATCCCAACTGTTCAGGAGTTGACTCTTCGGAGGGAGCGAGTCTATCGAAATCTGGCCCCATAAATGTAACCCCGCGAATCGTGACGCGAAGAGTTTCTCCGTCATTCTCGATCACCGTATTTTCAACACCCCTCTCGTCGGTGTATGTGGCAGGATAAAAGTCTTTCATCTATGGGGCCCTTATCAGCAGGATTTTGATTCCAGTGTAATCAATCAAGTAAGTCAGGCAATGCCTGACCTACTTTAGAATGCTCTGCGAAACACAAGAGTGAAACTTTTAAGCTGAACCGGTATCTGGTTAGTAGATACAGAAGACTCTTTCATTCTCCTCACTACTTGACCGGCGTGTGGACATACCATGATCACTAGTAATGATCCCGATTACATCAACACCAAACTCATTCGGCAGGGTAAGGCCGAGATGCATCCGGTGATGGATTTGTTAGCGGAGTGGGTCGGACAAACCTACGGAGCCCGGCCGCTGAATATTGAATTATATCAGCCATTTGAAGATCAGGTCTTTCTGCAAGTCATCTTCCAATACCCGAACGGTTGCAAGTCGATCAGTGATATTTGGCCAAACGGTTCCTGCGCTGGCGTCGAGAAATATGACGCAATGGCAATCACGGCGAAGCTTAAAGAAATTCTGGAATCCGTGCGAGAAGAGTTGGATTTTCCCAAAATCGTCGTTCGAATAGTTGGATCGGGCAAGGTGAAGATTCGATATTTTCAGAGAAACGATATTTTAAAAATTGGTTCGGTAATCTGCAATAACTTTTTCACAGTGGCCCTAAACGATGTCTGTGATAGTATCGCCAATCGGGAACTTGAAAGTCTTGTCGAACGGATTGGTCATCCGTCACTTTGGAAGATACTTCGGTTTGGTCGACGGGTCGTATTCATGGTCCATACCGAAGAGCAGAAACGGCGGGTTATTAAGAAAGACAAAGTTGCTGTCTGGACGCGCGATTTCATCGAACTCGCTCGCCATTATGACGAATTCGGGTACCTGACCGAACAAACCTTATCTATTGAAATCGACACTCGGGAGAGATTCAAGAAAGAATATAATGAGAACATGTTTTACTACTTCAGATAATGAATCACGTTCCCGTCAGTCAGGCAGTGCCTAACCTTCCTCTTTGACAATTGATCAAAGCCAGGTGACATGCAAATTCATTTTTGAAACACAAAGTCACTAAGGACACAAAGGGTTGGGGCAAGTAACATGCCGACCTCCGATCACCGAGGCTCGACGATATCCAAATCCCTTATTGGTTTCAAGAAATCATTCGTCGCAGAAACGTTCCCGTACTCTTCCTCACTGTATCAATTATTTGTGATCCCTTAGTGTCTTCGTGTCTTCGTGACTTCGTGTTTCAAATAAACACGATGCAATACCCCGAAATTGATCGGTCGCTTGAGCACTACGAAACTGAAGGCATCATCGTTTCCTAACCTCAGCGCTTAATGTTGCTGCGCTCCCCGAATAACACTTCGTGATTGTCCGGGCTACCCATTGGGGAGACTGATGAACTTCGCGAGGGTCGGCTTACTCTGGTGCGGCGTTCCATCGTTTTCGTATCTCTTCGACCCGGTTTCGGTTGGCGTCCATGTCACCGTAACCGACTCGGGAGGCGGAGCGAATTTCGATTTGACGGGCTTCCTCATTGAATAAAATCTCCACGTCGTCGGTGAAACGAAACAGAGCGGAAGCGAAGGTGGCGTGCAGGTAACTGTCGGTATCGGAGAGAATCTGGACGCGGGGAAATTATTTGAGGACTCGTTTCAACCGGGCTCGGTTTTCTTCGTGGGTTCCGTCTCGATAGGCAAGTGGCGAGACATAATGCGATTCACCCGGCGGGGCCTGGGAGGAAACACAATTCGGTGAAGCGGGACAGTCACGCAGCTTTCCATCGACCAGACCGGATCGTGGAGGCCACCAGGAATAGAGACCGAGTGCGAACAACAGAAGCACGAGAACCAGAATCAACCAGAGTATCCACCAGATCATTTTCATGCGTTCCTGTCCTGAGTTGTCATCTACGCGGGCTTCAATAAAGCGAGTAAACCGCTGTGGGTCTATTGTAGTCGGAATAATCAGGGAAGCGACCCGCCGAACATCAAAACAGATGAACAGGTTCTGCCTTTCATTTTTCGCTTGCGTCCACGGAACCATGAAGCATACTTGTACACTTCAACGACTCCTTCAACGCTGCCGCTTTTAACGAGGCCGCCCTCAATCCCACTGTTGGTCAGAGCTGATGAAATCCCTGCGTATTAAACAGACTCCCGACGGTGTTCGGTTGATCGACTTCAACCCGATTGCGGCGATCGCGGCGGCGGCAATGTGGTGCATGTTCTTTTATTTCGTGCTCAACCTGGACGACCAAGGGCTGCTGCCCCCCGAAATCACTGACGAGGTGAACTCCCCCTTTGACTCTTCTCCCAGAGTGGCGACCTGGTTTCTGCTCGGTGTGTTTGGTTTCATGGGATTGATCATGTCGCTCGTGAGCAACTTTACCAGAGCCCAGTTCAACCTGAGCGAAGGACGAGTTTACTGGAAACGCATCTCGCTATTCGGTCTGAGCTGGCGAACCCTTTCCACGGAACGCATCACGGACCTGCGGTTGGACGTCGGTCACCGCTTCGTCGCGGGGAACCTGAAGGATGATTACCGCATGCGGGTCATCCTTGAAGTCGACGGAAAACCATGGCCACTCAGCAACTCCCCCCACGTGATGGGGCAACAAGAACTGGACGAGTACCGCGATCAGATTGATGATCTACGCGGGCAACTTGGTTTCAAAGTCGATTCCGAAGAATCGAAAAAGCAGTTCCTGAAATAGACGGCTAACATTTCGTCTATCGTTTGAAGTCAGGTTGCCCGGATCTGGGTGCCACGGTTAGCTTGTCTAACCGTGCCAATGTGGGTTCGAGTGCTTCTAAATGATCAATGGGTTACCACTGATTGGCTAAGGCCTGTTCCGCGGTTGAGCCTACTCCAAACAAACGAAGCCGTAACTGCAATCGCCCGGCTAGACGAGCTAGCCGGGGCACCCGAACTGGTGCGATATTATGATCGAAAGCATATTAAAGTGCCGAAAATAGGTGAGGGTTTCCGGAAGCCGGAATAATACATGGGCCGATAGATCAAGCCGATTCCTTCTGAGCCGCTTTCTCTTTGGTCTTGGTTTTTGGGGCTGGTTTGCTGCGGGTACGGGTCGTCATCTTCTGGCCGGAAAGAGCTTCGGCACAGATCAGGTGGATGACATTTTGTGCCGCTTCGTCCATCTCCATGACGACCGAGTCGACCTTGCCGGAGAGGTACATGTACATGACCAGCGACGGAATCGCGATCAACAGACCGGCGGCCGTCGTCAAGAGCGCGACACCAATTCCCACTGCCAGTTCTTCCGCTTTACCTTGCGTTCCCATGTTGGCGATCTGGTTGAACGCCTGAATCATTCCCATGACCGTTCCGAGCAAACCAAACAACGGCGTCACCGTGGCGACCCCGTTCAACACTTTGAGGTGTTTGCGAAGTTGGCTCGTTTCGCGTTCGCCACCATCAATGATGGACTGCTCCACTTCCACCGAAGGTTTCCCCCATTTACGAATGCCATGCGCGAAGACACGGGCGACGGGGGAGTCGTTCTCTTCGCACAAGGTCAGGGCCGACTCCTGATCGAGTCCTCCCTCTTCCAGATGCTGGAGGAATCGTTCGACGAAGGGACGAGGTATAACGCGGGCCCTCCGCAGCACAACAACTCGTTCGATGATAAACCAAACGGAGATGAAGGAGGCGATAATGAAGGGGATCACGAAGAAGTACCCCATCGCAATGAGGATCTCAATCGGGCCGGTGGGAATATACGGATTGGTGTTAACAGCACCATTTTCCATTGGCATGGCAGGAGCAGGTTCCAGTGCAGCGGATACGTCGGCAGCTTCCTGGGCGTGCAGTGGTGACATCAGACCGAGGGCGAACATCCCTCCCCAGAAGACAATCAGACCTGTTTTCAGCAGACGAAAAGCGGTTCGCTCCCTCATATTCCTGATTCCTATCCCTCGTTGGATATCTCTCTATTGCAGCGGTAGACTTCAGTTATAGGTCGCTCTGTTCAAGAAGAAGTGCCGTTAAACATGATTTAACAGCACTTCAGAGCCCTATAATGCCTGTTTTTACTGACTTGTCGCGCCGCCGACAACCTCAAGTCGCTCTCGGGCCTGATCACTGTACTTCGATTCAGGGAAATCCTCGATCAGCTTTTCATAGGTCACGCGAGCCTTTTCGGGCTGCTCCAATTTTTCATCGCAGCCGGCGACCTGGAAGAGTGCTGGGGCCTGCCATTCTGGATAGGGGTAGTTCAGAAAGACCTTGTAATACTCTTTCTGTGCGGTCCGGTAATCCTTTTGGATGAGATAAGTCTCGGCCAGAAGGAGCTGACTTTTTGCGCCGGTGGGAGTCTTCTTCCCGATGGGATCGCTTAGAACCCGCTGGAATGCTTCGCGAGCCTGATCGAATTCGGCCTGCTGTTTGTGAATTCGGCCCTCCAGTTCATCGGCCAGGTATTTGCGATCCGCATCGGAGTCTCGGAACTCCGTCAGAATTGCCGCGGCATCCACATAATCTTTCTTGCGAAAGGCGATTTCCGCCAACAGGATCCACAACTCGGTACTTCGCTCTGCTGAGGGAACGGCCTCTTCCAGGCTCACCAGAATCTCTTCCGCTCGGGCCATCTGGTTGGTTTCAATCAAAGCCGATAGAAACGCGGTTTCCACTTTCGTTCGATAAGAACTCTGCGGCCAGTTGGTGAGAAAATCGCGGGCAAGCTCGATCACACTATTCCATTCTTCCGCCGTCGTGGCGATGCCCACCAGCTGGAAGGTCGCGGCCTCTTTTACTTTTTCATCCGACTGGTCGGACTTGGTCAGTTCCTCAAAACTTTTTCGGGCCGCTTCTTTGTTACCAGCGATGAGCTCACTTTCAGCCAGACTGAGCCGGGCATTGTCGGCCAATTCGGAATCTGGATGCGTGCTCACCAGCCGTTTGTAAATGTCGTCCGCCAGCGTATAAAACCCGGCGTCCAGATTCATCAGTGCCCATTCATCCAGAAGCTCGGCATGTTGATCCGCTTCCGGGAATAGATCGACCAGACGACCATACTCCTGATTCGCCCCGGCGTAGTTTTGTTCTGTTTTAAGCATCCGGGCGGCCTGCAATTCGGCGAGGTAAACATACCGCGTCGCCCCGTTCTCTTCCGCTCCCGCAGGCAAAGCTTCAGTTCCCGGCGGGACCCAGGTATTACGCAATTGGGTGTAAGAGGCCAGTGCCTCGGTTGTATTACCGAGAGCTTCCTGAGCACGCCCCACCATCAGCAACGCTTCGGGAGCATAAGCAAGTTCTTCGGGGTAAGACACGAGCAGCTGATTAAAGCTGGCAATCGCCTCACTCCATTTTTTCTGTTTGTATTGTGACCAGGCCAGGCCTGAGAAATCGGCCCCGGTCGCCATCCCCGCGGAAGTTTCTTTCGCGAGATCAACCAGCGCCTGAAACAACCTTTCGGACGCAACCCAGTTGTCCGCTTTGTACGAAGTTTCCGATGCCATCCGCAGCCCCTTCAGTTGCGGTGAGTCCAGAGTCAGGTCGTCCGCTTTCGCTTGAGTCTCTAATAGACTGAGGATCGATTCGAGTGCGGCGATCTCTTCATTTTGAGCCCGCACCATTAACAACTCCGAAAAGATTTGTGCCGCCCGTTCATCCTGTGGATAGTCGATCAAGTATTTCTGAAAGTGCGTTGCGGCTTCGTCCAGATTCCCCAGTTCTTTTTGATTGAGTCCTGCAAGCAGCAGGACATCTTTCTGTTCCTCCGGGTGCAATTCGGCGGTGTCGTCTGTCACGAGCGGTTCCAGCACATCCATCGAATCCTGGTATTGCTTCTGCTGCGTTAACGCATGAGCCAGATGCAACCGGGCCAGGGTCTGCGTTCGAGGAAGAGAAGAAGCCTCCAGTACTTCGCGAAGCAACGTCGCGGCCTGTTGCAGATTATCATCTCCACCCCGCGCAGCCAGCAGTCGTCCTTTGAGTAATTGCTGACTTAGCCCGATTAAGCTATCGGGATAAAGTTCTTCAAACTTCTGCATTAACTGTTCGGTTTGATCGAGATCATCTGCCTGAAACGCGGCGACACTGGCGAAGTGCAATGCATTCTCCGCAATTTTTTCACCGGGCCATTTCTCCTGCAATTCGAGAAACTGATTTAATGCCGCCTGATTATTACCCAGTCGCAACTGAGCATCGGCGAGATGATAGACGACTTCCGCTTGCAGTGCGCGCTGCGGATCATTGGCGGCCTGATCTGCGGCGTACATTTTTTCGAGCACAGCCACTGCTTCCGCGTATTTGTTTTCGGCTTTGAAACAGAGGGCCATCCAGTAAGTGGCGGTTCGTTCGAGCCCGGGATCTTCAGACGCTTGTTGGAACTCGGCGCGGGCTGCCGGATATTCTTCCAACCGGAAATACGTGTAGCCTGCATTGAGGTGCGAGGTGCCGACTTGGACGTCGTCGGGATACGTTTGTTGAAATTGTTTGTAAACAGCCAGCGCGGATTCAAAGTTTTCTCGTTCGTATTCCAGCGCAGCAAGCTTCAAAAAGGCGGAGGTGGCGTTCCTGTTTTTCGTAGCGATGATCTCTCGATACGCAGCGGCCGCGTCATCGTATCTCTTCAGACCTTCCAATGCCTGAGCCAATCCAAACCGAGCTTCCGCCGACATGCGTCCCTCTGGAAACTGCTTCAGGTCCTGTTGAAAATGGCTGAGAGAATCCTCGTACTGGCTCATCTTCAATTCGCTGGTACCAAGATAAGTCAGTGTCCATTCCGTCAGTGTATGTTCGGGAAACTGGTTGAGCATCACTTTAAAATCGGTGGTTGCCGTTTCGTAGTCTTCCAGCAGGTAGCTTGCCTCGGCCAGTTGGTAAAGGACATCCGGCAGGAATTTGCTCTCCGGGTATTTTTTGGCATAGGGCCGCAACTGGGTTCGCGCGGCGTCGTATTTCTGCTCTTTGACGAGGGAAAGCCCCAGATAGAGCTCAGCGGCGGCAACCTTATCGTGATCCGGCCAGCTCTCGATGAATTTCTGAAACGCCTCCGAACTGAAACTCCATCGTTCCTGTTTATAGAGGCCAACCGCCAGGTTGTATTGATCGGCAGCATCATCCGCTTTTAGGATAGTGGTTGACCCGAACAGTAACGCCAGACAGACGATAACAGCCAACTTAGCGGGAACATTCCTTCTCAACATCGACATGTTTCTCGGGGCTCTACTTCGAAACCAGTCAGCAGTAAGACAACGAACTTCTCACAGAGAAGCGTCTCAATCTCATTTCGGTTTCGACATGGGTTTAACAAAGGAGAGTTGGCAAGTGATTCAAGTCACTCCACAATATCTATCAACAGCGTGAAGTTGACAGCCACCAGCCGCCTCCAATGAGGAAAATCAGGGTAACATGATCAGACGTAGTCTATTGTAAACGTCAAACAGCGCCTGCCAATCGCTTTCCCTACTCCAAACACTGATTTTCCACTGACTCCCTCACCCACCCCTGCAAAGCTGGGGCAATTAGGAAGAAGTTAAGGACAATCGACATCAACTCGAACCTGGAGCACCTTCTAAGAAATATTTATTAAGAAAGTGTCGTTCGATTCCCATCGATTCAGTGAAGCCTTCCTTTTCCCAGATTGAAGCGATCCCGCCGGTGAAATCCATTTGTCAATTGTCGATGAACCTGATACGCTGAAAGACCCTGTTTCATAATTAGCATTCATGAGAAATGAACCGTGATGGCCATCCTCAAGTTTTCCACCGGAATCCGTTGTTGCTGCTTGGCGATGAGCCTGTTGTTGCTCTCGACCATCGCCGCTGCGCAACCCGCTTCTCGCGAAAAAACCGAGGGTCCCAAATACGACAGCTACACCCTGCTCTTCTTTGAATCACAGCATCCTTATTTCATTCGTTTACAGGTTGCGATCGATTCCCAGCCCCCCGAGCAAATGCGGGCTGGCCTGTTGGGCAATCTGTTTGAGCAGACCGATACGAATCGGAATGGCGAAATCGACCTCGAAGAACTCCGACAGTTCCGCGGACCCGCACGAATGCAGGACGTGGTCAAGAGTCAGGCTGAAAGCAATGACGCGCCGATCACCCGCGAGACCTTTGTGGCGATACTGGAACCAGCTCTTGGTATCCCGTTTGGTTTACAACTCGAATCCGCGCGGGTATCCGATCTGCCCGATTTGTTCAGCAAACTCGATCTGAACGAAGACCATATTCTTGAAGCCGATGAATGGGAGTCGGCTTTGCATCTCCTGGAGAAATACGATTTCGACGATGACGAAACATTGAACCTGGTCGAAGTCATGCCTCTGCTGCGGCCCCTCAATCTGACGGTCGCTCGATCTCAACCCACGCCCGCGGGTCACAGTGCTGGCTTGTTTGAATTGATCGATCCCCAACAGCCCCGCGAACAATTGGCACAACAACTTTTGGCACAATACGACGGTGCTCGGGGTCAAAAGGAAGATGGCCAACTCGATCAGACAGAACTTGGCTGGACCGCAGATGACTGGATGAAAAAATTCGACGCCAACGAAGATCAGGCACTGAACCGGACCGAGTTATTGCGTGTGCTGACAGATCCCCCCGCACAGAGAATCTGGCGAATGCGAATGCCACTGCAAGAGCGAATCACCGTCCGGTTCTGGGAAGCCGATACCGAAGATGAAGACTGGAAGTATCCACGATCTTCCAGTTCCCGTGCTCAACTTTCCGTCGGTGGCTGGGAGTTAGGGGTCAGGATTCACAACCCGCGTCCACAGTTTGCGGATGTCCTCAGTTTTTACAAGCTGCGATTCCTGCAAGCGGACACCGACAGCGATGGAGGTCTCACCAAAGAGGAAGCAAGAGGCCTGAACGTGCTTGCTCCGTTTGCATACCTTGATGAAGATCAGGATGAAAAGTTAACGCGGGAGGAATTAACCAAGTACGTGAATCAGGAAGCGAGCCTCGCCCAATGTCAGTTGTTAATGTCTGTGGATAAAAAGAGTCAGTCTCTGTTCCGCCTGCTGGATGTCGATAGCGACCGACGCCTGGAACCGCGTGAGTTACTCCACCCGGCAGAAAAGATGAAGAGTTTCGACAACAACCACGATGGCCAACTGACCGAACCAGAAATGAAGACGATTTACGAATTGTCATTTCAACTGCAGCCTCCTAGCCTGTTCATGGATAGTTTCAACTTGAACAATGCCAATCGGATTGGCCCGATTTTGACTCCCCCCACGACGGGGCCGGAATGGTTTAGACAGATGGACCGGAATCTCGATGGCGATCTGACGCGCAGAGAATTTCTGGGACCGGGAGTACTTTTCCAGAAATTCGACCTGGACCAGGACCGGCTACTCAGCCCGAAAGAAGCGGAACAGGTTTCGGGTGATAAATAGAGATCAAACTCCATTAGATACACCACCTTAACGGAACTTCTCCTCCCGAACAGACGTCGGAGACAACAGAGACATAGAAGCCTGCGACTTAAAACTACACACCCGTACAGAAGATCTCCCCTCAGCCATCTGGGTGTTTTTTAGCAATAGATCTGGATTGGAATTCAGTTTTTGCTGATTTCTGCCTACAATAAACAGCGCGACCCTCCATCGTTTCTCTGGTATAACCCACTGGTTCAAAACGCTGGCAAACTACTCTGTCCCGTCCTCCACAGGAGTTTGGATATGGATTTTCCCAAATCGATGACGATGTTAAAACGAGTTTCGATTCGTCTGCATCTGGTTCGCTGGGCGTTTCAATCATTCGCCTGGACGCTCAGCGCCGGCATTGTGTATGCCCTGCTCCTTCTCGCAAGCCGACTGAGTGGATATGGCGAAGATGTCTTTCCCAATGGCTCTTATTTTTCTTGGTCGATGGCAATAGTTCCTGTCTTCGGAATCATCATGGGGACCATTCTCTATCGTCGTCCCAACCTTTCCGATTCCGCCCGCCGAGTCGATAGCTACTACCATTCCGACGATCTGTACCTGACGATCTCGCGACTCGATCAAGCGTTCGGTGATTACCGCCCCCTCGTTGTTCAGAAAGCGGAACAACGGGCCGAGGAAATTCACCCGACAGACGTTGTCCCTTTTCTCTTTGGCAAACAGTTCGCGCAGCTTGCGGGAATGGCGGCCGTTTTAATTGGTCTGCAATTGATTCCTCAGTTCGATCCGTTCGGTGAACTTCAGGCCAAAGAAGCCGTGCTTGAACAACAAAAAGAACTGCAAGTCGAAAACAAAGCGACAGATCAACGCAAAGAGGAACTAGAGAAACAGATTGCCCCCGAGCAGAAGCGGTCTAAAGAAGTCGAACAGGCTCTGAACGAATTGAAAAAAACGTTCAAAGAACTTCAACCCAAAGCTCCGGAAATCAATCAGAAAAAGCTGGCCGAAATTCAGAAACCACTTGGCAAGATGTGGCGAGAATTGAATAAGGACCAACTCAGCAAAGCCTTCAACAAAAAAATGTCAGGACAGCGATTCGGTTCGTCGGCAGAACAGGCCAAGCTGGAAGAATGGAAGAAAGAACTCCAGGAAGGTTCTACGGAAAGTCTGCGAAGCGAGATGGAAAACATTCTCGACAAAATGAAAAAGATGGCCGAGTCGAATGATTCCTCGGAAAAATCCAAGCTCCGTAAGGAACTGCTCAAACAGTTAAAACAAGTCAAAGAGTTTGCCGAAAACGATGCCCAGTCACAACAGTTGACTACCGCGCTGAAACGTGCGATGAAGCAACTTGAAATGGCCAACATGAGCAAGAACCCCGATGGAGAACCGGGAGAAAACTGTGAATCGTGTGAGAAGGGCGCCATGAGTTCCGCCGAACTGGCGAAGATGGAATTACAGGAAATGGAACAGTCATTGGAAGACTTGGCGTCCTTGGAAGAAGCCTTGAAGACATTACAGCAGGCGAAGGCAAAAATGGCTTCGGGTGAAGAACTTTCCGAAGAGGAGATGTCGATGATCAGCGAGGCAGATGCTCTCGCCGAATACGCCGAAGCCTTTGCCGCCATGATGGAAGGCATGCAGGGAAATATGCCCGGTGACGGTGATGGAGATGGAACCGGTGGTGAAGGAACAGGCCGCGGCGGAGTGGTCGATGAAGACCCAGCGGCCAAGTCCGGTTTCAAAACGGAGTTCTCCAAGTCGAAACTGACTCAGGGAGAATTGATTATGTCCGTCGCCAGTAAAGACGTCAACGAGTCAGGCGAGAAGGAAGCCCAACTCGGTTCGCTCATTCAAGATTTACGCCAGGGAGTTAGTGAAGCCATTGAACAGGAACAGATTCCACCCGGTTATCGTGACAGTATTAAAAAGTATTTCGACACGCTGGAAGCGAATGACATCGCACTACCTGGCGAAACTGAGAATGCTCCTGCAGCGGAGCCTACGACAGCCCCTGCGGCTGAACCCGCGGCTGAAACAACCAGCGACTCCGAGTGATACTCAAACGGCCATTACCGGCCTGATTTCGTTGACGCTCCCTCTGTTTATGTTTATGGCTTACTTCTCTTTGAGTGGCTGTGACGATGCAGGATCAGACGCGAACTCCTCGGACGCGAGCGATCATCTCGTTGTCTATTGCGCTCACGATTCGATCTATTCAGAAGAGATCCTTAACCGCTTCACGAAAGAGACGGGAATCGATATCGATATTCGCTTTGACACCGAAGCGACGAAATCTCTAGGACTAGTGCAATCGATTATCGCCGAAGCGGAACATCCACGGTGCGACGTGTTCTGGAACAATGAGATCTTGGGAACCCTCGATCTCGCCGAGCGTGGGTTACTGCATGCTTATCAAAGCCCTAATGCCGATCGAATTCCGGCGAAGTTCAAATCAACTGACAGCACGTGGACCGGCTTTGGCGGTCGGTTGCGATTATACATTATCAATACAAACAAGATGGAAGCCTCTCCCGAGTCCGTCGAAGAAGCACTCACGGGTGACCTCTCCCAAATGGCGGTCGCCAAACCTCTCTACGGTACCACACTCACGCAGTATGCACTCATGTGGTCGGAGATGGGAGGCGATGCCGTTAAAGAATGGTATCAGCAGCGAACCAAACAAGGTTGGAAGATCGTCCAGGGCAATGCCGTCGTTAAGAACCTGGTTGCCAGTGGTGTTTGTGAATTTGGTTGGACCGACACGGACGATTACTTTCTAGCGGTCGATGATAAACAACCGGTCGCCATGCTGCCTATTCGAACCGAAGGAGGTCAGACGATCTGCATTCCGAACACAGTCGCCATCGTTAAAGGAACGGAACAGGAATCAGCGTCTCAACAGCTTGTTGATTTTCTGCTCTCGCCAGAAATCGAACTGGCTCTCGCCAACTCTCGTTCACGACAGGTGCCACTTGGAACCGTGGATGAAACGAAACTTCCCGAACAAGTGAAACAGTTACAGGAATGGGCAGCAGAAGGAGTTCCCCTGGAAGGACTCTTGAAAGCCAGGAACGAATGTCTCGACTGGCTTAAAGAGGAATTTCTTCAGTGAGTTTCACGGTCACCATCGTGGCCAGCCTGATCCGCGCCTGCCTGATTACTCTTCTGGCCATGTCGCTGGCGCACCGACTCCAGCCCTGCTTGAAAACTAATCATCGCTGGCAACAGCGACTGATCTGGGGAGCCTTGCTTGCCCCGTTCTTCTGCCCTGATCTGCTCGTGGGATATGCGTATTACAACTTCTCGCTCTCCCTCATTCATCACCCGGGCTGGAATGAATTTTTCTATGGGTTTCTGGTCGTACTCAAAACGGTCCCCGTCGCAACCGTCCTATTGCACTTCTCTCCCCCTGCTCCTCTTTCGGCTGAGGGGCTGTATTGCCGCGACTTAATCTCGGGCGAAGCGGCTTCCGTGAGTAAGAGCAGACAGTGGGAGTCGCTCAGGCACTGGCTCTGGTGGTTTCGTGGCCCCGGGCTGCGACTGTTACCTGCGGGAGGGCTGACCTTTCTGGTCGCCTTTCAGGAATTCGAAATTTGCTCACTGATGAATACCACCGCCTGGACGCTGTGGCTGTTTGATGCTCGCGCCATCGGTTGGGAGTCAGAAAACATATTTCGATTCGGTTCTTTTCCACTCGCCATCGAACTCTGCGTCCTCATGGCGGCCGTTGGCACTTACCTGTATATCAGTAAGTTTGCCAACCGAGCCATGTGCCTGGTTCCCACTCAACCGTCTTCTCTTTGGCGGGGCACGACTTGGGCCTATCTAATGTTGGCGTTCGTCTTGATTGTCGCCATTCCGATCGGATTGGTTTTTCGGGGAACCCTTTCCGGTTGGACCGTCTTCCTGACGAATCAATCTCTTCTGCGCGAGACCGGTTACGCTTGTGCCTTCGCAGTGGCTGCAGGACTGTTGGCGCATGGTACGGCTGTCTACTGGGCCGGAAGAGGACAGTTAGGCGGGTGGTCCAAAGTAGGCTTGTTTTTAATCTGCCTGCCCGGATTGTGTGGATCTTTTTTAATGAGCCTCGCTCTGTTTGAACTCTTCCAACAAGAACCGTTTCATCACCTTTACGACACCCCTTTTCCGCTCGTTCTCGGACTATATTTATTTGTGTTGCCCCGCGCCGTTTTAATTCAATTCATTCGTCGGGACGTCGTTCAGCGCGAGCCCCTTTTCCTCGGTAAATTACTTCGATCTTCACCGTCAGCTACGCAACAACGAAGTGGTTTGCAGCTTCGCTGGGAACAGCAATGGTGGCCACAATTCTGGTGCCTGTTGCCAGTTTTTTTCTGGGCTTATTTCGAAATGACGACACCTTCGATTCTTGCCTCGCCCGCGACGACACCGGCTCCGTTGCGTTTGTATAATTTCATGCATTACGGACAGGGGACTGGATTATCGGCCATGCTATCTGCTATCATAACAGCACCATGTCTATTAATTCTGTTGGTGATGCTGGTTTTTAAATTCGTACAGGCAATGATCATTCGATGGTCGGTAGCCAACCACTCGGCAACCTCCGACATACCTCACGAAATTTAACTATCCTGTTTCACAATAAACATTAATCTCAATCTCTTCTCTCGTACAAACACTCCGGTTACGGTTCTGGTAATCGGGACCTCTCCTCTGTTATTTTGGATGATGAATCTGGGACAGTTCCAACAGGGTTGTGCCGGTTTACTCCTCTTCTGCTTTTCTTCAATGTCGGGACGATTATGTCTGACGTGTACTGGTCTGTGACGAATGTGATATTGCCGGGAAAACCTACTCCCCGGCTCGATCACTTTTCCGCCACCCTCACGTCTCGACCGACCGCCATTCTGGGACCGTCCGGTTCGGGTAAGACATCGCTACTGAATGTTCTCGCCGGCTTTGAGCAACCTCAATCCGGTGAAGTAAAACCTCAGTTTATAAAAGCAACTAACCGGCTTCCTCTCTTCTGGGTTCCTCACACCTGGGGCCTCTGGCCGCATCTCACGGTGCAGGCTCAATTGGAAAAAGTCGTAACCCCACCCACGACGCTGCACATCGAGCGCATGCTACAGGCATTTGATTTGTTTCCGCTCAAGTCCAAATATCCACACCAGCTTTCGCAGGGGGAACAATCCCGCGTCGCTGTGGCCCGCGCCTTAGTGGCAGCGCCACAGGTTTTGCTGATGGACGAACCCCTTGTGCATGTCGACCCTGCCCGTGCACCGGGCTACTGGGAATTTGTCCGCGAATGGTGTCAGTCACAGCAGATCGCTCTGCTCTTTTCGACCCATCAACCCGAAGTCGCCTTGCGAGAAGCCGAAGAGGTGCTCTGTTTGAAAGAGGGACGATTACTTTTTCAGGGATCAACACAAGATCTTTATCAATCTCCTCCCTCTGAAGAGCTGGCACGGTACCTCGGACCGACGAACTGGTTCGCCGCAGAAGAAGTTTCCATCTGGTTCGAGAACCCAAACAACACAATCCAACATCATCGACCTGAACAGCTCACCTGGCAGTCGGATGCATCAGGGCCATGTGAAGTCGAACAGGCTTGTTCGCTCGGCGCTCTGCAGGAAGTCGACTTACATCACCCTGAAGATGACCTTCGCCGGAAAGTCTGGTTACGTTCGACCAATCAATCTTTCATCGCCGGTCAACGAGGTTTTTTGAAAGCCCTGCTGCTCTTGCTCGGAATCTGTCTCTTCTCCGGATGTGGTTCCGCCGAGGGAGTTGTCCTACCGGTGGAATCAACCCGGTACTGGATGTTGCCCAAAGATGGTTACGCGCTCCCAGCGCCGCGTGCGATGGGGATGTCGAAAGAACAGAATGTCCTTGTTCTCGACACGGGTGGTCGTGTCCTCATCTATACTCTCGATGGAAAGGAACTGCGTCACTGGTACATGCCGGAACATGACGTGGGCAAACCGGAAGGAATTATCCAGCTGCAGGACGGACGGATTGCGGTCGCCGATACCCACTATCACCGAGTCGTCTTCTTTAATGAACAGGGCGACGTCGTTTCGATGCTGGGCGAACGAGGAGACAAACCGGGACAATTTATCTACCCCGTCAGTATTACTGAGGACCAGAACGAGAACTTCTACGTCTGTGAATATGGTGGCAACGACCGTATCCAGAAATTCGACCGGGACGGGAACTTCCTGCTCTCGTTCGGCGGATTTGGGACTGCAGACAATGAATTTCAGCGGGCGAGTGGAATTACCTGGCACGACGGTCGGATTTATGCCGCCGATGCGATTAACAACCGAATCCAGGTATTCACCGAAGAAGGGAAGCACCTCGCAACCTGGGGATCGACTGAACATCCACTCGAACTGAATTACCCGTACGACATCGCTGCCGGGCCGGAAGATGTTTTTTATGTTGTGGAATACGGTTCCGGTCGTGTGACCAAGCTGAATAAACAAGGACAACTCCTCGCCCGTTATGGTTCCATAGGAACCGGACTCGGACAATTCAATACCCCCTGGGGAATCACGGTGGACCAGCAGAACAATGTCTTCGTTGCCGATACTGGCAATCGCAGAGTCATTCAGCTGAATCAATAACCTGATCGATGGATCAACTCGATGGATAAAGTGACTGCGATCTTCAAGAGCCTGTTTCCGCCGGCGAAGGAAAAATTCTCCTTCGTGCGGATGCTGCCGCTCTTATTGTTCCTGGTGCTCTTTCTGGGATCAATGTACGCACTCGACCATTGGCAGATCATGGTCTTCGGACGCCCATGGATGTTCCTGCTTTCCATATTTATGGTCTGGTTCTGGTGGATGTCTCTCAACGGGTGGAGCGGACTGGCCCCCACTCGCCGGACGGTCAGCCTGTTGGTGCGTCTGACGATTGTCGGACTGTTTATTATCTTGCTGGCAGAACCGCGCGCCGTGCGCATCAGCGATGTACTTTCGGTCATGTTCGTCATCGACATGTCGGACTCAGTCGCCGACAGCGAAAGTGAAAAAGCGATTGCCTACGCCGCCGACATCGCTCGCGATCCGGAAAAACCACAGGAGGATGAATCCGGCCTCATCGTCTTCGGTGGAAACTCGGCAGTTGAAATGCCGCCGAACGTCACTTTCCCCTATGAAGGGGCGATCAACTCCTTGGTTGATCGGGGCGCCACGAATATTGAAGAAGCTCTCTCTCTCGCCGGTGCCATGCTTCCCGAAGGAAATCAGGGACGCGTTGTCCTGATCAGTGACGGTATTGAAACTGAAGGCAACCTGAACCGGGTCGTCGATGAACTGATCTCCCGCGGCATCATGGTCGACATTCTGCCCATTGAATACACCTACGATTCGGAAGTCTGGCTGGAACGGCTCGACTTGCCTCACTCCGTTAAAATTGGCGAAAGCTATGAGGCTTCCATCGTCCTTTCTTCCATTACTGCTGGGTCAGGAAAATTGAACCTGTATGAGAATGGTGAAAAGATCGCGGAGCAGCAAGTTGAATTCGAAGCGGGTAAGAATCGGTTTGTGATTCCCATCCAACTACGAAATCCCGGTTACTACGAGTACACGGCCGAACTGGAAACCGAAGAGGGAATCGACAATCTCTCCGAAAATAACCGGATGGTCAACTACCTTTACATTCAAGGAGAAGGTAGCGTCCTGCTGGTCACCGATCCAAATGGAGACGCCAAGGATTGGGCCGATCTGCAACGAGCGATCTCCGAGAGCAAACGCCAGGTGAAAACGATGTCGGCGTATGAGTTCCCCCGGGACTCTCTCTCGCTGATGCCGTATGACGCCATCTTTTTTGTGAATGTCGGTGCAAACGAATTTGATGTCACCCAGCAACAGGCGATGCACGACGCCGTGAAAAACCTGGGTGTAGGATTCGCGATGCTCGGAGGAGAGAACAGCTATGGTCCGGGAGGTTACCACCGGACTGTTATTGAAGACGCCCTGCCTGTGACCATGGATGTCTCGAACAAAAAAGTCCTTCCTAAAGGTGCCTTGGCGATCATTCTGCATACGTGCGAATTCCCTCAAGGTAATACATGGGGAAAACGAATTGCCAAACAGGCGATAAAAGTCCTCAGCCGACAAGATGAAGCGGGGATTCTTGTTTATGGGCCCAAGGGTGAGGAATGGTTATTCGATCTGACTCCCACGTCGGAATACGAAATGATGGCTCAGAAGATTAACTCCGCCCAAATCGGCGACATGCCCAGTTTCGCCACGACGATGGAATTAGGCCTTAAAAGTCTGAGTGCTAGCGACGCTTCCGCCAAGCATATGATTGTGATCTCCGATGGCGACCCTCAACCCCCCACCCCACAACTGATCAAAAAATATCAGGACTCGCAAATCAGTATTTCCACGATCGCCATCTTCCCGCACGGAGGTCAGGAGATCTCCACCATGCGACGCATCTCGGAGGCAACTGGGGGACGTTACTACTACCCTGACGACCCCAACATGTTGCCCTCGATTTTCATTAAGGAAGCGCAAACCTTACAACGGACGATGATTCAAAACGAAACGGTCGTGCCCGAATCCGGGTTCCCTTCTCCAATTCTGAAAGGGATCACCTCAATTCCACCGCTGGAAGGTTACGTGTTAACCTCGATCAAAGATGACGCTGAATCGGCATTACAAGTTATCAATGAGGGAGAACAGGGAGTCGATGTCGATCCGATTCTGGCGACATGGCAGTATGGACTGGGCAAGTCGGCCGCCTTCACCTCGGACCTCTCTTTGCAATGGGGAGTGAATTGGGTCAACTGGGAACAGTACCAGGCGTTCGTCCAGCAATTTGTCACGCACATTTCTAAAGTTCATAAAGAAACATCGCTGTCGATGTGGACTTACAAGGAGGGAAACACAGGGACCATTGTCGTCGAAGATGCCTCGCCGAATCAGGATTTCCTGACGGTTCAGGCCCAAGTCAACGGACCTCAGAATCGGAGCGAGACTGTCGACCTCAAACAGGTCGGCCCCCGCCGGTATGAAGCGAATCTGCCTCTCTGGGGTGAGGGGCGTTATTCCGTGGTGTCGGCAGGTGTCTCGGGGAATCGAAACGAACAAGCCGTGGGTGCCATCATTAACCCCTACGACACTGAGTACATGGAGTTCCAATCCAAGACCACGATCCTCAGACGCATTGCCGAAAGGACTCAGGGAAAAGAACTGAGCAGTACCCCCGCCGCTAAGGAAGTCTTCGACCGTCGCGAGTCCCGGGAAAGCTCTCAACCAATATTCGACTGGTTCCTGATTGCACTCGCCTGCCTGGTTCCTCTCGATGTCGCCCTTCGTCGTATTCAGATCGACTGGTATCTTCTTTCCAGTTGGTTCTCGTGGGGCGGAAAGAAAACAGAATCCACAGCGACGATGGGAACCCTGCTCGACAGGAAACAACAACTGAAAGGTTCCTTTGAAAGCCAACGGGAATCACAACGGGCCCAGCAATTAGCAAACTCTGCCCGTAAAACCTCAACGGGCACGATGGACTTGAAACAGAAAGCCAAGTCAGCAGCGGCCGAGACACGTAAAACACAGGAACGACAGGCAGAAGCCAAACAGGCGGAGGAGAAAAGAAAAACGGACTCCAACCGCATGACGAGCAAGCTGCTTGAAATTAAACGTCGTCGTGAAGAAGACAAAGAAAAAGGAAACTGACCTGTAATCTCGCAGTGTCATCCCTCATACCAAACAACGAATCATCCACCCGAATTAGAATCCTCTGGAGAAAACCGTCATGAATAGCCCGGTACAGGAAAATGAAGTGCTACAGGCCGAAGCGGATCACTTCAAACAGCAATACCAGGAAGCGAAAGATCAGATCGGCCGAGTGATCGTCGGGCAGGAGCGCGTTATCGAAGCTTCGCTGACGGCGCTGCTCTGTGGTGGAAACATTCTACTCGAAGGGGTGCCCGGTCTTGGAAAAACGGAACTGGTAAAAGCAATGTCCCAAGTGTTGGATCTGGAGTTTCGCCGGATTCAATTCACTCCCGACCTGATGCCGGCGGATATCATTGGTACCAATATCATGAGTACCGACGAAACGGGCAAGTACCGTTTTGAATTCCGCAAAGGCCCAATCTTTACCCAGCTCTTGTTGGCAGATGAAATCAACCGGGCCTCTCCGAAGACACAATCGGCCCTGCTCGAAACGATGCAGGAAGGAACGGTCACCACTGGGGGAACGATCCACACACTCGCGCAACCGTTCTTCGTCATGGCGACCCAGAACCCAATCGAGCAGGAAGGAACTTACCCTCTTCCTGAAGCCCAGCTTGATCGATTCATGTTCAAAGTCGATGTACCCTTTATGTCGCGACACGAACTGAATGAAATTGTGACTCGTACGATTTTGCGAAACAAAGTCAACTTGGAGAAGACCCTCGATTCCGAGCGCATTCTGGAACTTCGAAGAATCCTCGACAAAGTAGTCGTCGCTGACCCGATGCGGGATTACGCCGTGCGGTTAGTGCTGGCAACACATCCAGCAACAGAGTTCTCCAATCCCCAGATCGAACAATTCATACGTTGGGGAGCCAGCCCTCGCGCCGCACAGTCACTCATTCGGGCCGCCCGTGTTCGCGCGCTGTCGCAAGGTCGTGTGCATGTTTCCTACGAAGACATTCGCTACTTTGGCGTGGAAGTCCTCCAGCATCGTGCTTTATTGAACTACGACGGTCAGGCGGAAAACGTCTCAGTCTCCACATTGGTCAGCGAAATGATGGAACAACTGCCGGAGGAGGCATAACCCTTGGAAACTCCCACCAAAAAAACGCAACTGACGGAGCTACTGGCCAACGATACGTTGGGCCGCGTAGAGAAAATGCGTTTACTCTCCCGCCGGAAGTTCACCAATAAATCGCATGGTGAACA
Organism: Polystyrenella longa; assembly: GCF_007750395.1. Classification (GTDB taxonomy): domain Bacteria; phylum Planctomycetota; class Planctomycetia; order Planctomycetales; family Planctomycetaceae; genus Polystyrenella; species Polystyrenella longa. Next base: position 643,891 of record NZ_CP036281.1, on the reverse strand, counting down.
TCTCTCCGGCAAAGGAGGAACCAGCACCGAGTTTTCGGATTACCGAAACTACGTGGCGGGTGACGACGTCCGTTACGTGGACTGGAACATCTTCTCCCGTCTGGGCCGCCCGTACATGAAACAGTACCGGCATGAAGAAGAGATGCATGTCGTCATCATTGTCGATGCGTCCTCCTCCATGATGTTCGAAAATAAATTCACCCTTGCCAAACAGCTCGCCACTGCCCTCGGCATCATGAGTATTATGAGCCTCGAACGGTTGTCGATCTACGGTTGTCATATGCAGGGGCTTCATCCTTTCCAGCTCCCTCCCTGTAGCGGTCGGACCAGCCTGAAGCGATTGCTCGCTTTCATGGAAGGACTTGAAGGAGGAGGCGATCAACCTATCGATCAAGCCGTCGAGTCTGTTTTACGCACGCATCGCGGTCGTGGCATTTGTGTGTTGCTTTCCGACTTCCTGACCCTAGGAGACCTGTCTAAGTCCTTTAACATGCTTTACAGCCGTGGGTTGGAAGTGATGGGCTTGCAAGTTCTCGGGCCGTCCGAAATCCATCCCGATCTCACCGGCGATATCAGACTGGTCGATTCCGAATACGGTTCAACACTCGACATCTCCTCCGCAGGTGACCTTTTAGAACTCTATCAGGAACATCGCCTCGCACTCGAAGAACAACTCGCCCTGCAGTGCCGTCAACGAAGTGGTCGGTTCCTGTCAATCAATTCCGAAACAACAGTGGAGCAAATCTTGTTTGATCTCTTGCGACGGGAAGGATGGGTCCAATGAGCTGGATCGGTTTTCAGGCTCTCCATTTCGGCTGGCTCTTCCTGCTGCTAATTCCGTTGGTCCTGTTTTATTTCCTGAAATTGAAACGACCACAGCAACGCGTTTCGTCCCTCGTCCTCTGGCAACAGGTCCTGGACGATCAACGAGTGAATTCTCCGTTCCAAAGGTTCAAACGGAACATTCTCCTTCTGCTCCAACTCCTGCTCCTGACATTGTTAATTCTGGCGGCGATCCAACCCTTTCTAACGGGCGACGCGGAACGGGCCCGGTATATCCCCATCGTAGTCGACACTTCCGCCAGTATGGGGGCCGTCGATGCTGAAACAGGGGAATCCCGGTTGGATGTCGCGCGAAAACGCATTGGCGAGATGATCGACAGCCTGACCTCCGATCAAAAGATGTCGCTGGTCTCGGTCGACGCCTCGGCGCGGCGATTGACGGAATTCACCGACGACAAACGGATGTTACGAAAAGCTCTCGAGAACCTGGAGGCTGTCGATCTCCCCAGTGAGATCGAAGATGGCCTGCGGATGGTACAAGCCATGTCTCGAACGGTGCCCGTGGAAGAAGTGATTCTCTTTTCGGATGGGAATTTCCCCGAACAGATTAACTTCGAGCTTCCTTTTTCGATTAACTATCAACAAATCCCCACGGTCACGGCCAACCTCGGAATTACTTCCTTCAACGCGCAACGCACCGACGATAACTCCTGGGACGTGTTCGCCGTGATTGAGGCCGCTCAAGAAACGATAGGAGCCGAGCTTAAGTTATTGAAGAACGGGGAGGTCATCGACCAATCGACGATTCTCGTCGGACAGGAAACACCGCATCGGTTTGGAGTCCGTATTGAGGTCAACGACGCTGCCCAGTTCGAACTTCAATTAATTCCCAAACAACACGATTCTCTCGCTGCCGATAACCGAGCATTTCTGACCATCCCTCGCACTCGTGCCCTCCGCGTCTTCGTCGACCCTGAGATGCTTGCCTTTCGACACGTACTCAGTTCGCTCGAACGGATTGAAGTCTACCCTGCTCCCGGTACCGATCCTGAAACTGCTGCGGGTGACTTCGACCTGATCCTCAGTCAGGAACCACCTACTTCAATTCGTTCCGCACCATTGGAGTTTTACGAGGGGTATACCCCGACTGATCTGGAAACACTCGTTTCCGTGAATGAAGACCAGGCGATGGTGGTCGACTGGTTTCGGACCTCTCCATTGCTACAACATGTTCAACTTCAGAATCTCATCATCAATGAAGAACCCGCCTACTCCGAGGGAGCTGGGGGAAAGCAATTACAGGATCTTGGCTATGAGATTCTGGTCCACGGGCAACAAGGGCCACTTCTCTTGCAACAGAAGCAGATTGAACGAACCCGCTATTTCATGTTGTTCCGTGCCGGGCTGTCAACGTTGCCGTATCGAATCGGTTTTCCGGTTTTGGTAACAAATCTGGTTCAGCAAGCGATGGAAGTCGCCGGACTATCTAATGCCTCCGCCGCGAAAACAGGAGTCTTACCGGGAGAACTCGTTTCCCGGGAAACCGACTACAATATTACTGGACCACACGATTTGAGCCGTAAGTTATCGAGCGACAATCACGGGATTTTGGCGGGGATATCCGCCCCCTATGTCGGTGAATACGAAATCCGAGAGGGAGGTGATCTCATTGCCCGTCGTGGAGCAAGCCTGGTAAATCCCCATGAGTCGTCTCTGGTGTCTAATAACAAAATCCAGTTCGACGAACTGCCCGTTTCCGCTGCAGCACAGCGAGTTGATACGGACAAACCCCTTTGGCGTTATCTTGCTTTTGGAGCGTTCGGATTCCTCATTCTGGAGTGGTGGTTCTTCCAGCGTCGTCCATTGGGGGCGAATAAAATATGAAACGAGTTTCAATAACCAGTTTTTATTCAACATGGATCGTGAGCCAGCTGGTTCTCCTGTCGATGTTCGCATGCCCAGCGGTTGTGAATGCGGCTGACGAGAAAGAAGAGATTCCTGTCGGCATGGTGAGCATCGAAGTCCTGCCACTCGTTAACCGCAGTCGGGGACAGTCGCCGCTGCCAGTGACCTTGCACGCCTTCAATAACTCGAAACAGATTCTCACTGGCGATCTTGTCATTGAAGCCACCGAAGGAATTGAATCCAGAATCAAGCTCTTTACTTTCCGAACGAGTGCCACGTTCGTGGAAGGGGAGCAGCGAACCCGGATGGTGTTGCCCTTACAGCTATACAGAGCGAACACGGGACAAGTCGACCTGCAGATGTATCTGGAAACAAATGACAAAAGGTTCGATCTGGATACACATCCCGTTCAGGTTCCCAATTATAACTCCCAATTCTTTTCTATTGGTTTCTGCAAACCGAAGCTGAATCAGTTCACCGGAGAAGAAGAGCAGCACCGTCTGCGGCAAGTGCAGGTTGAAGACTGGTTAAGTTACAAAGAGCCGATTCAATTGAACGAAGATCAGGAGATCTTCTTTCGGAGTTCGATACAACAAACGGTTTTCAGTGAACTGGATGAAGACACACTTCCCGAACGCCCGATCGATTATACCAGCTTCGATATACTCGTGATGTGGGAAAAGGTTTATCAGGATCTGTCACAGAACGAATTCGAGGCCATTCTTCAGTGGGTTAGAGCAGGAGGCAACTTGCTGTTGTACTTGCCGGAGAGCGTGGACGATCAGCACCTGCACAATTTGAACACTTTGGACAGTTCTAATTCAGAAGCGCCCTTGTTCTACAATGACATCGAAAAACAGTTGAGTTGGGACGACGCTTCAACTCCCTCTACATCTCCAATTCTTCGCCACTGCGGGCTGGGGCGCGTGGCGATGTTAACATCAGAGTTAGCCGGAGATCAGGAACAATTCAATCAGAATAAATTGGAGACCTATCTCTTTCTCTGGCGAGTGAGAAAGAACATTGCTGACTTACTATTGGATAAAGAGATCTTTCAACTTCCCCCAAGCCCGGGGCAACTGCCTGTAGACCAATTCAATTCAACCTCGTCGCATAGACAGTCTGGGTTTATACCTGATCAATTCAAGAGCGAAGAAAAGATTCAGGCACAAATGCAATTAGCTTATCGACAAGATCAGCACATTACTTCTCATATACCAGAATACTGGCTGCAGCAGAACAACGCCTGGTCGACCCTACTCCCGGATGGGTTTCAAATGGTTCCACCCTCATTCGTCATGGGGGTCATGATCGCCTATCTCATTCTGGTTGGACCGGGAGAATATTGGCTTCTTGGCAAATTCAAAATACGAAAATGGACCTGGCTCAGCTTTCCGATAATCACGCTCGTTTTCACCTTCTTTACTGTCGGCAGCATCAATGCTTATATGCAGATTGAAGATCCCATCCGCGCGATTCTTGTCACCGATGTAGATGAACAGGGCGAGGTACTCCGGCAGACTTCCTTCGAGTGTGTGCTTAGCCCTTCCCAACAAATCAAAACGACGAATTACGACCAACAACTGGTGAGTCCTATCGAAAGTACAGCGAACTGGATGTCTCGACCTGGCTTCGGAGAGTTCAATCAGACTCGCGACCAGAAAAATGCAGCCGCCCCTCTTTACGAAGGTAGTCTGTCTGGTGAGTATTCATTAACTCAACAGCTACAGAAATGGTCGCCGCAGCTATACGTCGGATTTTCCATTCCCAAAGCGGACGAAATCAACGACAGCACTCGCTGGAAACATACCCCAGGTTTCTGGAAAGAACTCACTCCGGAAATATTGAATGCTCCAGAGGCGTTGCGTGAATTAGTAGCTCGGCACTTCCCCCAATCGGTCCAAGTGGAAGTGATTAGACCTGCAGGCTCATCCAGTTCTTATTCGGCTAGTCGATCGACTGTGCAGCAACTAATGCATGCTGTGGAGAGCACCCGAGACAAAAGTCTATTTCTTCGAGTCCATTCCGTCGCCCCGCGACCCGGATCGTTTGAAACTAATCAGATCGTCGCTGATTTCCTTTATTCTAATGAGACCGTCGTGCGAGTGATGTGGGAGACTAATGAACTCATGCATGTTGAACGTCGTGTATTTCGAAGCGAGCAACCCGAATGACCGACAGCATTGAAACTAACATCGTTGAAATAAACAACCTGCGAGTCCATTACGGCAAACTCATCGCTGTGGATGGAGTCAGCTTTTCGATTCCCAAAGGAGAAGTCTTCGGCTTCATCGGACCGAACGGCGCCGGTAAGTCGACGACAATCAAAGTTCTGGCGACGCTGCAACGGGAGTTCACCGCCGAAAAAGTACTTGTTAAAGGGTTTGATGTTCGTTTGCAGGCTCGCAAAGTACGCGAATGTATCGGTTATATGCCCGACTACTTTGGCAAGTATGACAATCTCACTTCCAGAGAGTATTTGCACTTCTTCGCCGCCGCTTACAAGATTGAGATTAATAAACGGGATGCAATCATCTCCGACGTTCTGGAGCTGACCGACCTGACAGGTAAGATCGATGCCCAGGTCGACTCACTTTCCCGAGGAATGAAACAGCGGTTGGCCCTCGCCCGTGTCCTGTTACATGACCCCGACCTGCTCTTGCTCGACGAACCTGCGTCTGGGCTCGACCCACGAGCCAGAATTGAAATCCGCGAACTTCTGCGGGCACTGCGAGATATGGGAAAAACGATTCTGATTTCTAGCCATATCCTGCACGAGCTTTCCCAACTTTGTACGTCGATCGGCATCATTGAAACAGGAAAGCTCGTCACTCAAGGAACGCTCGAGGATATTTACGAACGACTCAGCCTGATGCGGATCGTGCATACGCAGGTCACCAATCTGGACGACGACATGGTCGCCAGAATAGAGAAGATTGCTGGAATCCAATCAGTCGAACGCCAGATCGATCGATTGGCTCTTCGACTGAAAGAAGGTGAGACGTCCATCGAGGAATTGCATGAGAAGCTCGTCGAAAGTGGAGCGAGGATTCGTATGTTCCAACCGGAAGCGATGGATATGGAAACGGCGTTTATGAAACTGACCGAAGGAAAAACCGCGTGATCGACAAACTGCGAAACAGGTTCAGTCTTCCCCTGCTGGCGCGCGATTTGACCCAGCAGGCTGGACGGCGTTCGCTATATGTCGTGCGAACGTCGCTCGTCATTGGGATGATTATCTGGATCTGGTTAGCGACTGACACCCTGTCGCGGCTCGGCCCCAACGGCCTGCAATCCATTTCCAATCTGGGGAGTGGCCGAGAGTTATTTCAAAGCTTGGTCTGGACGCTGTTCATTGGCATCTATATCTTTGTGCCCATCCTCAGTTGTGGGTCGATTGCTCAGGAGAAAGAGAACGACTCCCTGCAGTTGCTCTTACTGACACGACTCGGCCCCTGGTCCATCATCATGGAGAAGTATCTCTCTCGTGTTTTTCCGATGCTACTTTATCTCTTCTGCGCATTGCCGATTTTCGCTTACCTGTATTCACTGGGGGGAATTACCGAAGACCATATTTTCACATCGTTCTATATGCTCACCCTCGCCATTCTGCAATTGAATGCACTCTGTCTGGCCTGTTCGGCCGCTTCCAGTAAAACGATAAGTGCTCTAGTACTCTCTGTTGTAGTCGCCTGCCTGTTTTATCTGACTCCCTCAATTCTGGGAGAGATTTTTCATGTGATGACATCGGGATTTCTGAACCGATATTGGACAGGGTTAAGTACAATAATCTTGTTCCCTCCGGCCTTGCAAGAAGTATCCTATCAGGGCGATTTACTGATTGTTTTCGCCTCGCTTTTCGATAAATGGCCCATGTTATCGCTGGTGGTCGCTTCAATCCCCATCTGGATCAGCACGCTTATCTTTCTTTATCTCGCTCGCATACTGTTACTTCGCAGAGCAACCGTAAAGTCGCGAAATTGGTTGTATATCTTTTTTGAAAAGCTGGACCGGCTGTTCAATGAATGGAACGAAGATGTTACCGGCGGGATCGTGCTGATCAAAGACCGAAATGACTTGCCTGGATATGAACCGATCAGCTGGAAGGAGACTCGCAAAACCTCCGTCGGCACGGCACGCTATCTAATTCGTGTCCTCGTCGTCCTGGAATTGCCTGTCATTTTCATTTGCCTTTTTCTCATCATGGAAGGAGTGCGGAATGCTTCTGTTTTTTATCCCGTCATGCTGATCATGCTTGGGATTGCCCAGTTGATCCTGATTAATAAATCAACCGGTTTGATTACGCAGGAGCGTATGCAACAAACACTCGAAGTTATTCTGGCCACCCCCCTGAGCGGTCGAGATATCATCCTCCAGAAATCACGAGGTGTCTTAAAGCTCTGGATCGTCGTGATGATCCCTATTATGACTTTGATCATTTCCAAAACTCTCATTCTGTCTCCCTCGGTGCAGTTCACTTATCTCCTCTTATCGACAGCAGTCGTTATCTCGACCACGTATCTATCAATCTGGCTATCCATACTGATCGGTTTGAAGCAAAAACGCCATCTGTACGCCGTGACAATCACTCTGAGTATCATCGGTCTGTGGGCGATCTCAAGTTCGTTAATTGGTCTGTTCGTAGGATTGAACCCAAACGGGAACATACTTAATTCGCTTTACGTGGCAATTTCACCGCTGTCCGTACTGAGATTGATTGACACATTTGGATCGATTCAGGTGGGATGGGAGATGTATGGTTTTGGAGTTGTCATTGGGTATTTGCTCTACGTCGTCGCCACTGCTGGGCTCATACGACATATTTGCCTCTCACGTGCGGATGAATTGCTGGGCCGCATTACGGCGGATCCAAATGATATAGGTCGAATCTCATCCCATTCTTTATCTAAACCGGTCGACGAACCGACCCTCGCGTGACATTCCTGGATATTTCTCGCCCTGTTTTCTTGAGAGCAGAATTTTACTGTGGCCTACGTTACACTGGAGAAAATTTAACGGGTCCGAATATCGTGGACTCGGTTCTCTGGCTTCCGAACAGACCGAATATCGAATAGACATAAGTGAGTAAATGATGCGACCCTCCTTTAATGCCGCTCATTATTTTCTGGTAACCTTTGTCGCACTGGTGGCCAACGCCTTTCCCTTCGCCGATTCCGCTCAGGCGTTTGATATCGAAGAAAGGAGATGGGGATACGACGGCACTGTTTACTCGCACGAAATCAATCCGTTATTTCTCCGATTACGAAACAACACCGGCGAGGCCGAAGAATTCACTTTGAGCCTCAAACAGAAATCATATGGTACCCGTGAAGTCGGTGCGTTGATCAGCGTCGCCGAAGAACAAAGTACGCTTTTCCTAAGCCCGTTCAGCGAACGGTGGGTCACCTTTTATATTTATATCAGGCCCGGATCTAACGACGTTCAATTGTATCAAGGTAGAGATCGCGTCGGAAAAGCAATTCCCATTGCAACCCGAAACCAATCGTCAGGAGAGCGTCCCGACCACATGAGCCGGGTTCTGTTCACCGCCAATGAAGAATTCGATCTGAACCAGAAAAGTCAGCTCAAACGATTTCCTTCGGATATTTTCCCGCCCAACATCACTGGTACGGATACGTTGGAAGCTGTTTTTCTGGATCATGAGCCTCGCTGGCAACCGGAACAACGAAAAACATTCATGCGCTGGCTCCAACGCGGCGGAACGTTGCACCTGCTCCAGTCTCGTAGTGGAACCTACCCCAGCTTTACCGAAGAGCTTTCGGTTTTGAACGGGTCGCTCGACCATCAATACATTGGAAACGGAATCGTTGTACGACATCCGATTCAGCAGAATCGTCTGGACAAAGAGACGCTGGCCGACATTCAAAAACAGGAACTGGCTCTGTTCGGGATTGAGCAGCCAGAAATTGAGAACCAGCAAAATGACTATGGATATTTCAATTATGAAGGCAACGTCGCAGAGTCAATGTTTCCTGCGTTAAAGCAATACGTCAACCCGAACCACAACTGGCCTGTGATGTATCTGATCTCCTTCCTGTACCTGTTCGCCGTCTTTCCAGGAGCCTGGCTGGTCAATAAAAAATGGAATGATTTCCGCATCACCTATGGCAGCCTGCTGCTGTCGGTTCTACTTTTCAGTCTGTTTTATAATATGGTCGGCGCCCGGGGTTACGGTGAATCAACCCAAATCAACTCCATCGCAGTCGCACGCGTTCTGCCCCACAACGAACTCGATGTCACTCAATATTCAAACGCATTTGTCACCTCGGGTGACCAATATCGACTTGAACACAAGGGAAATGGTGTCATCTACACGACTGCCAGTGACGAAGATGTTCTGGGAAAGGTTCAGCTTGGTCCTCAGGCCAACTTCATCGTCGACATTCCCCCCTTCTCTTCCCGCCCGTTCATGCACCGCACGCTCATCCACGAGCCAGCACCGGCAGTGGAACTGACCGCCTTCGATGTCAAAGTCGGACTGAAAAGCCTCCAGCTAAAGATTAACGGTATTGGAACAGATTCCGTCGTCTGGGCCGCGAACGGGGACTGGATTTCTAAACTTTCCCCTAATAACGGCGTCTGGACGTCAAAAAAAGATAGCAAAACAATTCAAGAGTTTGCCGACCACCAGGATTACAACCAATCGAGGTTCTACGGTTCAGCAATCGAACCCGCTGAAGTTCATCAAATCGACAATAACTTATTACGTAATTCGATATCGAAGTCTCTGCGGTTACGTCGCGGCTACGATGGAATGTATATGTCGCTCAAGCAGGATCGCATTTATGTTTTTGTTCAAAGCAATCTTCCGCCTGCCCTCGAATGTGCGAATGAGAACTTCTTAAAACAAACCGGCAAACTGGTTTATCAATACGAACTTATTCTCTCGGAGTAACGAGATGTCCAATACCCCTTCGGTTGAGAACACATCACCGGAATCGGCCACCGAATTAAAAACAGGCGAACCGGGTTCGCTCCCTGCCATTGAAATGAAGGGAGTCAGCCATCGGTTCAAAGATCATAACGCTCTAGATGGGGTCACCTTCAATGTTCCCCAAGGAGCCCTCCACGGGTTCGTTGGGCCGAACGGCGCCGGTAAAACGACTTCGCTGAAATTAATTTGTACTCTGCTCAAACCGCAGACCGGTCAAGTCCGAGTCATGGGAAAGAGTGTTACTACGCATGTGAAGGAGGTCCGACAGCTCATCGGGTTCATGCCGGACCATTTCAGCTCTTACCGGCAAATGACTGTTTTCGAATACCTCGATTTCTTCGGCGCCGCCTACGGTCTCTCGATGCGGCGCAGGAATGAAGTCATCGACGATATCCTGGAACTGACCGACATGGCGGGAAGACAACAAAGCCTGGTCGGTGGCCTGTCCCGCGGGATGCAGCAACGCGTCAGCCTGGCCCGTGTGTTGATCAACGATCCCCAGCTTCTACTACTGGATGAACCTGCTTCCGGACTCGACCCCCGTGCTCGTATCGAACTAATGGAGATCCTGCAGGCGCTCCAGGAGATGGGAAAAACGATCTTTATCTCCTCGCACATTTTGAAGGAACTAGAAGAGCTTTGTGACTCGGTGACTATTATCGACCGGGGCCGGATAAAGTATTCCGGAACCATGGACGATCTTCGCGATCACGGACATGAAAACATCGCTTACCGGATCCAGCTGGTCAACGGCACAGAAGATCCCATCGAAACGCTACTTGGAATTCAGGGCGTCGTCTCGGCGGACTCGGTAGGAAAGTCTCGCGCGATTCGCATCGTGCTCGATGAAAACCAGATCGATTCGAACCGTCTGCTGTCGGAATTGATCCAACGGAACATTACGATCACCAGCTTTGAAAAAGAACAACGTCAGCTCAACCAGGCCTTCATGGATCTGACAGAACAGGGAGTCCGCTAATGTTTCGAGGTACGTTTGCATTGCTACAGCAGGCCTTACGCACCGACTCCCGTAAGATGTCGACGCACCTGTTCATGCTGTTATTCATCGCCTCGATTCTGATGATGTTATACGGTGTCGAACAGGAAAGCTCTTTCCGTTCGGCACCGGGCAAAGACTTCTTCATGATGATCGGCTACCTGAATTACTTCGCCATTCTGCTAGCAGGGCTCGGTTTCTTCAGCTCGGCGATAACAGAGGAGAAAGAAGACGGTACCCTTGGCCTGCTCAAGATGACTGGAATGAGCCCTCTAGTTTTGCTACTGGGGAAATCGACATCACGATTGATCTACGCGCTACTGTTGCTCTCCGTACAGATTCCGTTCGTCATGCTTTCCATTACCTTGGGAGGCGTGATGCTGAATCAGATCATCGCCACCTATGTTGCGTTAGCGGCGTTTCTGATCATGGTTGCGAACTTTGGTTTATTCGCCTCGGTCATCGCGCGGAATTCCAGGCAGGCAGTGCTCTTGATGGTGACTTTAGCCGTTGCGTACGGGTTGGCCATGGCTATTCTGGCGATTAGCTTAGGTGCACTCAGAATAAACTCCCCTGGAAATACCTTGACGATTTACCTACAGGAATGGCTGGAATTTCTAGCGTATAATCACCTCTGGTATCGCTTGATGATTATCATGCAAACCGGTTTCAATGAATCGCCATTTTCGTGGCAGGTCTGGGGAAATCTGATCGTCGGTGGCATCTACTTTCTGTTTTCGTGGTTACTATTCGAACGTTGTACGTCATCCAGTTTGCAAACCGAATCGGGCCCCGAACGAATAGACCTGTTCAAATCGAAAAAAGTCGATCGTAAAAATCGCAATCGGGGCCGCGCATGGAGCCATGCCCTCGCCTGGAAGGACTTTCATTTCATCGCGGGGGGCTTCAGTCAGTTTTTACTCAAGTACATCCTGTACAGCCTGATTCTCGTTGGAATCTTATTTCTCATTTACATGGGAAACAATTTCCGCTGGCAAATGGAGCGGGAAGATATCAGCTGGATGCTGATAGCTTTCTCTTTAATCGTTTTGGGAATTGAACTGTGCATTTATGCTGCACGCATCTTTCAGGATGAAGTTCGCTGGCAGACCCTCTCTGTGCTCGTCATGTTACCACAGTCCATTCCGCAAATTGCCTATCAGAAAATCGCCGGCTGCCTGTGGGGACTAGTCCCCATTCTCAGTTTCCTCCTCTTGGGCTGCGCGCTCGCTCCGGAGAATGTTTTCGAGTTCCTGGAGAACGTTTTCTTCGATGAAAGCGGCTTCTTCGGTATCATTATGTTTTTGAGTGGCTGCGTCGCCTTTCTGCACCTGGTGGTTTACCTTTCTCTGTATGTCAAATGGGGAGCCCTGCCCGTCGCCATAATGCTATCCATGTTCTACCTGACCTGTTGTGGAATCGGGAGTAGTCAAATCATGATCGGTAGTACTGGCAGCGACAGTGGATTCTATTTCTTCGCTTTCATCTGGATTGGGATGTTCAGTCTGATCTCAGTCGTCCTGCATATACTCACGGGGGAAAAGCTCCGCGACATGGCGTCTAAGTAACACCAGTGCCCCCCCCAAACAGGCTACTCCGGCAGATAACCTGTCCGGGAATGACATCCGATCACAAGCTCTGGTTTGCTCTCTTAATCACGGAACAGTACAACAGAGGAACGGACTCACAACGAACGCTCTTGATCGTGACTGCTATTTCGAGCGATGACCTGCGTTCCCTCTTGTTTACCGCCCCCGTTTTGCACCAAGAATATAATCACTGGAAAAGAATCATGAGCCAAGCCACCCGCCCCGCTAAACCTGTTCTGCTTGGTCAGAATACGCGCAAAGAGTTTCGCGAACGGATGCAGTCCGGCGAACTGAAGGTCTGCATCATCCCCGTTGCCGCGACAGAACAGCACCTGGAACATCTGGCGATGGACCACGACTACCGCAGCGTGATGCACGTGGCAACCGCCGCCGCCGAAAGGAACTCACCACATGTGATTGTGGCTCCCTCCATGAACATCGGCATCAGCGAACACCACATGAAACATATCGGCACGCTATCGTCGATGCCGGGCAGTTGGCTGGGTGTGCTGTTCGACACGATCCGCAGCATGCAGTCAGCGGGGTTCGAACATATTCTGGTCCTCAACGGACATGGGGGCAACATGGCCCCCTGCAAAGGGATCTGGGGCCAGTTCCAACAGCGACTCGAAATTAACCTGCAATTTCATTCCTACTGGGATCTCCTCCCGTCCCATATCTGGAAAGAGACGATGCAGTCGGGCGACTACCCGGGTCACGCTCAGGAATTCGAAACCGCCTTCGCCATGTACGCCTTTCCGGAAAACGTCGACCATGAAGCGATGGCTGCTCAGACAGATCAGGCCCCGGCCCTGGCAACTCCCGAGACCGGCAAGATCCTCGTCGAAAGCATCATCGACCACGTTGCCCAACATGTAAAAGAAATGGTCGACGGCGAAAACGTCTGGGAAGTCCCGCCGTTCTTCCCGTAGGATGGATGGAGCACGAGCGGTTCATTTCATCGCAGAGCCAACGATGTAATCAGCATACCAGACTGTTCCCCATCGTAAACACCTTCTTCTCGCACACTTGAAAACAAGGAATGTTCCCGAAGCATGTCGGATTACTTGAATGAAGAGAGTTTGGATGAATTGTCTCATACTTATGTAATACCTGAAGAAACTAATTGGTGCTTTCAATATACATGGGAAGATCAAAAATACTGGTGAATAAGTCCGTCGGATCGAAGTGAAAGTAACGCCGAGTTAAATCGTCTGCTCGACTAGTTTGGAAGTAGGAAATGTATCCTATGAATTCTGATCGACTTCAGCTCCTTGAGTGGATTACAGAAATGAGTCTCCGTAATCCAGAATTGAGATTAGGTCAGCTATTGGCCACTTCATTGGCTTGCTTTCCAGTTTCTAAGAACCCAGATCTTCGCGTTTATAGAGCAACTGATCGTGAACTAATTCAGTCACTTCAATTGTGGCATAATCACGATCCAAGGGACGAGAAAGACACTCTCCTACTCAACGCTACCCGAGAAGCATTGCTGAGAGAAATATCCTTGTATTCGGAATTACAACCTGACTGGACTGTTGGGCGAATACTATCCAATTTTTCGGCATGGGCGGGAAAGAATAATCCATGGTTTTTGATAAATACAGACGACGAGCAAATGCTTAGCGGTGCTCGCATGCCTCCCAAGACTGAAGTAAGACCTAACCCTATCAGATGGCCAGAATATTCGATTGAGAGTGATATTAGGTAGAATCTGATTCAATACCTTCTAAGTATCCCAAGGTGTATTTTGTCGAGGTAGAAGCAAGCAAGTTGTCCAATACGCACAACGTGCCTTTGAAAGTTTTCCAGCCAATTGCTCAGAGTACCCTACGAATATTACGCTCATCTCGTCCAAGGTTTCGTGCAACTCGCTTGTCAGTTCACTATCCTTAAACGGTTATGAAACTTCCCCAGAATATGTTCTCTATTGCGTGATTTATTAATCGCCTGAATAGAAAACTTATTTGTGGCAACCGATTTCAGACTCCCTCTGAATCGTAAATTTCTTTCCAACAGAAGTGACTTGATATGTCTCGATCCCCTTCGTTGAAGATCATGCTGAAGTTTGCTCGCCTGGCGGTGCAATCTCTATGTTGCACCACTTGCTTTGTTTGCTTCGCTGCAGACGGAGAGAAGGTGGAACAAGCAAATCAACCTGCTCAACATACCGTCATCGACGTGGGAGCCAGGAAACAGCTGTTCGTTGATAACCGATTCATTGCCTCCGATCGCGGTGTCGAACTCGTCATGCATCGCCCTCGACGGGATGGACACATTCTGATTAAAGCGGACCAGTCGTGGGAAGAAGGTGGCCAGATTATGGTCTACTCAAGCGTGCTCCGAGAGAACGGCAAGACACGTGTCTGGTACGATTTGTTAACGCCCACAGGAGAAGGTCCGTATGACCATCAACGGCGTGTCTGTTATGCGGAGTCCGAAGATGGACTCCATTTTGTCAAACCCGAACTTGGATTGCATGAAGTAAATGGCTCGAAAGCGAACAACGTGGTTCTCCCTGGTGTTATAGGTGGTTGTGCTGTTTGGATTGATCCCAAAGCCGATCCCGAGCACCGGTACAAGACTCAGACGAAAGTTTATCCGAGTGGGCAATTTCATATGCACAGCTCACCAGACGGACTGAACTGGACGAAGTTCTCCCGACTCGAACCGGGCCCGGGAGGTTGGGATACTCAGAGCATCGTATTCTGGGATCCCGCCATCAGCCGCTATGCATTATTCACGCGCTACTGGGAGGATAATCTAGATCCTGCACGGCGTTTCCGCACAGTCCGCCGACTTGAATCCGACGACCTTCGAAACTGGGACCGCCAAACGATTGTGATGCAACCGGATGACCAGGATCTGGCAACACACCAGACTTCGACACTTAAGCCACCGGTCGACTTTTACGGAGCGGATGTTTTTCGGTACGAGGACGTCTATATCATGCTGGCACAGACGTTCTGGCACTGGTATCCGCGTGCGGAAGGGCCGGGCCCCTCCACATTCGATGTGCGTCTGGCCATCAGCCGGGATGGCAAATCCTTCGAACGAGTCGGCCAAAGAAGTCCGTTTCTTTCACTGGGGCCAGAGGGAGAATTCGATTCGCGATTCGTATGGGCAATGCCCGATCCAGTTCGAATGGGGGACGAACTTTGGTTTTATTATGTGGGCAGTAATCGTGATCATGATCGCGTCGTCGACCCTGCTAATGGAGGAGAGCATCGCGCTGGCGTGAGTCGGGCGGTCCTCCGACTGGACGGTTTCGTTTCGGCCAATGCCGGTTATGAAGGGGGAGAGATGACCACTCCTCTGATCCGTTTCACGGGACAGTCTTTAGAGCTGAATGTGGACACGGGAGGCGGCGGCTCAGTTTTGGTAGAGCTATTAGACGAAGAGGGTCAACCATTGCCCGGATATTCTAAGAATGACACCGTCCCCGTGATTGGAAATTCCGTCAACATGCCAGTGTCGTGGGAAGGTGGTACCGATGTCAGTGAATTGGCCGGTCGTCCCATTCGCCTCCGCTTCCACATGCAGGACTGTCAGCTCTATGCATTTCAATTTGTGGAATAGAGCCATTCGTGAAACCCGGTAGTGGTTATATTTGAACCTGTAATTGCAATACGGAGTTTAAGCATGAAAGGGTTTTGAAGACCGTTTAAAGACTTTGTATGCAATTCGCTCGATACTTTCAGCTGCATTTCTTGTCTCTAGGGAAAAATGTTGTGGGTCCGAAGAAAAAGCGGTAACATGAATATCGCGTTGTTGCTCAATCAATGCCTTATGTGAAAACGGGATTTTGAGGCCTCCGACCAGGTCGTGACACGTAGTTCCAAACTCCTGTATCAGGCGCAGCGACATGATTCCGCCGAAACATCCTTCTCCAACGAATTCCCACACCGCTTCCGAGATGAACTACCCTCAAGAGCTTCGCTTGAATCACCGCGCCATGGAGAGCACTGGGGAAGGAATCACCATTGCAGATGCCCGGCTGCCTGACATTCCGATCATTTATGCTAATAAGGCGTTTTATCAATTAACCGGCTATTCCGCCGAAGATGTTATTGATCACAATTGCCGTTTCCTCCAAGGCTCTGAGACAAACCCGGCAACCGTGGAACAAATCCGCGAGGCGATTAAGAATTCACGAGAAGTCACCGTCGAGATTCTTAACTACCGAAAAGATGGGACGACCTTCTGGAATCGACTGAGAATCACTCCCATACTCGATGCGGATAATAGAGTGACTCACTTCGTCGGCGTTCAGTTTGACATCACTCGGCGCGTGGAAGCGGAGAAGAAGTTACAAGCAGCCAACCTGCAACTCCGGTCAATGAATCAACGGATGAAGCAAGAGCTGGAAGCGGCTTCGCGAGCTCAGTTCTCTCATCTTCCTCCTGATGAAATTGAAGTCCCCGGCCTTAACATTGCATGGACTTTTCGCCCTTGTAATGAACTTGCGGGTGACAATTTCAACGTGTTCAAAATTGACGATCGGCATGTCGCTATCTACATGCTCGACGTTGTCGGTCATGGCGTTTGCGCGGCGCTCGAAGCCGTGTCGTTGTCGCGACTCCTTACGCCATTTAATGGAGAATCTGAGGTATTGTTCGAAAAGCAAGACCCAGAAAGCGACCAGACGATAGTTCCGCCTGCGGAGGTTCTTACCAACTTAAACCGGCGATTTTTTGCAGAAGAGGCGCGCGGTCAGTTCTACACCATCCTCTACGGCATTATTGACCTGGAAGCTAATGAATTTCGATATTCTTCTGCCGGACATCCTCGACCGATTCTCATTAGAGATAATGGCGAAACGGAACTGCTGGAGTCCGCCGGTTTTGTCGTGGGGTATGTCGAAGAGGCGGAATTCGAAGAACACGTTGTTCGTTACTCATGCGGGGACCGGCTTTACCTGCTTACCGACGGAGTCCTGGAGGCGGGAGTCCCCCATAAGGAAGAATTTGGAATTGACCGGCTTTCCAGAATACTGGAAGGAGAACGCCAGAGAGATCTGACAACCAGCCTCGACACGCTGATGAACGAATTATACGAGTGGTGCATCGAGACAGAGTTTGCCGACGACGTATCTGTGATTGCCCTGGAAAAAAAACAGCGTTATCCTGAATGAGCTTCTCACACAAAAAGAATCCCTACAAGATATCGAAAAAATATAGAACACTCCTAACGGTCTCTGTTTGCAGTGAGCACGTCATCACCTGAGATTACTCATTCACCTAAACAGTCTTGAAATCCGTTCATGGGCACGTTGACTTCCATTCTTCTCGAAGACAAAACGCTAAAAAAAGACGACCAACAGCATGCTGTCGGTCGTCTTTATTTACAGTTTGATTATCCGATATCATGAGAGCACTCTACATCGCATTCCTAAGAATGCCTTAAAGTGTTCTGGCGGCGTCTCCTGCTGTATTCAAAGACCTCTGGGGACCGATAGCCGCCCCATCGGGGCGAATGCCCTTAGTGTTTGAAGTGGCGGCGTTCGGTGAAGACCATGGCGATGCCGTGTTCGTTGCAGGCGGCGATAACTTCATCGTCTCGTCGAGAGCCACCGGGTTGGATGGCGGCTTTGATACCGGCACCTGCTGCCTGATCGATCCCGTCACGGAAGGGGAAGAATGCGTCTGAGGCGACGATGCCCCCCTGACTTCGTTCGCCCGCTTTGTGGGCGGCGATGAAGGCCGAGTCGAGTCGGCTCATCTGGCCAGCTCCGACACCGACAATTGATTCTCCTTTGACATAAACTATCGCGTTCGATTTGACATGGCGACAGACATTCCATCCAAAGGCGAGATCGAGCCATTCCTGCTCAGTGGGTTCCCGGTCGGTCACGACTTTCCACAGTTCTCGCGGATCGGCACCCAGGTCGCGTTCCTGCACCAGTAAGCCACCGGAGACTCGGCGGTAGTCGAGTTCGGCCCCGGTCGCGTCATTCAATGCGGGACAGGTCATCAGGCGGACGTTCGCTTTCCACTTCGGTTTGGTCGTTAGTAATTCAAACGCGTCGTCGTTGTAACTGGGAGCAATGACCGCTTCGATGAATTTATCCGGGCCACACATCTGCTCGGCTGTTGCCAGATCGACAGGTCGGTTCAATCCTACGATGGAACCAAAGGCACTGATCGGGTCGCCCGAGTAAGCACGCTCAAAGGCAACGGCTAGATCGCCTGCCGTTCCACAACCGCAGGGGTTATTGTGTTTGATAATCGAAACGGCAGGTCTCTCGAATCCCTGCACAATCGCCATCGCCGCATCTAAATCGAGCAGATTGTTATACGAGAGTTCTTTCCCGTTAAGCTGTTTGGCAGCCGCGACAGAGGAAGGAGCCGGGTTGGCTTCGACATAAAAAGCCGCCTGCTGATGCGGGTTTTCACCATATCGCAGTGGTAGTTCTTTGGAGAACTCCAACGAAAGTTGTTCGGGAAGCAGCGCGTCGCCCGACTCCTGCGCGGCATCAACCTGGTTCAGATAGGCGTTGATCCCTCGGTCGTATTCGAAGGTCATTTTGAAGGCAGCAGTGGCAAGCTGGCGACGGAAAGTTTCGTCGAGCCCGCCCCCTTTCAGCTTTTCGATCACCTGTGGGTACTGTTCCGACTTCGTGACAACCGCGACGTATTTGTGATTCTTCGCGGACGAACGAATCATACTCGGTCCACCGATATCGATCTGCTCGATCGCTTCAGCCAGGGTGACATCAGGTTTGGCGACGGTTTGCTGGAACGGGTAAAGGTTACAGGCAACAATCTGGAATGGGACAATCCCATGCTGCTGCATCGCTTCCTGATCGGCGGGCAGATCGGGGCGTCCCAGAATCGCACCATGTACTCGCGGATGCAACGTCTTCACGCGACCGTTCATGATCTCGGGGAACTCGGTGTACGTCGCAATTTCGATGACAGGGATGCCTGCCTCGGAGATTGATTTGAAAGTACCGCCGGTGGACAGGATTTCGTAACCCAGCTCATGCAGTTCGCGGGCGAAGTCGATCACCCCTGTTTTGTCACTGACCGAAATGAGAGCACGAGGAGCAGCCATGATAACAACCTGAAGGTTCGAGTCGGGCCGGGCATTCGTCGCCATACCAGGAGGCGAGAACAGTCCCTACCAGAGTGAAAAAAGGGAATCCGTATCTCTTGGCGACTGTATCGGAACTGGAGAACAGAATCAAACCGCCCACTCATTCCGGACCTGTTTTTGCCAAGGTTTCAGCCGAATCAGGTGCGGGAAGACTCTACCGACAACCCGAACCAGTCTGTCTCTTCCGTCTGCCGAGGCTGATAATGCTGGTCATGCCGGGAGATCCCCAGAACAGATGTCTTCCCCCAGCGTTCGATCTGTTCGGCGTTCGACTCGACGCTGGCGTCTCCCTCCAGGGCGACCGGTTCGTTGAGAATCACCCCCGCGACTGTTAATCCCCGCGAACGAACCGCGTCCAGCGTCAACAGCGTGTGGTTGATCGTCCCCAGGCCCAGACGGGCGACTATCACCACGGGAAAAGCTAACTCGGTCGCAAAGTCAGCAACCATCTCGTCCTCCGAAAGAGGGCAGTACCAACCTCCGACCCCTTCGACCAACAGCATATCGACCCGTTCCCGCCACCAGTCGATACCGGTGCGGAGTAATTCAGAATCGATCTGTTTCTCTTCTGCTGCAGCGGCGACGGGCGGGGCCAGCGGTGCTTCAAATGTTTGGGGACAAATTCGATCGCGTGGGAATTGTTCACGGAGCGCAATGTAAAGATGCTCTAGGTCTGGCCAATACAACCGCCCTTCTTCGTTCCGAACAGATCCTGAACAGGCGGGTTTATACAGACCAATTTTATGTTCGTTCCGAGCAAGCAATTGACTAGCAATACTGGCGGTCATCCAGGTTTTGCCCACGTCCGTATCGGTACCGGTAATAAAGAGTCCACGCATGACTAAAGGATCTATCAGAAGTTTGTTGAGGGTCAGGAATCCAGTTCCGATTTCGGTTCTCTGGTAAACAGCGACCAGAGGAAATCCATCTTCAGTAACCAAGCCGCCACAAAGTAGACCACGATGGCCGCCAGAAGAGGAAGCATCACATTCCACAATCGCTGAGTGAAGTGGTCCGATGGAGGCAAGACGAATAGAAGTCCGCCGCAGACAGTTCCCATGGCGGTCACAGCGATGCTGGTTTTGAGTAAAGTCAAACCGAGCTCCGACCGGTTCAGTTTACCAATCTGGTTTTCGAACTTGCGAATGATCAGTACGACCTGAATCGCGGCACAGATGGCCGTGCTGATCGCCAGACCGACTCCCTGCCATACCCAGATTAAACTGAAGTTGAGCAGGAGATTCAACAGAACCATCTGCAGTCCAACATAAAGAGGGGTCATCCGGTCCCCCATGGCGTAAAAACCTCGATGCAGGATTAACAGAGCACAACTTGACCAGACTGCCGCTCCATATGCGGCGATCATCTGGGCTGTTTGCAGACCATCCTCAGAAGTGAACTGGCCATACTCAAACAGCAATCGGGTAATTGGTCCGGCGAGAATCATCATTCCCACACTCGCGGGGAAGCCAATACCGATCACCTGTTTCAAGCCGAGTAACAAAGTGCTTTGAAGCAGATCATGTCGGCCGGTCTCGGCATGTCGTGCCATCAAAGGGTAAAGAACAGTCCCCAAAGCCAGTCCAAATAAGCCCAGCGGGAACTGAAACAGACGCTGACCAAAATAGAGGGCCGAGGCTGTTCCCGATTCCAACGGGTATCTCACCTGCCACGCTGTGTTCAATAATGTGTCCGACGGATTGGAAATCACCTCCGGTGCGGAAAACCCCCAGGCGATCAAGCTGTCGGAAACGGCGTTGATTTGAGCAATCGACAATCCGATCAGGATCGGCACCATACTTCGCACGACCGTCCGCACATCTGCCTTCGATTCCCTCCAGTCGGCGGTGTATTGATATCCCTGACGATACAGCGGGAGCAACACACAGAAAAGCTGTACAACTCCGGCGAACAAAATCGACACCGCCATCACATAGACTTGGGATTCCGGACTCGACCACCAGGGAGCGATGCACCAGATAGTGACGATCCACATTCCATTTAAGATGAGGGGCGAAAAGGCGGGCCAACCGAACCGGTTCTGGGCATGCATGACAGCACTGATCTGAGCGACGAGACAGATCAGCAACAAGTACGGCAGCATAATAGCCGTAAGCCCCAGCAACAGTTGGTACTCGGGAGAATTGAACCCGGCCAGATAGAAACCGAGCAAGAGAACAAGCCCGACCACGGTGACGCCTGATAGAAATTGAGTCAGCCAGATGAGCGTCGCCGTCACTAATCGCCAGGCGGAAGTCAGCCCTTGTTGTTCCCGCTCGCGGACGAAGGCGGGAAGAAAGGCGGTTGAGAGGGCTCCTTCTCCAAACAGGCGGCGGGCGAGATTGGGAATTCGAAAGGCGATCGAAAACGCATCCATGATGGGGCCATTTCCGAACAGCATCGCCATTCCCATATCACGCACCAGTCCGAGGCTGCGGCTGAGCAACGTCATCAAGCTGACGAGTCGGAAATTGGCAAACAGAGAACGCTCTTCCTGACCGGGGACGGAATCTGCGGGGCTGTTCGAGGAAGTCGGCATCGAATTCATGCCCGTTGTTATACCTGCCCGCCACAGCTCTGAACAGCGAAGGAGAATAGCGCGACGGAGAGACTGCTGACCTGGACTGCGAGCGCTCTGAGAGGGTCGTTATCGTGACGAAGGAAGCAACTCTGGCTTAATCGGTCTGGGGAGTCTCGGGTTCAAAACGAGTCCCGTTGACATCGAAGCTTTCCAGGATGCGAACGACCTGATCAATGTCCAGATTCCATTCGAGTGCCCAGTTGATGACGTCGAGATTCTCCTGACCGTCACAGAGCCGATCCAGAATGCGGTCGAGCAGCGCCTGATCAAAATTATGACTGGTGGCGAAAACCCCGAAAGACTGGGGTTCAAATTCTGACCAATGGCAATGGCCAAGCAGATGCTCCAAGCGACGATAGCGGGTGTATAGGATCCAGTTCAAGCTGTACCATTCCTGGACCGCTTGATCTCCTACGTCATAGCCATTCTGTTCACTTTGCAGCCATTTATGCCGGATCGCCTCCTGATAAGCCAACTTATGCAGGCTCAGAGATTTCGGCATTGCAGATGTATACATCAAAGATCTCACCTACAATCCCTCACCATCATGGGATGAGTTGATAGTGAAATTGCGAGCGAATCTGACACACCTGGCCAGAAAGAAAAGCCAATCCGTTGGACTGGAAAAACGTTTACTGACTAGATGACCCACTGATCCAGATTCATCACTCCCTATTTTATACTCACCCTCTCACCACGCGCCAACAGGAAGCTTTCCCTTTTTAACAGAAACCTGTTAGAGACTACCGGACTCGATCCCTATCGCAGTTGGACTGCAGGAACATCCCCAGGACCGCATTACTAGAGCGCATTCCACATAACCGTAGCGTGTTCTGGCGGCGTAGCCTACTGTTTTTAAGCGCTTTTCGGGACCGATAGCCGCCACACTTATCCTGGACAGGATCTAATGGCTGAAAAGCCGGAGAAAGTGCACCACTGAGGGCCTTCATTGGTTCCGGGAGACGCGATGGACCTCGCGAATTGATTCGTCCACGATGCTTATTGCGCGGAGGAGAAATCGGTGAGTCCTTCTCTTTTTCTCTGGATTCCGTTACGCAAAGAGTGACGATTGTGACGATTTTACCGGTACCGCATTCTGACCAGTCAGGATGTTCAAAGGATGGGCACCGGGCCTAAAGCCTGTCCTTTGTCAGGAGTTTCAAAAGGCTTGAAATCTGGCGATTGAACACGATTTCAAACCCGAAGGAGCTTCGACCTAGTGTTTCTGCAGAAAATTGCTCGCTGACAGGCGAAGAGATTTTCGGCAAACTCGCTGGTTGAAACGAGACGAGACGGCAGCCAGGGAACCGGTCCTTGCACCGGAAACAGCCTGTTGGACCAAACCTCGTTTTCAGTGGCAAACTCAGGTTCTGTTTCTGGCCACAGAATCAGGACCGATCAAAAAATTATTATGATTGCATCAGGGGGGCATTATGGACTTGGTAATCAGGTTGCGCGCAGAGCATCCTGCACAGGGAGCGAGCGTACTCATTATCTTCACGTCATTAATGGTCGCGTTGATGGGTTCGGGATCCTCGCTGCAGGCCGAAGAACCGACCACCGCCGACTCACGATATCTCCCCGCTTCCAACCAGACCTATCTCGATTCGGAAGACGATGAGTCCCGCGAGATGACCGAACAGGAACTGGAAGAGGCACTCGAAAAACGAGTCCGTACCGTCAAAAAAGGAACGTCTCAACGGTCCGCCCGTAAAGCAGGACTGGAAGCACTTCCTCTTGATAAGATGGACCAGAAAAATCGCGCCAAAGCGGAAAAGGTCATCTCCTCGCTGAGCCTGTTCCGGGAATTACCGACGCTCAATGTCGACGTGAACCCCGAGATCTATCGCTTCTTTGTACAGAACCCCGATGTCGCCGTCAGTATCTGGAGAGTGATGCAAATCTCCGATTTCAAAATGTGGCAGACCAATCAGAACGAGTACGAAGCCGATGCGGGTGATGGAACGATTGGAGTTCTCGATGTCCTGCTGCGAAGTGACTCGGATAATGTGATCTACTGCGAAGGCGAATACAAAAGCCCACTGCTGCGAAACCCGATCCAAGGGGAAGCGGTCCTGCACCTGCAGACGAACTTTAGCAAAGACAATTCCGGCACCGACATCGCGACGCATCGACTCTATATGTATGTCTCGTTTCCATCCCAATCGATCGAAACAGTTGCCCGCGTCATTTCACCCGTCAGCAATATCATTGTGGACCGGAACTTTAAAGAGATTAGCCTCTTCCTGAACATGATGACTCTGGCTATGACTCGCCAACCTGGCTGGGTCCATGCCGTCTCCACCCGGATGGAAGGCGTACTGGAATTGCGAAAGACTCAACTCCTGCAACTGACCGAAGTGGTCAATCAGCAGTATGAGGCTCAAAAACTGGCCGGTCAGGAAGGTAACCGACTCTCGAGTACGGAACCTCCCACCAGCGACCGAGCAGTGATCCAAACCTCGGGGAGACCACTCTCCAACTGATGGCGACTTACTGAAGCCGCCGCTATGTGCTTGCAACGTTTACTGTTGCCTTTGTCTTCTGATCTCCTGAACCTGGCATCGTCCAGCTTGAAAGGACAGAAATGCTGATTATTAATCTGGCAAACTCGAGAGGCGGTTCGGACCCTGAACTGTCTGGATGTTAAATCCGGATGATCGGCCGATGAATCCCAAACGGGTTTCATCCCAGAAGAAGACCAGTTACCAGAATTGAATCGCCCACATTCAATTCTGGTAATCAACTGAAGCCGATCGATTCTTCCCAACGGAGGGATCGATCGGCGACAGTAATTTCACTCCTCGCCTTACTCTCCCTGTCACGGGTTTATCCCGAGTCTTCAGTGAGAGTTCTGAGCGAGGATCTTCAGCGAGAGGATTTGGTGCTCTTTGACTTTTCGTCAGTAGCTTCAGCTTGAGAGCGATTCACACGAGCGACCGGCTTGGGGGTTTTCGACTTCCACAGAAAACTGATGATCGCCAGGACGATCAGAATACCGGGAGCCAGCTTCGGTCGAATCACCATGGCCAGGGTACTGATGCCCAAGGTCACCCACCACTTACCCGACATGTTTGCCCAGGCAGCGGCCCGATCTTTGTTCGGTAGCGCCAGCCAGATCGCCGACATCACTGCTCCAATACGGACGGCTCCTCCCAGAAAAACCTCCGACTCTGGAGCGGTAACGTAAAAGACTACCGCGGCAATCCAGCTCAAAATGGCGAATACCCCGACAATCCTACGTTTCACATCCCAGTCTTCCAGATTCATGTTGCCCTTTCATTCGCGTAAAAACAGGTCATTTCCTGATTATGCCCCGGGGGTTGGCCCTTCCACAAGGGGGGGCTTGGTTCTGGTGAAGGCCTGTTTTAGACTGTCCTATTCTAAAAGTCAGGGGGACGCGGTTTTGTTCAGATACATTTTACACTGGTTTTTTCGTATAATAATTGTCGATACACCCTATTTGTCAAACGGGTTCGGGGCCTCCTATTGAAGACTCAAATTGCCTGTTCCGAGACCTGAAATAGCCCGCCTTCCATATTCGTCCTGCCAGGAGTCCTTATCCCATGACGCACCCATTGACTGCTCCCCAGATTCTGGACCGGGAGTTTCTGGAAATTCGAGCCAAAATGCTGGAACTGGCGGCCTCTTTTGATCGACTCGATCGCGCCACGGGCACCGTCGCAGGCGATAGCCGGGAATCGTTGATCCAGGAAGGACTCAAACTGCTGCAACAGGACGTCCCCAATCGAGCCGAGCAACTTCAGTTGCTCTTCTCTCGAGAATTCGATGACCATTGGCGCACGAACTTCGGTCTGTAGTCCCCAAATCTGACAGAACCTGAATGGCTGAATTCCTGGCCCCATTCCATCCAGAGGCACGAACACATGTACTACTTTGATCCGCATATCCATATGGTCTCGCGTACGACCGACGATTACGAAACTCTCTCCCGCATGGGGTGTGTCGGTATGAGCGAGCCGGCGTTCTGGGCCGGTTTCGATCGCGGGAGCGTGGAAAGTTTTCGCGATTACTTTCGCCAGTTGACCGACTTCGAAAAGAAACGGGCGGGCCAGTTTGGCTTACAGCACTTCACCTGGCTTTGTATCAATGCAAAAGAAGCAGAGAACGTTTCACTCTCGCGCGAAGTGATCAAGATGATTCCCGAGTTTCTCGATCTTCCGGGCGTCTTGGGAATCGGTGAAATTGGTCTGAATAAGAATACCAAGAATGAAAGCATCATCTTCCTCGAGCATCTCGAACTGGCGGCCCAATTCGATCAGCAGATTCTGATTCACACGCCCCACCTGGAAGACAAGTTTCAGGGAACCCGGATGATTCTGGACATGCTCTGTGACGACGAACGTCTCGACCATCATCGCGTTCTGGTCGATCATGTTGAAGAACACACAATCCGCCCTGTCCTCGAAAAAGGGTTCTGGGCTGGGATGACTCTTTACCCGGTCAGTAAATGCACTCCCCAGCGGGCGGCCGATATGGTCGAGCTATACGGTCCCGAACGGTTACTGGTGAACTCCGCCGGGGACTGGGGACCTTCCAAACCGACCGCAGTTCCCGACTTCATTGTAGAGATGCGTCGCCGGGGACATGCCGAAAGCCTGATCCGCAAAGTCGTCTATGAGAACCCCATGGAGTTCTTCGGGCAAAGCCCGAACTTTCAGTTCAACCGACCCGATGTACCAGAAGCGATCAGCGAAACTTAGGTTGAATGAAAGCAGGCCACCCGCAATGGCGTCCGCTTTATATCAATAATCAGACCATAAGAATCAGACCATAAGAAAAGACGACCATCAGCATGCTGACGGTCGTCTTTTTATTTTCACTTTGCCTTAACGGGAATTAGTTGAGGGTTTCCTCACCTTTTTTCCAGTTACAAGGGCAGAGTTTGTCGGTCTGCAAAGCGTCGAGGACTCGCAGAACTTCTTCTACGTTTCGGCCAACACCCAGATCGTGTACGGCCATCCAACGCAGGACGCCGTTCGGGTCGATCAGGTAGACACCGCGATAAGCGATCCCTTTCGCTTCGTCCAGTACGTCGAATGCTCGGGACAACTCAAGATTGTTGTCAGCCAGCATAGGAATTTTCAGCTTGCCGAGATCTTCGTGAGCATCGCACCATCCCTTGTGAGAGAAAGCGGAATCCGTACTGGCGGTCAGCAGAACGCAATCACGATCTTCGAATTCGTCCAGCTCATTGTTGAACGCGACGATCTCCGTCGGGCAGACGAAGGTGAAGTCGAGCGGATAGAAAAAGAGGCAAACCCATTTGCCCTGATAGTTACTCAGTTTGTACTCGCTAAACTGATCATCAGAACCATCTTTGGTACGGTCGTAACCCTGGACAGAAAATTCCGGGGCGGGCTGTCCGATTTTTACAGACATTTACGTTTCCTTCTAAAACTGTTCTCTAAAAAGTGTAGAGGGGGACTATAACCCCAAACGGGACGACCCGCTTGCAGGATAGCAGGCGGATGTCCCGGGGAGTTAAGTCGGTATTGGATTAGCAAGCGGCGGAGATCGCCATCTGCACGTTACAGACCTGCTTTGATTTCGATCAACGAACCGGCAGATTCAGCACCTTCCGGTGGTTCCGAACCAAATTGGGTCACATACAGCTGACCTTCTTTTCCGAAGGCAAGGGAGGTTGGTTTATCGAGGCTCATGATTTTAGTGGCCGTGACAGTTTCGCCATCTACAGCCAGTTCAAACAGGCCACCATTTTCAGGTGCGACCCATGAAAAATCGACAGCGTACAGTTTGCTGGTTTCCGGGCTGTAAGCCAGACCAGCGATGTCGGACAGTTCTGTTTTCAAGCTCCGTTTCAGTTCGCCTGTGGCGGGATCATAGAAGGTCAACAGACTGTCGCTGGGAACATTCATTTCACCCATCTGACCAACGACCAGTTCTGATCCATCTGGAGAGAAGGTGATCGCGACGGGAGCGTCGGTTCCGGTTGCCTCTTTCGTGGCGATGAACGGTTTCAGTTCACCCGGTTTTCCTTCAGCGATATCAGCTTTGGAAACCCAGCCTTTGGTGTCGTCGCCATTACAGGTAACGAAGATGGCAGACTCATTAACGGCGACGCCGTAGAAGTTACCTTCTCCTTTGGCAGTCTGCTCCCCTTTGACGATCGGTCCGAGTGTGTAGACGGCGTCGGCGTCGCTTTTCTTTTTGCCATTTAGTTCGTAGACACGAACGAGTTCTTCACCGTCAGGACGACTACCGTCACCCACGACGATGTGTTTGTCGCCCAGGAAACCCACGCCCAATGGTCCGATGTTGTACTTCGGTCCTTTACCGTAGACGTCGGTAGGGAAGCCAGAGACTTCAAAAACAGCTTTGTGATCTTTGGGCTCGTATCGGTGAACGCCAAATCGACTGGCGGTGTAGACGTTTCCTGTTTCGGAGTGAACGGCAACGCCAGAGGGATTGTCCAAGTCAATCACGAGAGTTTCGTGTTCAGGTTCTTCCGCATGAGCGAGACAGGCCAGAGACAAACTCAGACAGCCAGTCAGCAAGGCAAATCTTTTCGCTTTCATCATCATGTTAATTCACTCTCTATTGAATAGTATTCGGGAAAATCAGTATGAGAGGGGTTTCATATCAATCAGTCCTCTCTGTTGTTTCAATTACTGCTGAAAACTGCAAGGGGATTGCCTCGCTGTCTCATTAAAAAACAGCATTTGCACTCGCATTTCAACAGGACGACAGGACTGATGCTTTCACTTAATCTGTCGTAACTTAATGCATAATTCTAATATCTATTAGCAACTTACTCAGGCAGTTCCGCAGGTGGCTCGATATCCGGGTAATCTTCGCTGGAGAGACCTTCAGTCATAAAGGTTACGAGATCGGAAATTTGCTCTTCGGTCAAACCGAGTTCGAACATTTCTTCATCGAGGTAAGGGTTGGCATTGCCACCTTTGTTATAATGTTCGACGACTTCCTTCAATGTCTCCATGCTGCCATCATGCATGTAAGGGCCAGTGCGGGCAATTTCACGAAGGGTCGGAGTTTTGAAAGAGCCCGTGTCGCCTTCCAGGTTGCTCACGGCGAATCGACCGACGTCGGTGTTTTTACCTTCTTTTACGCCGACACCAATGTTATGAAACGCATGGTCGGTGAAGTTGGGACCGCTGTGGCATGCCGAACAGTTCGCGGCACCTTTGAACAGTTTCAGGCCACGCTCAGCCGCTTCGGACAGGGCTTCTTTCTTGCCTGCCATGTATTGGTCGTAAGGAGCATTCCCGGAAAGGACTGTTCGCTCGAACGCGGCCAGCGCTTTCGCGACCCCTTCGGAGTTGGGTTCGGTTCCGAAGACTTTCTGAAAACGGTCCTGGTACCCTTTGGATTTTTTCAATCGATCGATCGCTTCATCGAGAGACATGTTCATCTCGATCGGGTTGGCAATCGGTCCCAGCGCTTGATGCTCTAACGTCGCGGAGCGACCGTCCCAGAACTGTGATTTGAAATAGGCTGAATTGATAATTGTCGGCGAGTTGCGATCTCCGCGGCTTCCTTCAAAACCAGCAGCATTCGGTTCCCCGTTGCTCCAACCCTTTTTCGGATCGTGGCAGGTTGCACAGGAAATGTCGTTGTCGCGCGACAACCGAGGATCGAAGTACAGCAGTTTTCCCAGTTCAATCTTTTCGGGAGTGGAAGGATTATCCTCTGGGTGAATCACCGCGGGCAGTCCGACCGGAACCGTAGGTTCATCGGCGATCGAATACGAGACGCCCCCCAGAAGAATCAGAGATGCTGTACTTAAAAAAATCGACTTGTTCATAGGATGCCTTCGCTCGTAGCAGTTATTTCACCGGTAAGATGCTTCAGTCAATGATAAAGTTCAAATCATTCCGTCTACAAAGTGATTACCGGTCGTCATCTTTGTAATGAACTTTAATGAACCGTTTCGACAGGATATCCGTTGTCCTGTATTGGCACTTTCATGAATCCGTGGGCAAGTGCCCCTGGGTTGGATGTAAGACGCCTGCGTGGCTTGTTTCAACAGTGTTGATATTAAAATCGACTGGAAACTACAGGTGATCGCCTCGTCTACAGTTTAGACGTTCCAGCCGCCGATGAGAACCAGTCCAGCGGTTCAAAGTCGATCTCAACCGATGATTATCCGAGGAGTTAACACTGAATTAACGTGCAGACGGGAACGCATTTGCGTCGTACATGAGGCTTCCCAAAAGTGGTATACGAATTCATTTACAGGAGAGGATGCGCTGGCATTCTACTGCAAAATGAAACTCGACACCTGAGTTCTACGAAGCACGAGGTCTATTGTAGACCTGCGGGTGGGCGAATTCAGCAAAGCCGCCCACGATTCCCATTTTCAAGAGTTTGGGTCAGAACTTCAAGCCAGAACGAATGCGAGACCGCTCTAGCTAAGGATTCTCTCTGCAAATGTCACCGGCTTGATCCGCACTGGGACGCCGGTTTTCTCTTCTGCAGGTGAATGCGTCGATTAACCAGTTTGACTAACGATTGATCGTTGCGGCGGTTCCGGAATGGGCCGGATCGGCATCAACACTGCCGGTGGTGATGGGAGTCGGAGCCATTTGGGCCGACTGCATCATGGGCACCTGCTGCATCGTCGTCATTGTCGGAGCATAGCCTGGTTGATAAGCCTGCCACTGACCAGGCAGAGAGGCTGTAGCCGTTCCATAGGGAACCGTATAGGGCGAA
The DNA here is from genome assembly GCF_007750395.1 of Polystyrenella longa. Classification (GTDB taxonomy): domain Bacteria; phylum Planctomycetota; class Planctomycetia; order Planctomycetales; family Planctomycetaceae; genus Polystyrenella; species Polystyrenella longa. The sequence goes on along the minus strand of NZ_CP036281.1, from coordinate 613,268 downwards.
TTGACCGCCGCAGTCCGGGCACGTTCACGTTGGATCGACATCGGTCCTTGTAGCGAGGCTAGCCGCGAGTGAACTTCAGGCTGGTTCCAGTTGTTCTGTAATGAATTCTGATACATCGCGACCGCTTGCGGAGTTCTACCGGTCGAATGATAGAGTTGTCCCAGCTGAGCTTGAGCCACCGGGTTATTCGGTTGCAGACGCAATGCCTGCTGCAAGGCAGCTTCGGCTCCTGCAGTGTTGCCCATTTCCCGTTGTTGCCAAGCCAGTTCCACATGCGCCTGGGGCAATTGTGGTTCGACGGCAACCCATTGCTGCATTAGCTGTAACGCTTCGGCAGAGCGTCCCTGTTTGTTGAGTAGTTCGGCCAGTCCGTGGTTGGTCGCTTGATGATCCGGACGCTGGTTCAAGGCTTGACGAAGCTGTTGCTCAGCCCCCTGCATATCGCCCTGTTTTTTCATCGCCATGGCCAGGTTGTACTGGTAGTTGGTGTTATCGGGATCGTCAATTGCCGCCCGTTTGAATGCATTTCGGGCCAGGGTGTAATTGCCCTGTTTATAGGCTGACACCCCTTCATTATTCGCAAACCAGCCATTGGACGTATTACAGCCAGTCATTCCACAGAGAACCAGCGTTAATACCGTACAGACTGAAATGAATTCGCTTACGCGGGACATGAAAGACGCCTTCCGGGTCCTGGTGACCGTTTATCACAGATAAAGTTATTCGTATGAAACCGCCGTGATGGATGCGGTTGTCCGAGAGGGTGCTGTCTGTCATTCGGGCTCAGAACTTGAGAGAAATTTACCCAAAAGTGACAAAAGCTGCGGAAATTTAGTGAGATCGCCAATCTGACGCAAGACCAGTTCCTTGCACCTCGAAATCGAGCTAAATGCCTGAAAACAGGCAATAAGCCGTATGAATGTAGCTTCCACGGATCGGAAACCGGCACGCTGCAGCCACTTCTGATGACAATAAAAAAAGCCCTGCACCGAAAATTCCGGGTGCAGGGCTAAGTTCAAAAAGTCTGGATTCGGGAAGTCTGATTTACAGGTCTCCCGGAAGAAACCAGGCGTATTATTTCGTCGGTTCGTTGAATTTGCTCGTCTCGATGTAAGCAAACATGTCGGCGATTTCCTGAAGAGTCAAATCCTTCAGCAGGCCGGTCGGCATGACCGATGTCTTGGACGGGATTTCCTCATCCAGTTGGTCTTTCGGGATTTCGATTTTCGTCGCATCGCTCAACAAGAGTACGAGGCTGTCCGGTTTGGTGTTATCCGGGACCGGCATGCCGTTGTGGATCAGGCCATCGTCGGTAATGACGGTGACCATCCGAAACTGGTCTGAAATGACCTGTGACGGCAAGAGGATCGATTCGATGATCTCTTTCCTCTGGAAGCGACGCCGCACGGAGGTCAGGTCGGGACCGACGTTCGCGCCCTCATTTCCAAACCGGTGACACTTAGCACACTTCGCTTTCTCAAAGGCAACCTTCCCTTTTTCGACGTCCCCTTTTTGACCTTGTGGGTCATTTTCCAGGTAGTCCATCAGCTGCTTAAGGCTGAAACCTGCCTCGGCGACATCGACTTTCTGCATTTCAGCAGAAGGGGCTTTGGGGAACTGCTCTGCGTAAATCGTTCGATAGAAAGCGAGAGCGGCGGCCACGTCTTTATCTTTACCATGAGGCTTGCCCGTCCAGCCCTGCAGTAATTCGACAGCCACTAGACCACCCTGATCGCCCAACTTCTGACCGGCCAGAATCGCCTGTCGCATCGGTTCGGCTGCTTCTGGTTTCTGCTCCAACTTTCGCAGGGCATTCAGACACAACTGCAACGTCGTGTTGTCACCAAACGCCAACGTACGGGTGAGTACTTCCCAGTCTTCTGCCTGAGGCTTCTCCGCGATGACTCGCGCCAATTGCTCGCGGCGGTCTGGAGTGTTCTCGTAGATCGTCCGCAAGGTTTCCCGAATTGCGGGCTGTTCACTCTTACCGAGTGACGAAATGAGCACGTTCACCAGTTCTTCCGAGCCAGCTCCTTTGCTCTGTTCCGCGTCCGATAGAATCGTTGTCACAACCGATTCGAAATCGGCGATCTCTTCCGGTTTACTCGTATTGAGAATCAATGACGAGGCGAAAGGCCGCGACACCCCTTCCAGTAACAAAGCTTTGCGATCTTCGGGGGAATACTTACTGATTCCCGAACTGACAATATTGGCGAGATAAGGAACAAAACTGTTGCCCCCTTCCCAGCTGCGGGTTCCTTCGTACCAGCTTAAATATTGACGCTGCAGGTCAGGCGTCCAACCGTTCCGTTTGTAACTGAGGAACATCGCCAGACGAATCTGAGTTTCCTGATCCGCAGCAGCTTCCAGATACTCAACCAGTTTCGGAGTCGCTTCGGCCACATCGAGATGAGAAAGCAATCGTGCCAGTTCGATATTCGCATCGGGCGAGTTCGTGGGAAAGAGTTCCAGAAGTTTCTGGCCCAACTGTTCCACGGGCTGACCTTCTGCACCCGCCATCATGGCGAGGGAAGCCAACCGCAATGTTTCCAGTAGCGTTCGGTTGGTCATGCCACCGCGTCCGAACTTCTGGAGATCGAGAACCTGCTCCATCAGCACGTTCGGCTCAATCGCATTCAGATTAGTTAAGGCAAGGAGGCCATAAGTCCGTTCACTCGGATTAGTCGACGCGAGAATATCCTTTTTCCACTGTTCGGCCGGAATCATTTCCAGCGAACGACGTGCGGCGAATCGCACGTGACGATCTTCGCTGCTCAGCAGTTTAATCAACGGCTCTTTTGGGGGAACCTGATTCAGACGAACGTAAGCTTCACACGCTCGGCGAGCGACCATCGGGTCGGTATCACGAAGCAGGCTTTCCAGTGCGAGGTAAGTTTGTTTGTCGGGATGATCTCCCAACAGCAAAGTCACGAAACTACGAACCATCACATTTTTGGAGCCGGCCAGTTCAATCAATAAGGAAAGTTCTGGTTTCGGTCCGAGTTGCGACAGCAATGTTAACGCTCGAATCTGTTCCGCAGGGGAACCTTTACGGGCATACTCGACCAGTTTCTGGTTCCACGCTTCTTCGCCTGCAGCCGTTTTAACAGCGACGGCATCTTCGCGTGCCCAAGCCGAAGTGATTTGTGGGAGTGCGATCAACTCTTCAATCGTAGTAGCAGAGACCGCTTCATGTTTTTCATCGCCATAGGTAACTCGATACAGTCCCCCTTCGGTGCGGCGTCCCCCCACGCAAAAGACCATTGATCCATCACGATCGACTTCGATATCGGAAACGTTCAATGGGTTTCCGGAGATGATCGTCATGAAGTCACTATTATAAGAGGCTCCCTCTTTTTTAAGAGGCACAGCCATAATACGGCCCATCGACCAGTCGCAGATCAGGAAGGAATCCTGTTCGCTTTTGGGGAACTGGGTGTGTTCGTAATAGATGACTCCGGTGGGAGAACCACGACCAATGTCGACGGTCGTTGGCAGGGAGTCGAGGAAGTACTCCGGCCATTTGGTGGAACCAGTTCGCCAACCAAATTCGGCACCGGGAACACAGTGGTTGACCCGTACCGGGCGATACCAGGGCATCCCTACATCCCATTCCATGTCGGAGTCGAATGTGAACAGGTCGCCGAATTTATTGAAGGCAATGTCGTATTCGTTTCGAAAACCAGATGTTTCACGCCACCATTCGGAGCCATCGGGAGTGAATCGCCAGATCGTTCCGCCAGGCTCAGTAATTTTCGAAGCGTGGCCACCCGCATCTTTGAAAGAGGGTTGCAGCAGAACCCCTTCGTAAGTGTGTTTCGCGGGTGAATTCGGCTGCATTTCAGCATCCATCCAAGCATGGTTACCCATGTTGTGATACAGCCATCCGTCTGGTCCCCAGACTACATCGTGTGGACCATGTTCGCCAACGCCGCTTTTGTTTTTTCCAATCAACTTGATACTGTCGGCAACACCATCGTTGTTCTCATCTGGTAACAGATAGACACCCACTCCTTCTGGTCCCTGCCCAACGGCATACAGATCGTTGAGGACAGTACACAATCCCTGGCAGTTCTTCATCTGATCAGAATAGGTAATCGTTTTGTCATAGATGCCATCGTTGTTTTCATCGGTGATGGTGACGATCGGTCCCCCTTCCTGAGAGGCGATCACACGACCGTTATTACCCCAGGTCATGGCGATAAGTGAACCCACGAGTTCAGGTTCCCCAATTCGTTCAATCTTGTATCCCGGTGCGAGTGCGTATCGATCCAGATAAGAATCTTTCAGTTCCAGTTCATTCCATGGAGAATCGGGATGAGCTCCGGAGACAGTGACCTTCTTCCAGCCTTCGCTGTTAAAGTCATCGGTTAACCAGCTTGCATCCGGTTTGGTGGATGTCGCCAGCCAATCGCCATTGGAATCGAAAGGAAAACTCGTCCCCCCCTGATCGCGAACTTCGCCATCGACGAACAGGCCAGCTTGTCCCTCACCATGATCAACCCGAACGGCAATCACGTTCGGTCCACGACCGACGATACCATTCAGAGAATAGCGATACAGCTCTTTACCGTTGCCTTTACCGACTTCCTGTCCATTCACCCAGACTTGAAACGGATCACTGCTGACCAGTCGCATGGCTCCTGTAGAAGGACCACCTGAACGAACCACCTGCCGGAACCAGACCGAACCGGACGGGGCATCTTCCCAGGCTTTCACGCCATTCTGCCAGATCCAGCTGGCATTGTAATTATCCTGTGCTTGAAGTGGACTGGCACTCCAGGACAGACAGAGGGTTAAAACCAAACAGGGAATAGATAACCAACGCAATGACATCAACTTCTCCTTGAGGAATCCCCCCGTACTGTTGTGACTTTAGGGCGGGAGGGTATCCGGCGATGAACTTTATGAAGGGGGCTCATTCCAGAGCCAATGGTGGGAATTCGCAATTCGACTTTCTGCGAACAGGTCTTCGCTATCGAACTGCGTCAATTGATTTAAGAGGGACAGGTCCCGCCAGATCCGGCGAGATCCCTGCAATCGACACTTTAATATGCTTTATGCTGACTTAAACGGTAAGGCAAAGTCAAGTCTGCGGTCGTATAGAAGCATATCGCGGGATTGCAGGGAGCTGTCCTGCTTTTCCTGTTACTGAGTGGCTGTTTGGTGTGCTACGCGGCTTTTTTGCAGTTCAAATCGGACGGTCCTGAAAGTCCACCCCGCAATACGGACCAAGATAATCACCGGCGGTATTCACGACCGATCAGGCAGATGTGATAGTTTTCGACGGGCTGCTATGAAGGCAACTCAGTAGTAACGGCGGCTCCATTAATCTCATTTTTCTGGCAAGTCACTAAATCGATGCTGCAACTGTTGATACCAATCTGCTCCGGGGTTGAGACTATAAACACCACTTACCTTTCCTTGCTGGTATAAGACCAAGATATTCGAAAAGTGAAGTGGGTAAATAGTATTAAATGATTCATTACTACCGTAGATTCTGAAAGGACCGGACTCTAGTTCTCCCGACTTCAGCGGCTTCTCTTGTCCAAAGATAGATTCGACTTCGGCCATGTTCATTCCAATTTCGAGTCGCGCGGCGTTAAATTGATTGCGCAGTTCGCGATTCTTCTCGTAATTCGCCTGGTGGGGAACAGCTCCGGCTCCTTTTAGAATGAGAAATGCAGCTGTCAAGCCAGGATCTGTTTGCGAGGGTGTCTCTGGCCGGGACATTACTTCTTTTTGCATCGCAGCCAATTCAACTGGCTCAAATTTGAGTGACTGTAAATACCAACTGAAGTCGTTAACTTCCTGTTGTTTTCCATCACCTTTTGGGGGTAGTATAAATTTGACAAATCGGTCTGCGACAAAGATCGCCCAGAGCGATTCTTCGATTTCGTGTGGGGTATTCTCAACGACCTCCGTAGTCAATAAACTTTCGCGGCAAAGTCCATAACTAATTATTGCAACGGCTTCTTCATCATGCTCGGTCGAAATGATAAAGTCGCCTCGCCACTGGACATCTTCGAGTATCTCACGTTTTGGTCTTCCCGCTTGAAAGTGCTTGAAGTCTTTTTCAACGAGCAAGTTGCAGGAGGAGAGTGACTCCGATAACGCTATTCTATCGACAGCTTGAACGGGTTGGTCCGGAGTATCGGCTGCGCATCCAATGGCACATATGAATAACAATCCTGAAAGCATGCAGTGCCCCGGAATCATCTTCAGTATATTAGTCAACGTTTTCACCCATTCACCTCATTCTTACGTCGTGATGTAGTTAATCATAATAATCTGCCATAAATTTCTGTGTCAGTTGTTATGGAGGTTAGGTTAGAAGCCTGTCCCCCCCAATACGCCGCGTTTTCAATTGACATTCTCTCTCGTCCAGACCAGTCGTAACAGCTAATAAGATACGACATGGCACTCAGCAAACGTGAACATGAAATGCAGGAATTATCATAGAGCGAGACTGGAAGCTGACGGCACCCTGCCTGATGCGAGAGGAAGCCTCCACAGATATACTGGACAATGTCTAGAGCAGATGACGGGCTTTGATATCGAGGTATTCATTGATTAACCGAGATGAAAGTTGTGTCGGGAGCGATTCCATGACCAGCAAACCGGACTGCCTCAGCCGCTGTAACTGTTTGGACTGGGTCGCGATCATTTCTCCCGCTGCGGCGACCTGAAACGCTTCCAGATTGTTTTCCGGGACAACTTCGTACCTTGCCTGAAGAGGCTCGTTCATTAAAAAGGCGGTTAACATCAAGTGGGGTGAACGAATTTGACGTAATTGGCGGCTGATCGATTCCAGATGAACTTCGTCCATTGCGTAGGTCAGCAGAATCACCAGCGACCGTTTGCGGTACCGCTTTCGCAGTTGCTCCGCCATCAGGGCGTAATCCGACGACTCATACCGAGGCTGCAGCTCGTACATCTGCCGGACCATTTTCTGAAGCGAGGCTTTGCCTCGCATCGGCCGGACGGACTGTTCGAGACGATTGGAAAAGGCAAGGACGCCCACCGTATCTCCCTGCCGCAGTGCCACATAACTGAGCAGAATCAGCGAATTGAGTGCCCGGTCGAAGTGCGAAATGTTGTCGACCTCATTGCACATTCCCCGACCGCAGTCGAGCAGGAACAAGAGGTTCTGATTCTTTTCCACTGTGTATTCGCGGCTGATCAACTCTCGGCGACGGGCAGTTGCTTTCCAGTCGATGCTGCGGTACTCGTCTCCGCGACGGTATTCCCGGAGGCGTTCAAATTCGCTTCCTCGTCCCAGAAATCGTGACATGCGAACGCCCGCTTCCGCCAATCGATTCTGCCGGGCCAGAAGTTCGACCTGTCGAACAGTTTGGATATCGGGAAAAATGTCGACCGGCTGGGGGATCGCCCGTTCTTCAAACAGCAACCAGAACCCAAACCGACTTTTCATACGGAGGAATAATCGTCCGAAAGAATTCTTCCCCCGTCGCGCGGGCAGTGCATGATAGGTGACATCAGTCTCGCGCTGCGGACGCAGAACGACGGTCGCAGGTAAGCCTTCGATAGTCGAGGGTTGCGGTGGCTCATCGTGAAGTTGCAGTTTCACAGTTTGTGGATTGCGGTTCTGGATTTCCAACTTAACCGGATTCGGCACTCCGACCGACATCGCTTCGCTCACCTTTCGTTCGACCTTAATGTGCTTGAACGAAGAAGAAAGGGAAAGATCGACCACCAGCAACACGAGTAGAAACACGAGTATATATTGACCGACCGTCGTCGCGACGGGAATCCAGATCCCTGCCACGAACGGAATAAGCAGTAGTAGCAAGATCACAATCAACCGAGGTTGGGGAATCATGTCCGGGGAGCCTCCACGTTCTCCAGGATATCCAACACGACCTGATCGGGCTCGGTGCCTTCAATTTCTGCATCCGGGTTCAACCGTAGACGATGCCTTAGCACCCATGGAGCAAGGGCTTTCACGTCATCTGGAATCACGAAGTCGCGTCCGCGGCAGGCAGCCATCGCTCGAGCGGCCAACAATAAATTCACCCCCGCGCGAGGACTAGCCCCCACTTCTATCGACGGCCAGTTACGCGTCGCGCTGATGATCTGGTGGATATATTCAATCACCGTGTCCTCGACAATAATTCGAGGCAAAGCGTTCTGAATCTTGAGGATCTCTTCCGTAGTTAACACCGGGCTGACATCGAACTGTTCCAACCGTCGGTTGTCTTTTCCGGAAGCGTACATTTTCAAAATACCGACCTCTTCGCTGGGGGGCGGATAATCGATCAGCAGCTTGAACATGAACCGGTCGAGCTGAGCTTCAGGCAAGGGGTAGGTCCCTTCCTGCTCAATCGGGTTTTGGGTCGCAATGGTGATAAAAGGGGGCGACAGTTTGTGCGTCTTGCCATCCACCGAGACCTGTCGTTCCTGCATCGCTTCCAGCAAGGCAGACTGAGTCTTCGCGGGTGCCCGGTTGATCTCATCGGCCAGCAACAGGTTGGTGAAAATCGGTCCCTCGTTGAAAATGAACTCCTGGGTCTTCATGTCATAGATCGACGTCCCGCTGACATCGGACGGCATCAGGTCAGGTGTAAATTGGATACGGGTCGATTTACAGGAAAGCACGCGACTCAATGTCGTCACCAACAGCGTCTTTCCCAAACCAGGAACGCCTTCAATCAGGACGTTCCCTTCCGCGAATAGCGCAACGAGAACAGCTTCGATCACTTCGGTTTGCCCGACGATGACCTTTTCTACTTCAGTGACTGCGGCATTGAATTTCGCAGAAATCTTCTCAGCAATCTGTGCCGTCTCCATGCGGTTCCTTCAATCATCCAGAGCGTTCATTATTAATTTATCAGAGTCGTTCTCGGCAAAACTATAAAGTCCCAAATCCCACCAAGTTGACGCGAACCAATATTCTAAAGCAGATCAAACAGCAAACGCGACCCTCTCCTGTCATTTTTTCAACTGTTCCACTTCCCCAAGAGCATTGCAAGCTACTGCTGCTCAACCTTAACGACACGAGCCGACACACGACTGGCCCCTCGTGTCCAATCAAAGGTAACCAGAATTTTGCTGGTCTGCGATTGAGGAAAAGTCCAGATTTCTAAAACCTTCTGAGCCGAGACACTTCGTAAACGAGTGACAGGATACCCCAACGTCAGCTCGACCTGTTCGAACGTCATTCCTTCCACGACGAAACCCTGTCGCATTGCATTCTCCGAAGAATTATCCGGTTGCGCGGCCTCCCACTCAGCGAGATTTTGCCAGCGTCCCTCCAGAAATGCATACCCCTGCTCTCCCAGTTCCTTTTTGACGGACTCGACATCGGGATACGTGCGAATGGTGCGGAGCAACAGTTCGATCGCCCCTTTCTGATCTCCGAGGAACTCGGTTCGATCCCGGGCGAGTTGCGGTACTGCGGCGGGTCCTTCCTCAGTGGCGCGGAGTTCCCGATTTTCCAACCAGCGCCGGACAACTTCTTTCGCCTTTTCCAGTTCTTCATATTCAAGAAAATAACGGCGGGCACTTAACATATCACTGCGGGTCAGTTGCTCGACCCGTTTCAGTTTAAATTCGAGACCCGCCTGACGGATCGACTTCGTCACCAAAGTTGATTCCGGCACTAACGTTTCCAATCGCTCTGCCAAGTCCATTCCATTACTGCCATCCTTCGCCAGTTGGCTAAGAAGAAAACGCTCGACCATGTCAGCATAAAACAACCGATGCAGCTCTAACCGGGCAAATCCATCTGCCTGTCGATATACATCCAGCGGTGCGGTTTCGTATTGCTGTTTTCGTTCTGCCGGAACCTCTGGCAGAGGTGCTGAGGCACCAGGTAATTGCGAGAGCAACGTATCGAGGAACTCTTCAAATTTGGCTTCGTTTAATTCGCCAGAAAGGACTTCGGCTCCCCATTTCCGAAAGGCTTCATGGCGCAATTCGAACTCGTATCGCCGACCTCGTGTCAGCTGCCCAGCGCGGTCGGCCAGACCGAACAGTCCCTTGTAGTTATCATTGCGCAGTTGTTTCCGTTCGGTCTGTAATCCCCCCGTATAAAGTTCCTCCGCCCGGGCGAGCAGATCGTTTTCTTCGTAAAACCGACCGTAGTTTTGAAATCGACGTGCCAGGTTGTAAAATGCCTCGGACGCGGAAGAACCGGGCTGTAAATTCTGTTGCCTGTCCTCTTCCTCCAATGAACGCAAATGCTCGAATCGACTCACACGGAAAAACAGATTTTCACTCTCGTCATAAGTTAATGCCCCTCGCAGACGCACGATATTGGAATCCTTATGTTCTCGATTGAATTCGATTCCCGTCGCCGGTTTGAACGGCAGGTCGGACTGCTGAAGTGTCATGTTCAGGCGAGTCATCGTTTTGAACCGACCTTCTACGGTGATATCTTCCCCCTGCTTTGCCCAGTACGGCCACTGGTCTTCCATCAGCAGTAAATCTTCGACGAACATATCATCCGTCGAAATCTCGTCCTCGGCAGCCTGCAGAAAGACTGGTCCGCAAAAGGAAAAACCAATCACGACGATATAAAACAGAATCTTTCGGAGGGACATAGTAAACATAATCTATTCCTCTCCTTCCGTCGCGACCGGTTTCGTCGTCGCCGCAGCGGCCGTCGATTGCATTGCCAGCAAGCTTTCGAGTTCTGCCTGAAATTCTGTTTTCTCTTCGAACATTCCGAGTGGTCTGAGCGTTTGAGCGTGAGTCCACAGAAAGGAATCTTCACAAATGAGAAGCCACCAGTTTGAAGATTCTTCCAAAGGTTCCAGACGATCACAACGAGTCGCGAGTAAGAAACGCTGCTCACCCTGTCCATTGGCAGGTCCTGACGTGACTGCTTGTTCTGGCAGACGAACTTTAACTTGAAAGATTGCTTTGTCCTGAGTGATGGGGGCTTCGATAAGCAGCCATTTCCCATCCTCTTCTTCAATCACCTTCCCCCATAAATCCAATACGAACCACTCTCCTCCTCTGTACTTAATGTAAGGTCCCGGTTGGTCTTTGACGGGAAGGACCATCAACGTCTTCAGGTACTGCAGTAATTCTGAAAACGATTGCTCGCTCAGTTTTTGTTGGATAGCGAGTTCGCGATGATACTGCTGAACTTCTGCAGCGCGCAAGTCGTCCAGTTCCAGAATGATCGCCGATTGACTGGCGATCTCGAACTGTATTGCGGCATCGTCCAGTTCATTCTGCTCCAGTGCTTCATAAGCACGTGCGACAGCGGTGGTGTAGTTTTCTCGTGCCCATTGCTGTTGAGTGCGCCACCAGTAGAGGTAGCCTGAAACCGAGATCAATAACAACATGGCCGCGATCATTAACCGTAATGGAGTAAACAGGCGGCCCGCGCGCTGCCGAAGCGGAATTCGCGTTTTAACGGGAAGAGAAGCTTGCTCCTCCGACATGAGATCATCCGAAGTGACATCGTCCCTCATGGGGACGGCATCTTTCGCCCCCTTTTCCGCATCTACAGTCTCGGGATCATCTGCCTCTTCACGATCTTTTTTACGACGGCTTTTTTCGGATGCAGTTTTCGGTTTGTACCCGCGAGGGGGCCGAGGAATCGGAAACGGGCTGATGGGCAAGATCAGAAATCGCGTCCCGCAGACGGGACAACTTCGCCGCTGCATCGTGGGTTCACGCTGCGCCTGTAACACTTCACCGCAGGGACAGGTCTGACGGAATGTCTCATCACGGCGGGGGGCGTTCCCGGTCAGCAATCCAGCAGCTGATTCAAACCAACCCACGATATTGTACTTCCATCAGGAAAAAGAACATCCGGTTCAGAGTAGAAGCCTAAACGCAGATACAGAAATGAGATGTGTCTTCCGGGCGAATCAAATCGCCCTGCATTCCCATTATTGACCTCCCATCAGGAAGGGTCAATTCCAGCCTCGCCACAACGCTATCTTTTCAGCACTTTTGTTATATTCTTCTGTTCTCGATTTCAACATACCGCGACCAACACAACCATGCGGGGAAACATTCGAATGACATTAAAAAAGTGACGTCCCCTACAGAGAACGTCACTTTCGCGTTATTGGATACCTGAAAACGCGTCCCTTGGACGGTTTTTATGGAATTGGTTAGTTCAGTTGTTCCAGAACATGATCGGCCATTTCGACGGTGCCGATGCTCGGTTGCCCGTAAGCGATGTCTGCCGTGCGGTGGCCAGCACCCAGTACAGTGTCGACTGCCTGTTCGATCAAGGCCGCTTCTTCTTCCAATTTCAGCGAGTGTCGGAACAACATCGCCGTTGCCAGAATCGTCGCCAGAGGATTCGCTTTACCCGTACCGGCAATATCGGGGGCAGATCCATGAATCGGTTCGTACAATCCCGGACCGCTCGAACCGACCGAGGCCGAGGGCAACAGCCCCAACGAACCGGGCAGCATCGAAGCTTCGTCAGTCAAAATGTCTCCGAACATATTTCCCGTGACGACCACATCGAAATCTTTCGGTCTGGAAATCAGATGCATGGCCATCGCATCGACCAAGACCACTTCATATTGCAGGTCGGAGAATTCTTCTTTCATAATGCGGTCCGAGACCTGACGCCACAGACGAGAGACTTCAAGTACGTTTGCTTTGTCGACGGAGGTCACCTTGCCCCGACGTCCCCGAGCCGCTTCGCCCGCCAGACGTACGATTCGCTCCACTTCAGGTACAGAATAAACCATCTCGTTATAGGCGACGGTATCATTCTCTCGTCGTCCTGAATCACCAAAGTAAATTCCGCCGGTCAGTTCTCGCAGGAAAAGGATATCCACCCCTTCGACGATTTCCCGTTTCAGTGGTGACGAGTCGAGCAGATGTTTGCTCGGGTTGATGGGTCGCAGGTTGGCAAACAGATCCAGCTCTTTGCGAATGGCCAGCAAGCCTTTTTCCGGGCGAGTCTTGGCGGTGGGGTCATCCCATTTCGGCCCACCGACAGCTCCGAGCAAGATTGCCTGCGATTTTTTACAGGCAGCGATGGTCGCGGCGGGAAGAGGATCTCCATATTTATCAATGGCGATCCCACCAATGTCGTGACTCTCCAGATGGAAGGTGTGGCCGAATTTCTTCGCGACAGCATGAATGACGCGCTCCGCCTGAGCAACAATTTCCGGTCCAATCCCATCTCCGGGTAACAATACGATATTGGCTTCCACGAATATTAACTTTCATCTGAGAAACGATCTGAACACGTTACGACTACTCGCCTGCGGTTTGATCTTCAAATTGGTCAGTCCCCAGGGTCTGTCCGAGAGGCCAGC